>JAZONM010000008.1:0-30275 GCA_045654505.1 Clostridia bacterium | reverse complement strand
TATTAAAATTAAACCTGCCATTTTCCTGTCAGGTTTTTTGTTATTTTATTATTTTGTCATACTATTATCATTGTCTTTATTTTGTGTCTTTGTACTTCTTTTAATAACTGGTGGTGTATATTTACCTTCTTCTGAGAAAGGGTCACATTTTACTAATTTGTATGTAGGTGTATATCTTATACTTTCATATCTTTTATACCCCATATCTGTCATACCGACAGCTTTATACGCAAAATCACCCTCTGAAGTCTTCACTTCAAAATAATCATCCGCATCTATCATTTTATCTAGCTTGTTTGGAAATTTTAATTGTTTGATTATTTTAGCCTCATCTTCTTTAATATTGACATTGTATGTAAAACCATTGTAATCACACACCGGAACACCAATCATGCAAAGCGACAGAGCTAAAAACTCATTTTTTACACCATTCCATACACTTCCAACTTCACCATTTAGCATATTTTCACGAAAAGTCATAAATTGTTTGTATCTATCACTGTCTTTTTTATTAAATTCTTCGACCACCCACTCAAATTGTCTTGTAGTAAGCAAGTCCTTCAAATAAAAATATTGTTTCATATTGTTATTATACCATAATCTGATATTCATTTCAATATTTATTTAAAATGTTTTGTTATAATTATGTTATCATTACTTTCATAAAAACGGTTTTTGTTTGGGTGAAAATTTAGTATAATAGAAGAGATAAGGAAACACATTATGAGGATTAGAAGTCTAGAACTTAATAATTACAGAAATTATTCCAACCAACAAATATTTTTTGGTGACCATATCAATGTATTAGTAGGTAAAAACGCTCAAGGCAAAACAAATATGCTTGAGGGGGTTTTTATGTGCGTGATTGGAAGAAGTCCCCGCACCGCAAAAGATAAAGAACTTATCAAATGGAATGCTTCTTTTTCCAAGATTGTTCTTGAGATTGAGAAAAAACAAACTCCAAAGAAAATCGAGATTTTTCTTTTCGCTCATCAAAACAAAGCCATCAAAATCAATTCATTTCCTATAAAACGCATGGGCGAACTTATGGGCGAATTTAATGCAATCTATTTTTCACCTGATGAGATGAAACTTGTAAAAGAAAGCCCCGACGAAAGACGTCGTTTTATGGATATAGATTTGTCTCAATTTGATAAAAATTATTTTTACAATCTAAATAAATACAATCTTATTCTAAACCAACGCAATAAATTGCTCAAAACTTCATTCAATAATCCTAAAAATGTTCAGGATACAATAAGTATTTGGAATGAGCAATTGGCAAGTGTGGGTTGTAAGATTATCTTCCAAAGATTGGGTCTTATTGAAAAACTTAAAAAATATGCTACAAAATGCCAGGAGTATTTGACCGACAGTAAAGAAAGTCTAGAACTTAGTTATACAGGTTTTACAGCAAACACTGAAGATGAATTAAAACATATACTTATCAAAGCGTACGAGGACAGTCTTGAAAAGGATTTGAATCTAGGATACACAACTGTCGGACCACATAGAGATGATATAAAGATTATGCTCAATGATATTGATGTGCGCCACTTTGGCAGTCAAGGTCAACAACGTACTGTGGCACTTGCTCTAAAACTAGCCGAGCTTGATGTATTTAAAGATACTTTTGGTGAGTATCCTGTACTGCTTCTTGATGATGTATTGAGCGAACTTGACGACGCACGTCAATTAAAACTTTTGGAATACATTAAAGATATCCAAACAATTATTACTTGCACCTCCTTTCCTTTTGATGTGGAGGCAAGTAAGTTTGTGGTTGAAAATGGCACTATAAAACAAGGTTAGGGCTTTTCTTTTTGGGAAATATAGTGTAAAATAATATAAACAATTTACATTAAAAACAAATTTTGATAATATAAAATAGATATATATGGTCAGATTTTGGGATAAAATCTGGCACTTATTAAATAAAAAATGGAGAGATTATGGTACGACTAGACGAAACATGGAAAAAGGCATTGGAGATACTTGAAAAAGAAGTAACAGCAGTATCTTTCGATTTATGGATCAATTCGCTTGCACCTGTTGATTTTAAAAACGGAATATTTTACCTTAGCACCACTAGTGAGACAGCGAAGACACGTATCATAAAATTGCACAGCACACACATATCATTCGCTTTAAAGAGTGTAAGTGATGAAATAAAAGATTTTACAATACTTGCTCCCGACGAGAGAGAAAAGTATGAGACTGAAAAACTTGAGAATCCTACCACAAGCGACACCGAGAGCGCCGTAGAATTGTGTAAATTTAATCCAAAATACACTTTCGATACCTTTGTAGTAGGTAATAGCAATAAATATGTATATGCAGCATGTAGAGGCGTGGCTGAGAGTCCTTTTAGTAAAATAAACCCATTATTTATTTATGGAAACTCAGGACTTGGAAAGACACACCTACTTCACTCTATCGGAAATTATATTCGTAAATCTCACCCAGAACTTAGAGTTATGTATGTTACTTGTAATAATTTTACAAACGACTACATTGAAAGTCTAAGAAGCGGTAAAGATTATGCTAATAGTGCATTTAGAGAAAAATACCGCAATCTTGACGTATTGATGGTAGACGATATTCAATTTATATCTAATAAAACAAGCACTCAAGAACAATTTTTCCATACATTTAATGATTTGTATCAAAACAACAAACAAATTATTATCGCAAGTGACCGCCCACCAAAAGAAATTGCAACACTTGAAGAAAGACTAAGAAGTAGATTTAGTATGGGTCTTATACAAGATATCCAATCACCTGATTTTGAGACCCGTCTTGCTATACTACAAAAGAAAGCCCAACAAGAAAATCATAATGTCGACGACGAAGTACTAAATTATATCGCAGAAAATTGCGACACAAATATCCGTGAGATGGAAGGCGTACTTTCTAAAGTATGTTTTTACTCCGAACTACTAGGAAAAGAAAAAGCAACACTTGAAGATGTAGAAGAAGCTCTTAAAGATCATGTCGATCACAATAAAGCAGATCTTACAGCTGAGCGTATTATGGATTGTGTTTGTAAATACTTCTCGGTATCAAAAGACGACATTATTGGTAAAAAGAAAAATAAAGAGATTGTCGAGCCGCGACAAATATGTATGTATATTATTTGCGAGATGCTTGACCTTCCACTTACTTCGATTGGAGAATTGTTTGGCGGTCGTGACCACACTACAGTAATCCATGCTCGTGAAAAAGTCGCTCAAAGTGTAAAGGAAAACAATCGTATAAAAATCATTGTTAGCGACATCAAAAACATGGCAAATAGGGTTTAGTCACAGCCAAATGTGGACAAAGTGGATAACTTTTCTAAGTTTTGCACAGACTTGTCCACATAAAGATAGACTACATGTTGTGTTTGTTTGACAAATATCTACAAAGTTTGACACAATATATTGGACAGAAAAAAGTTGTCCACAAATTCACAGCTACTTATTATTAGTATTATTATTAAAAAATATAAAATAAATCTACAGGGGACGAAGAAAAATGAAATTAGTTTGTGAAGGATTAGAGCTTAGCGATGCACTACTAAAAGTATCTAAAGGTACAAGCAATCGTACTACTAATCCAATACTTGAAGGAATAAAGCTTACAGCAGAAGAAGATTATCTTACGCTTAGTGCTACTGACTTAGAGCTTTCCATTGAAAAGACTATCAGAGCAGAAGTGAAGATTGAAGGCCAAACAGTTGTGCCTGGAAAACTTTTTGCAGAGTATGTAAAAAAACTTAGCAATGAGCAAATCGAACTTAATCTTAGTGATAAAAATCTTCTTACTATTAAATATACAGATAGTGTAGGAAAAATCCAATGTCTAAATCCAAATGAATTTCCTCAAATAAAACAACCTGACTTTAATGACTATTTTGAAATAAAACAAAAAGATTTTAAAGCGCTTATATCAAGAAGTATATTTGCGGTGGCAGTAGAAGACAGCCGTCCAATACTTAAAGGTTGTAAAATGGAAATAAAAGGAAACACAATAAAATCGGTAGCGCTAGACGGATACAGACTTGCATTAGTGAAGAAAAATATTGTTTCGGCTACAAGTGACTTTAGTGTTATTGTGCCAGCTAGAAGTCTTAGTGAGATTTCAAAATTATTAGAAGATAGTGATGAGACAATCAAAGTATATATTCAAAAGAATCACCTAATGATAGACCTTAATGCTACTAAGATTACTACTCGCCTACTTGACGGTGATTATCTAAACTACAATCAAATCATACCGCAAAACTTCAATACCACACTTATTCTTAATAAAGAACAACTTGAAGACGCGATTGAGAGAGCATCACTTCTATCTCGTATTGATAAAAACAATATGATTAAATTCGATATCACAGATAAAGTCATGGTATTGTCTAGTAAGAGTGACCTTGGTGATATCAAAGAAAACATCACAATATCATTATCAGGCAATGACCTTACAATCGCATTTAATGCAAGATACTTTAGTGAAGCATTGAGGGTTGTGGGTGACGAATTTTTAAAATTGAGTTTTGTCTCGACTGTAGGTCCTTGCATTATAACAAGCAATGACAGTGACGAGTTTTTATTCTTAATCCTTCCTGTAAGAATAGTATAATATATAAAACCTCATATATTGGGGTTTTATTTTTTGTCGTAAATTGTCGAAAATATACTAAAAATGAAGTTTTTATATTTAAAAAAAATAAACTATAAAAAATATTCAAAACAAAATAAAATATATGTATTGAATAAAATAGAATAAAGTGGTAGTATAAATATATGGAAAGATATGAGATTTTTAGCGCTACAAGCAAAGATGAAATAAAACATAAAGAGATAATTGATTTTCTTGAGAAAAAAGGTTTTGTAGAGCATTATTATTATTTTGACATCACTGTAGGTGATGTGCTTTTGTATGTGTATGACAATGAGGATAAGAAAATTGTGGGATATGCAAGTCTTGATTTATTAAAAAAACCTCAATCCACACTTTATCTATCTAAAATAGAAACATTTGACGAGGAAATAGTCGGTGTAAATAATAGAAACAAAGGTATCGCATCAAAACTTCTTAATTATATTACCGACTTTGCTCGAGATAATGATTATGAATGTATTCAGCTTGCTGCTATAAATAAAAGAGCTGAAAGTCTGTATTTTCAGCATGGTTTTGTGACATATGCAAAACACGAGCATGGTTGGGCTCGTATGGAGAAAGAAACAAATCCAAGTTTTTGGAGACTTTCATGTCTTTTGTATGAAGCTACAAAAGAAGCCTATGAAAAAACAACAAATGTAGAAACAGAAGTAAATAAAATATTAAAAAACAAATGGTATGACAATCTTTTTGAATATAATATAATTGAAGAAAATCCTTTTAATGATAAATATAATCCGTATATTACTTTCAAAATTTTCAATAAGCAAATAAAAAATGATATGAAGGAATATAGAGAGCTTTTGCAAGATATATATCCAAAATTAGATAAAATGATTATATTTGGCAAAGGAGATTTGAAATACAATGTTCATAAAATGGCACTAAGTGTACCTACATCACACTCTATTGTAACAAATCCAGAAATAATAGCTAAGGATAGAATATGTCGTAATATCTGCAATTTATTTATTGATGACTCATTTAATAAAACTGAAGAAAAACAAGAAGATAAAGAGCAAGAAAAAATACAAAAAGACGATAATGATAAAAAGAGAAGTATTGTAGTGCCACTACCTAAAGGCAAATCGTATATAATAGAAAGAAATTATGATATTTCAAAGGGGAAATAATATCCCCTTTTTTATTTCGACATTTTTCGACAATTTACTTTATGACTTTTTAATATAATTAAATTGGGTATTTACTATCAATATTTTTAATGGTATAATATTTATATGGAAAGATTTACATATCATCAATTAAAACCAGGTGAAATATTGGATAAAATAGACTATTTAGGAAAAGAAATCGTTTTGAAATATTCCAAATTTTTTACGCCTGGAGCAAATGAAGTAATGATTTACGCATACGACAATGAGAAAAAACATGTCGTAGGCTTTTGTTCGTGTGTTTTACCTGAAGGCAATAAAGAATCTTATGATGTGTTGCCGGATGAGATTTATATTGAAAGACTCAATGTTTTGAGAGGTAATATAGTAGATGGTGAAAATTATCAAAACCAAGGCATAGGCACTCGTCTTTTAAAAGAAATAGGAAAATATGCTAAAGATAATGGTTATCAAAGATTGGTATTAGATTCAATAAGTGAAGACACTGATGTGTTTTATTGGGGTCGTTGTTGGATTTCGAAAAACTTTGATGCGGAAATGATAAAAGAAGTGGATGAAGATGTATGGCTTACTGCTTGTATTATGCATGAATGTATGACACGTGCTATAAAGACTAAGAAAGGTGAAATGAAGGCTGAAAGTACGCGTACTAGTATCGGTAGTGAATTATTGAAAATGCTGAAAAATAAAAATTTTGACAATATTTTACAATATATGGAAGAGCCTACTAATACCAAACATTATAATTGTGTTTTTGACTTTTTTAATTACAACTACAAGATAAGTAAGTTTATTTTAAATAATAAATATATTCCGCATGTGGTAAAAGAATTGCAAAAAGCGATAGATACCGAACATTATTATTCTTCGATTAAAAAGTATTATAATGATTGTGGTAGACGAACAATTATTAATGGTAGTGAAGAAGAAAAGACAAATGTTTTTGTAAATAATGTAATCGCAGACGTTTTTTTAATAGAAAGAGACAAGATGATATATAAAAGCAAAACAGCGACAAAAAAGGCTTTAAAAAAAATGAAAAGTGAAACAAAAACAGAATCTAAAGGTAGGTAGTATGGAAATAAAAATATATGAAAACTTAAAAGATGCTTCAATTATAGAACGTATTTATTGTGTTCATAACCATAAAGTTACACCTCAAAGTCCTATAGCGCTTGCTGTAGAAAATAATAAAGTCTTAGGACACTGTGCAATGTCTGGAAAATCTAATGAAGACTTGTATATTGAGTATTTGAAAGTAAAAGAGGAATATAGAAAAAGAGGTATAGGCACCCAACTTTTAAAAAGGGTGAAAAAATGGGCAAAAGATAAAGGTTTTCAAAGTCTGACACTGAGTACTGATAGTGGTAATTTTGCGAAGTATATTTATTACAAAGAAGGATTCAATCTTATTGGTGGAAGAGATATAACAGATAAAGAGGAAAAAGAACTTATTGTAATGAGTCAAGCACTTGACCCTGAGACAAAACTTATAAGTGCCCTACTTGATTGTGCTCGTGAAAAAGTAGACGGAGATAAAATCAAAAATGTGCGTGAAGCAATAAAACAAATAAATGAAGGTGATGTTGATTTGCTTTTAGAATATGTAGAAAATTATTCGCTAAACAATCTTCACAATGAAATGAGCGAGGATGAATTTAAGAGAAAATTGTCAATCAAATATAATAAATACATGCGAAAATGTAATCATTTAATTACTGACGAATCGAGTTTGCTTTACGAATGTGCTGATATATTGGACAGAGTAATAAATAAGGGTGAAGACGAAACAATGTTGTACATGGAGGCTTCAGGAAATATAAAAAAATATGGTCTTGAGGGGCTTAGTGAGAAAGACGTAGAAAAATGTGATACAATACTTGGTAGTTATTCGCTTATAAGATTGGACAAAACATGTGTAAGACAGATCAATAACGAATCTCACATGGAAGAAGAAATACAAAAGTGATAAAATGCATTATATAATCGATATATAGTGTAATGCGATAATTACTGGAAAATAATTTTTCAAAAAATGTTGACTTAATGGGAAGTTTTATATATAATTAAATCGCTAATATGTTAATTAGCGATTTTTTGTGTAAAACAAAAACTCGTTTAAAATAAAAGAAAGGAAGGGCGAAACATGAAAAGGACTTATCAACCTAAGAAAAGACATAGAATTAAGGTTCATGGATTTAGAAAGAGAATGCAAACTAAAGGTGGCAGAAGAGTATTGGCTCGTAGAAGAAATCGTGGCAGAAAATCTCTTACACCTACAAACAACAATAAATAATGATTACACTTTAAGTGCCTACGTCAATTAGGCACTTAATTTGTATATACTAAAGTTTTTAGGGTTATAACTATGTTGGGAAAAACAAACCGTCTTACAAAGAGAAAAGAATTTGGTTATATCTATAAAAAAGGCACTACTACTTACTCCAATTTTATCGGGCTATATAGTGTGCCTACAAATAAGAAAGTTGCGCGTATAGGTTTTTCTATAAGTAAAAAAATAGGCAAAGCCCACACTCGCAATCTAGTTAAGCGTCGTCTTAGCGAAATAATACGCGATATATTACCAAATATAAATCCAAATTTTAATTATATATTTGTTGCGCGTGAAGGTATCGACAATCTTCCTTTTGAGGATTTGAAAGGACAAGTCTTATATCTTCTTAATAAAGCCGACAAATATCAAAAACAAGACAATGAGTAAAATACTATATATTGTATTTTATCCCTTGCGTTTGGTTTGTTATTTTTTGATATATTTATATAAATTTTTAATATCACCACTATTCCCAAAATCCTGTATATACTACCCTACTTGCTCCACATATATGTTGCTTTCTATTAAAGAATGGGGAGTTGTAAAAGGTATATATATAGGTAGTCGACGTATACTTCGTTGTACTCCTTTCCATAAAGGTGGTGTGGACTTAGTTCCGATCAATATAAAAGGAGGAAATAAATGGGTATTTTAAATATGAGTAGTTTGCTTTGTGAAGTGACTGCGCCTACTGGTCTTTGGGCTACTATTATCAATTGGCTTGAAAGTGGTATCGGCAATTATGCGGTAGTAATCATTGTGCTTACACTGCTTATTAAAGTTGTGCTTTTGCCATTCGATTTTTTCAATAAGCATTTGACACGAAAAAATTCGAGAAAACAAGCCGCAATGAAGCCAGAGCTTGATAAAATCAATAAGCGTTATGCCAACAACAAACAAATGCTTAATCAAAAGACGATGGAGCTTTACAAAAGAGAAAACTTCAGTTTGTATGGTACTTGTATAGGTATGCTTTTATATATGGTACTTACAATGGTGATTTTCTTTACATTATTTGGCGCATTGCGTGAAATGAGTAGTTTTAAAATCCAACAAGAATTTAAGACTCTACAATCTACTTACAATACAGCTTATACTGAGGCTATTGATTCTTATACTGGAGACGAAACAAAAAAAGAAGAAAACTGTGTTAAAATTGCGCAAGATGCTGTTGTAGATAAATATGGTGAGATAAAGACTGGTTTTCTTTGGATTAAGAGTATTTGGCGTCCAGACAACTGGTCAAGTGTTGTGCTAGATTATAAGGATTATATCTCCCAAACAAAAACTAAAGATACAGAATTAACAGAGACCGAATATAATCAAATTATTGAGCCTATAGCTACAAATGATAAGTACGATGGTTGGAATGGTTATTTGATACTAGCGGTACTTACAGGACTTACAAGTTTTGGCACAACATGGGTATCGGCGCTTATTGCTCGCATGAGAGCGAAGAAAAAAGGTCAAGTATATGTAAAAGAAAGTACTCAAGCCATGAACTTCATTTTGCCTTTAATTATGGCTTTGTTTACACTATTCTACACCGCTTCATTCGGTATATATATCTTGGCGGGCGGAATATTTACAATGATAACATCTCCACTTGTAAATATACTTAGTGATGTTATTGAAGATAAATCCGACAAAAAGAAAAAAGACAAAAAGAAAGTTTCGTACAGTAGATAAGAGGTAAAATATGAGAAAGATAGAAGTTGTTTCGACATCTGTAGAAAAAGCCATAGAAAAAGGCTTGATTATGCTTGGTGCATCTAAAGAAAATGTAGATGTTAAAGTTTTGGAAGAAAACAGTGTCCTAAAGAAAGTGAAAATAGAAATGACCGTATATGCTGACGGTGAGGAACATGAAGTAAAAGAACTTCCTACCTCTAAAAAAGCAAAACCTGCTCCTGTAGTAAAAGAGAAAAAAGAATATCCTTATGACCCAGAAGAAAGTAAAAAAGCAATGGAGATTGCTAAAGACTATTTGGAAGGTTTTTTGAATGCAACAGGTTATCAATACACTCTTAATGTAGAAGAGGTAGAAAAGAATATATATTGCAGAGTATCAGGTGAAAACATGGGTAATCTTATCGGTTATCACGGCGAAGGTATGGACGCAATCCAATTTTTGCTAAACAACCATGTTAAAGAAAGACTTGAGAGTTATGAGAGAAAGATATATCTTGATATCGAGTTTTATCGTGAGAAAAGAGAAAATACTCTTAAAGATATGGCATCTCGCCTTGCTGAAAAGGTTGTGCGTAATCGCAGAAGTCTAAAACTTGAGCCTATGACAAGTTATGAGCGTCGTATTATCCACACTCACCTTCAAAACCTTGATCACATCACCACTCACAGTGAAGGCAACGAGCCACATAGATACTTGGTTATTGATTATATTGACTAAAAATAAAGACACTCTTTGTGAGTGTCTTTTTATTGTCTGATAAATGTATTTGTGATAGACTAATAATATAATAGAGGTGAAATTTTGCAATTACTGGAATTAAATTGTAAATCCGAAAATATTGAAAATTTGAAAGATATATATTACGATTCTATACCTGATAATGAAAGAATAGAATTTCGAGATATGATCAAGTTAAGTTTTCCTAATAGTCGTCTTTTAGGTGTGTTTGATAAAAAAATGTTGGTGGGATTTACATACTTATGTGTTTGTAATGACTTTGTTTATATTGTATATTTAGCAATCCAAAAAAGTAAAAGAAATAAAGGACTTGGTTCTAAAGTATTAAAAAAACTAGAAAATATTTACAAAAATAAATCATTTGTTTTATGCGTTGAAAAACCTAAAAACAACAATGATATAGGTAGTCGAAGAATTGAATTTTATAAAAGAAATGGATTTTTAATTTCTGGTTTAGAATTTAATTATTATGGTGTGGATTTTCAAGTTATGTTTAATGGTGAGTTTAATAAGGTTGAATTTACAAACTTATTATTGTTGTGCTTTCCTGAATGTAGTGATTTAATAAATATTAGTTAATATATTTTATATAAGGCGCCTTTTATGGCGTTTTTTTAATTTTATAACATTTTCCTCTTTTAATTATTTGAAAGTGTGATATAATATTGAGGACTTTAATAAAGGTAAAAATATGGAAGACACAATTACAGCGATATCCACTCCTATTGGTGTGGGCGGAATTTCAATAGTAAGAGTAAGTGGTAAAGATGCTCTAGATGTGACATCTAAGGTTTTTTCATGCAAAACACCTGTTAATGAGTTTTTACCACGTTATATGTATCTTGGTACATTCCATGCTGGTGACTTTAATGAAAAGTGTCTTTGTGTATATTTTAAAGCCCCCTACTCTTATACTGGAGAAGATTTGATTGAGTTTCAGTGTCATGGGGGTGTTGTTGTTACTAAAAAAATACTGGATACCCTACTTGAAAAAGGTTGTCGTCTTGCTGATGGTGGCGAATTTACAAAACGTGCTTTTTTAAATGGTAAAGTTTCGCTTGATGAAGCTGAAGGTGTTATGGATGTGATATCTGCTGAAAGCGAGAGCGAAGCAAAAGCGGGCTACAATCTTATGGATGGAAATCTACGTACTGTAGTAGATGATATTCAAAAACAATTGACAGACACTATTGCTTATCTAGAAGTTGTGTTTGATTATCCTGAGCATGATATTGAAGAAATAACATCTAAAGAAGTTAGAACAAAACTTGTAAATTTAAAAGACAGGATAGACACTCTCCTATCCACTCATGGTACGGGTATGCAAATTAAAAATGGTTGTCGTATTTTGATTTTGGGTAGACCTAATGTAGGTAAAAGCTCACTTATGAATGCCCTACTAAATTATAATCGTGCTATAGTAACTGATATACAAGGCACAACTCGCGACACCCTAGAAGAGACGTATGTGTATAATGGAGTTAAGTTTGTACTGACTGATACTGCTGGTGTTAGAGAAAGTCAAGACGAGGTAGAAAAAATAGGAATCGAACGCGCAAAAAATGCGATCAATTTTGCAGACGTGATACTATTAGTGCTTGATGGAAGTGAAAACCTTACTCCTCTAGACAAAGAAATAATTCAATTGGTCAAAAATAAAAAAGTTGTACTTATTGTCAATAAAATAGACTTGGGTGACAAAATCAATGATTTAAATTACAATTTCCCAATTGTATTAAAAGTTAGCGCTGTGAACAAAACTAATATAGAGAAAATCAAAGAAGTTGTATACAATACGATTATTGATGATAATATAATCAATTCAAATGTTGTTATCACAAATACTCGCCACTACTCTATTTTGAAAAAAGCTAGAAAGGCGTGTGTTGATGCGATAAAGAGTGTTGATGATAAAAACAATGTTGAATTACTTTCTATTGATTTAAATAATCTTTGGTTGGTTCTTGGTGAAATTACAGGTGAGACCAATAATGAGGAAATAATCAATTCAATATTTGCCAATTTTTGTGTAGGTAAATAAATTTTGCAAAAGAGGTGTGGAATGGATAAATGGGATAAAAGGTTTATGGAGATGACAATGTTGGTTGGTAGCTGGAGTTCGTGTTATCAATCAAATAGACATGTTGGTGCAATAATAGTAAAAGACAAACGTATTCTTACTACGGGATACAATGGTGCGCCTGCAGGTATTGTTAGTTGTAGGGACAAAGGTGAGTGTTTGCGTGTTAAAAACAATATAGAACACGGAACTCGTCAAGAGTTTTGTTTTGCGGTGCATGCTGAGCAAAACGCCCTTATTCAGGCCGCAAAACTTGGAACCTCGGTAGATGGTGGCACGCTTTATTGCACTCATCAACCATGTGCTCTGTGTGCGCGTCTTATTATAAATGCAGGAATAAAACGTGTTGTTTATAAAGAGGGTTATCCTGATGATTTTTCACTAGAGTTATTTGAAGAAGCGGGTGTCCTTCTTGAAAAATATGATGATTTGGAGAAAAAATGAAATTTACTAAATATGATGCGATTGTAATTGGAAGCGGACATGCTGGATGTGAAGCATGTCTTGCTTTGGCTAGAAAAGGAATAAAAACATTATTGCTGACATTAAATTTGGACAGTATTGCTTTTTTGGCGTGCAATCCGTCTATTGGTGGTACCGCAAAAGGACATTTGGTGTGTGAAATTGATGCTTTGGGCGGTCAGATGGGTATAAATGCCGATAAATCCACTATACAAAGACGTATGTTAAACTCTTCTAAGGGTGCTGCTGTGCAAAGTCTTCGCGCGCAAACAGATAAAATCAAATACCATACTTTTATGAAGGAAACACTTGAAAAACAAAAGAATCTTGATATAAAGCAAGCTGAAGCTAGTGAGATTTTAGTTTCTAATGGTAGAGTTGTTGGATTAAAAACAACTAGAGGCGAGGAATTTGAATGTAAGTCGGTAGTTGTTTGCACAGGTGTTTATTTGAATAGTCGTGTAATAGTAGGTACACATATAAAAAACGAGGGACCGAATGGTTTTGCTAATGCGACAGAGCTTACAAAAAACCTTATTGAATTAGGTTTTAAGATAAATCGATTTAAGACAGGTACTCCTGTTCGTATTCATAGGGACACTGTGGATTATGATAAGGTTGAAGTTCAGAAAGGTGAGGATGATATCCAATGTTTTTCTTTTATGACCAAGAAAAAACCGCGTAATATAGCCGATTGTTATCTTACATACACAACGGAAAAAACTCATAAAATCATACTTGACAATCTTGACAAAGCGCCTATGTACTCAGGTATTATCAATTCTGAAGGTCCAAGATACTGTCCAAGTATTGAGATTAAAGTTGTTAGGTTTGCTGATAAAGATAGACATCAATTGTTTTTAGAGCCTGAAGCGCTTAATACTAAGGAAATGTATGTTCAGGGTTTTAGTACAAGTATGCCTGTAGATATTCAATATGATATGGTGCATTCAGTTACTGGTCTTGAAAATGCACATATAATGCGTGATGCTTATGCGATAGAATATGATTGTATTGATAGTACTCAATTGTATCCAACATTGGAGTATAAAAAAATAAAGGGTTTGTTCTGTGCTGGTCAAATAAATGGTACTAGTGGTTATGAAGAAGCCGCAGCCCAAGGTTTAATCGCTGGAATAAATGCAGCTCAATTCATTTTACACAAAGAATCTCTTGTATTAAAAAGAAACGAAGCCTATATTGGTGTTCTTATTGATGATCTTGTTACAAAAGGCACAAACGAACCATATCGTATGATGACGTCTCGTGCTGAGTATAGATTGTGGCTTAGACAAGACAACGCTGACATAAGACTTACAGATATTGCCATAAAATATGGACTTATTGACAATAAACGTAAACATACATATCGAAACAAAATGGATGCGATAAAGAGATTGTTTGAGTATTGTAAAAAACCTCAAGGAAGTAAATCTCCCTTAAAAGATTTGTTTTTAAAAGAAAATGAGACTTTTTCTGAAAGTGGTCTGAGTGTGTATGATGCTTTGAAACGACATAATATAAATTTTAATAAAATAATGGAATATTATCCAGAGATAGGTGAATATCCGTATGAGGTTAGACACCAAATAGAAATTCAATCTAAATATGAAGGATATCTTGTTAGACAACAAAAACAAATTGAGCAGTGTCTGAAAAATGAAAATGTTGTTATACCTGCCGATATTGATTACGCTAAGATTAAAGGCCTTAGAATAGAAGCTCAACAAAAGCTTGATCTTATACGACCTCTAAATATTGGTCAGGCAAGTCGTATATCTGGTGTGAGTCCTGCTGATATTGGTGTTTTGATTGTTTATATTAAAAGTAAATCTAAGTAGCTGATTTATATTTAATCTTTGTGTTTAATAATTACTCTATGTGTATATGTTTATTGTATTTGCTAAATTCACTAAATGATAAAGTATGTATATTTACATGCATTGTATTTAAAAGATTGTTTCACGTGAAACAATCTTTTTTATTTACTTTGCTGTTTGTTATAATACTTCTTATTCAATCTCTTGAATAATTAGAGTGTTGTGTGGTTTGATATTATGATGTTTCATGTGAAACAATTGGTATGATAGTATCTTTTACTTTATACTACAAATTATTATTAGGAATGTTTCATGTGAAACTCTTGATTTGCTGGTTTTGCTTTGTTGTATTGTTTTATATTGTTGAATTTATTATTTGAACTAATACTGATGTGTTTTGTTTAAATGTTTCATGTGAAACAATAGAATACAATTATAAATAATTGTTTGTGTCAGTAAATTATAAATGATATAATAACGATATAAAGGGAATATTTATGGATTTTAAAGAAGTTTTTAAGAAATATGGTATAAATTTAAGTGAAAAGCAAATAGGACAATTTAATGATTATTATAAATTGTTAGTTGAGTACAATCAACGTTTTAATCTAACAAATATTATTGATTATGATGGTGTATGGCTAAAACATTTTCTAGATAGTTGTTTACCTTGTAATTGTTTTGATGAAGACAGGACTGTATTGGATATAGGTGGCGGAGCGGGATTTCCATCTATTCCTTTGAAAATAATAAGACCAGATCTTGATATAACAATATTAGACAGTGTTAATAAGAAAGTCGAGTTCATGAATTTGGTTGTTGAGAAATTAAAACTGGACAACACAATTGCTATTCATGGTCGATGTGAGGATATGGCTAAAAAAGCAGAGTTTAGAGAAAAGTTTGATTATTGTGTGGCAAGAGCTGTGGCCCCATTAAGTACATTATTAGAATATACGGTACCGTTTATAAAGTTGGATGGAAAGTTGGTTTTATATAAAGGGAGTGGATATGGAGATGAAATAACCCTCTCGAAAAACACATGTAAAGAATTGGATTGTGTTCTTGAAAGTGTAGATGAAGTGAATGTAGAAGAGTTGGGGTTAAATAGATATTTTTTAATCTACCATAAAAACTCTACTACGAAAAATAAATATCCGAGAGGACAAAACAAACCTCGCACCTCTCCATTAAATTAAAACTAGTATGGTGCAAAGTTGTTTTAGGTGAAAATTACGGTAAAATAATGTCAATTAGTAATAAAATATATAAAAATCGACTTGGTGAAAGTGTAAAGAATTGATATAATAATGATATATATAAAATAATTGTTTTTTGATGAGGTAGAAGAATTAAATTTATAAAACAAATGGTATATTTCACATGAAACAATATATTTGTATGTAAATTTACTTGAAAGGTGAGCTTATGGGTAAAATAATTTCGTTTATAAACCAAAAAGGTGGTGTAGGAAAAACAACCACATGTGTAAATGTAGCGGCATATCTAGCTGAAATGGGTAAAAAAGTATTGTTGATAGATATGGATCCTCAAGGAAACGCAAGTAGTAGTGTGGGAATAAATAAAGAAGACAAACATAAAACAATATATAATGTAATTGTAAATGAAGAAGATATCAATAAGATAATACTTAACACAAAATTTGATAGACTTGATGTAATACCGTCAGATGTGGATTTGGCTGGGGCAGAAATCGATTTGGTGGAAATTCCGAATCGTGAAAAAGTCCTTCGTAAAGCCATTTCTAAGGTGAAAGACAATTATGATTATATATGTCTAGATTGTCCACCATCACTTGGATTGATTACTGTAAATGCATTGACTGCGAGTAATAGTGTGATTATACCTATTCAATGTCATTATTTTGCATTGGAGGGATTGAGTGTACTTATGTATACTCTAAAACTTGTAAAGAAACACTTAAATCCAGAGATAGATGTAGAAGGTGTTGTGCTTACAATGAAAGATGGAAGAAGTAATCTTGATCAATCTGTAGCTGATGATATAAATAAATACTTCAAGGAAAAAGTATACAAAACCATTATACCTAGAAATGTAAGGCTTGCCGAAGCTCCTAGTTATGGTCAACCAATTTCGGCATATGATCCAAAAAGTACAGGTGGAGTGGCTTATAAAAAACTAACAGAAGAATTTTTAGAAAGGAATACAAAGGGGTAGAAAAATGGGAAACAATAAAGGTTTAGGTAGAGGACTTGGAAGTTTGCTTGGAATATTCGATGACGACAATGAAAAAGTAGTTATTGACAAAAAGGGTGATGTTGTTGACAACAACAAAACAAATTTACAAAACAAAAATATAAAAGAAGTGATAGATGTAGAAATTTCGCTTATAGACAATAATCCAGGCCAACCACGTAAAAATTTTGATCCTACTGCAATTAAAGAACTTGCAACATCTATTAAAGAATATGGTGTTATCCAACCTATTATTTTAAAACGCAACGGTGATAGATATGTGATTGTAGCTGGTGAGAGACGTTTTAGAGCAAGTAAGGTAGCAGGTCTTAAGAGTATTCCTGCTATAGTGAGAGAGTATACTGAAAATCAAGTGAAAGAAATTGCTTTGCTTGAAAATATACAAAGAGAGGACTTAAATCCAATCGAAACTGCGCGTGCTATGAAGGAATTGCTTACTACATATGGCTGGACTCAAGAAGTTTTGGCAGACAAACTTGGAAAGAGTAGGCCTGTTGTTGCAAACTACGTACGTCTGCTTTCACTTCAACCTGAAGTTATTCAATTGATTGAAAGTGGAAAACTTAGTGCAGGTCACGCAAGAAGTCTTGTTGTTGTGGAGGACCCAGAGGTTCAAATAAGACTTGCTCGTCAAGCTGTTAGTAAAAAAATAACAGTAAGAGACATGGAAAAGGCTGTTAAGGAAGTAAACAATCCTAAGTCTAAAGCAAAGGTATCCTTGTCAAGCGAAATGCAAGATTTTGTAAATAGAATGCAACACAAGTTCAGAACTAAAGTGGGTGTCGTAGGAAATGAGAAGAAAGGTAGAATATATATTGACTACTATACTTCTGATGACCTTGACCGAATTTATGATTTGATTGAAAGATTGTAATAGAGTGCAAAAAAAAGACCAAAATTATTTGGTCTTTTTTTTTAGATTTTAAGCAGCTGGAGTCTCGGTAGGAGTCTCAGCAGGTGATTCTATAGTAGTACTTACATCCGAACTTTTTACTAAGTCTTGGATAATTTCTTGCATATCAAGGTCTTTAAATTGTTTTTCAGTGAAATCGTCTACGTAATTATATACCCAATTTGTAACAGTGGATTTTTTGATATGAGTCTCTATATTTGTAAAACGAGCAAATACTGTGCAGATTGCAAGTGTAACCAATACAATAACTCCGCCTTTCAAAATTCCGAAGAACAAACCAAATACACGATTAAGACCACTAAGTGCTGTGCTATTTGCAGTAATACTATCAAAAAGTTTTGCAAGAAGATAGATGCCAAGACGAAGTAAAACAAATACTATAAGTCCAGCAAATATCATTGATAAGAAACCAGCAATTTCACCACGGGCAAAGGTCATGCCGAAAAACTCAAATGAAGCCTCGTTTGAAAACTTTCCAATCAAGCCGTCAAAAAGTTTTGGAACGTCAAGTTTGATAGTGTTGTTTATGAAAGATGCACAAGGTTTTGCAAGCCATACAGCAACCGCTAGACACACACCTGTCGATATAAGCGATAGTAGCGAATCAAACAAGCCTTTCCATAGACCTATAAGGGCAAAAATTGCAATTATTACAAAAAATACAATGTCAACCCACATAAAAGATTCCTCCTTCAAAGGTTTATATACAATAATATACCACAACAAACAAAGTTTGTCATTTAATAAAAGATAATTTTTCCAATAAAAAGAAGTTTATTACATGTAACAAGTGGAAAAAATTGTTTGAGAGGTGAGTTATGATATATGGTAAGGGAAGTGAAAATTCAAAAAAAATAGGACTTGATATCGCAACCTTTCTGCTTGGCTGTAAAGAAAAACCGATATTTATATGTATAGGCAGTGACAAAGTTGTGGGAGATAGTCTCGGTGTGATTGTCGGTGAATTATTAAGACAAAAACCGCAATTCAAAAATCGAGTATATGGGGATATGTCAAACCCAATTAATCGAAGCAATCTTAAAACTGTACTAAAAGATATTCGATCAAAACATCCTTTTTCACCAATAATAGTAATAGATGCGGTACTTGGAAATATTGAAGAAGTGGGCTGTATAAAGGCGTTTTCTGGTGGCGTGATAGCAGGCGGACAGTTTGGCAATGGCGAAATGGTGGGCGATTATAGTATTGTGGGAGTGGTGTGTCCAAAAGGAGTGAGCGCGCTCGCTTTTTTGGGTTGTGTCCGCATGAATTTGGTTGTGGAATTAAGTAAAAAGATAGTAGATGGTATATGTGCATCGGCAAAACTTTGTCTTGCGATGACTTAATATCTTTGCAAATATTCGAAAAATCGAGAAATTTGACCATAAGATAGATTATTTGTGTACTATATTAAGTATAATATATACTATAAACGCAAAAAAACTTGTACATCTCAGTCTTTTTGTGTTAAAATATCCGTAGTATTTATTGGAGGTTTGAATTGGACAACAAAAAGAAAAAGAGTGTACGCAGCTATGGTGCATGGCTAGTTGTTTTGATAATTGTCATTTTGATTTTTTATCTTGCTGGTAGCGGCACTAATGTGGATAAAATAGATTACACAACAGCAAAAAATTATGTAGAAAATGGCTTGGTCACTGAGGTTTATGCGGAAGGCGGTCAGGCATATATACTTATGAAAGATAGCGAAATCGAACCTAAAGATTTCCCTTATGAAGCGGATTATTGTTTTGAATTTACTGCTTGGTCCCAACTTGATTTTATTGCAGAATACAATGAAGGCAAGGCACTTGAAGCTCAAGTAAAACTAGAACTTAAAAATCCTACCGCATCATTTATTGAAACCATCGCACCATACGTAAGCATTATTATTATGGTGATAATTGGATTCTTGATTTTCAAAATGTTTTCTTCAAAAGGAAACGGTGTCGGAGCATTCAACAAAAGCAAAGCTCGTCTTGTAGAACGCAGCAATGTAAGATTTAGCAATATCGCCGGAGCAGACGAAGAAAAAGAAGAAGTACAAGAAATAGTAGAATTTTTGAAAAATCCTGGCAAATTTAAAGCGCTTGGCGCACGTATTCCTAAAGGTATTTTGCTTGTAGGACCTCCAGGAACAGGTAAAACTTTACTTGCAAAGGCTGTTGCGGGAGAGAGTAATGTACCATTCTTATCTATCACAGGTAGTGACTTTGTAGAACTTTATGTCGGTGTAGGTGCAGGACGTGTAAGAGACTTGTTTGAGACAGCAAAACGTAATGCTCCATGTATCGTGTTTATCGACGAGATAGACGCAGTAGGTCGTCAAAGAGGCGCAGGACTTGGTGGCGGTAATGATGAAAGAGAACAAACCCTAAACCAATTACTTGTAGAAATGGATGGATTTGAAGCAAACGAAGGTGTAATAGTACTTGCAGCGACAAACCGTGCTGATGTACTAGACCCAGCACTTCTTCGTCCAGGTAGATTTGATAGACAAATTTATGTAAATATCCCAGATGTTAAGGGTCGTGAAGGCATACTTAAGATTCATGCTAAAAACAAACCTATTGATCCATCTGTAGATATGAAAGATATAGCACGCCTTACAAGTGGATTTACTGGTGCCGATATTGAAAATGTCCTTAATGAAGCCGCAATTCTTGCAGCTCGTGAGGGAAAATTCACAATTGGCATGACTGAGATCACAGAAGGTATCAATAAGGTATTGATGGGACCACAAAAGAAGAGCAGACTTGTGACTGAGAATGATAAAAAACTTACAGCATATCATGAAGCAGGTCACGCAATCTTGGCTAAAAAACTTGATTGTGGTGAAAACATACACGAAGTATCAATTATTCCTCGTGGAATGGCAGGTGGTTATACAAGTACTCGTCCAAGTGATGACGACGAGCATTATTCATTGTCAAAACTAAATAATCGCATATGTATGCTTATGGGTGGTAGAATTGCAGAGAAAATACAATTTGACGACATAACAGCAGGTGCAAGCAGTGATATCAATAAAGCGACAGAGATTGCTCGCAAAATGGTTACAGAATGGGGTATGAGCGAAAAGCTTGGATTCCTTAGTTTTGGAAGTAAAAACGAAGTCTTTATCGGCCGTGATTACCAAACCCAAACTAATTATAGTGAAGCGACAGCAGCAATGATTGATGCCGAAATTAAAAATATTATTGATACCAATTATGCAAAAGCTTATAAAATACTAGAAGACAATAAAGCAATACTAGACAATCTTGCACAATTATTGTTGGAAAAAGAAACAATCTATACTCGCGAAGTAGACGAAATTATGAGCGGAATGGATTATAAAGATATTGTAAAACGTATTGATAAGGAAGAAAAATCGCGTAAAAAAGCCGAAAACAAGAAAAAGAAAGAACAAGAAGATGCAAATGCTCTAAAAGTACAACAACTTAAAGAGCAAGCGGCTGAAGCTCTAAATAATGCAGGTGTTATTTCAAAAGAGGAATATAATAAAATAAAAGAACAAGGCAAAAAACTTAGAGAAGAAATAGACGCTAAAAATGAAAAGGCTAAAAAAGTAAATCGTCCAAAAGTTGAGAATAGTGACGATTCAAAAGCAGAAAAATCTGAAATAAAGGCGGCTGAAGAAAAAACAGCAGAATCTGAGCAATCAGAGAGTACAGATAAAAAATCAGAATAATTGTTTGACAAGCAAAACTCAAATGGTTATGATAAATTAGAAAAAACACAAAGAGGTAAAAATGAAAAAAGTAATTTCTATTGTAGCAATCGTATTGGTTGTGTTGCTTGTAGGGGCTACAGTGGCACTTGCATGCATCAAAACAAATAGCACTGACCTTGTAGATGAGCTTGCCAATTACGACAAAATAAACTACGTACAAGTATATAAAAATGGTTCGTACTACCAAGCCTTCACCAAGAGTGACGAAGAAGGTAAAAATAGTATCAACAAAATTGTTTGCCTTCACAAAGAGTCTTTGAAAGACAATATGTTGAGTTCGTTGTTCCAAGGCGCACTTGGTTTTGACGCTAGCATGGAAAAATTTGAAGCAAGCAAAACTCGTGACGAAATCGTAAAAGATAAAAACTGTGTTTCATTTATTTTCTCTGAAAAACAAACTTTGGTTTGGGAAGACGAGACTATCCAAAACAATAGCAAAAATGTAGAATTTTATGAATTGATTTTGGAAGTACAAGACAATGAAAACTATAGCGAAGTAAGTGTATATGTATTAAATCTTGCTAATAAGGCTACCACTTCAAATTCTAGCCTTTACAAATTTACTACAATCGCTCACCAAAGCGCACTTTACGACTTTATCGAAGGTCTTGATTTTGCTGGAAACTAAACTTAATTTGTAGTTTTAATTGATAAACGAAACAAAAAAACAATATCCCTCGCTGGTCCTCGGCTGATGCCTGCGGAATCGCTTGTTGATATTGTTTTTTTTTATTTCTAATAATCAAATAAAATATATGACATAACGGATTTCCAGCGGTCGTCTTATTTTAAAAAATCATTTCGCTGTTCCTCATACTTGGGGAATCGCACTAGAGCTAAATTCTCTTTTTAATAACCGAATATAATCCACTGTAATTTTAGCTCATAAAATCCACTTAGTGCAATTTGTGTGCAATGCGTAGAATAAAATTAAGCAGTGTATCAAAAAGCCTATTTTAAGGAGATTTTTGAGTTTGGGATTATAAATTTCTTTAAAAAATAAAAAATTACATCACTACAAATAAAAAAGTTTTGTAAAAACAATAAAAACTTTAAAAATCCCCCTTGACAACGAGTTTTGTTGTGTTATAATGCAAAAAAATAGGGATGTGGATTATGAAAGAGATTAAAGAGTATCAATTTACTAAAGAAAGTGAAAAATATAAGTTTTTTTCAACTAAAGATATACAAAATTTTATGTCTGAGATTGTAAGAATACCTTACACTTGGAATGGTGCACAACATTACAAAAAGGACTTCGTAAGCATCAAAAATTCGATTACTCCAATTGATTCATTTTACGATAGTGATAAGCAAGTGGTGCGTAAAGTGCCTGTTAGTTTAAAAGCAAAACTTGGTGGACAACTTCAGCCTGCAGCCCTTGTTGTAAATGATTTTACTTTCAAAATCATTCTTTATCGTTATGTTGGTGGAAATTATGGACACGACAGAACCATGGATTTTAGTGATGAGTGGTGCATTGACCGACTTGTTGAGAAGGGTGAAGATTATCGCAATGCATTGCTTCAAGAAGTAAAAGAAAGACAAGTAACTCATATTGTGAATGGCGATAGAGAAATTGAAATTTTAAAAGACGAAATTAAAAAGATTGAAAACAACATTGAAAAAAATCTAGAGAATGAAGAAGTTAGGCTAGGCAAGATTTTTGATGGCGCTACAAGAAAAATTTATGCACCAGGCAGTGCTGCGAAGAAAGTTGTTGAAAGTAATAAAAAATCAAACAAAGAAGTAATAGATACTGTATATGGTGAAGGTTATTATGACAATGTTCTTGGAGAAAAACCTGTAGAAAAAAAGGCAGATGAGCCTAAAGATAATCCTTCGAAAGGTGAAAATATAACTCATATAGTATTTGGTTATGACCATGACGAAGTAACTGGACGTGGAAAATAAAATATAAAAAAGACTGTGTAATACAGTCTTTTTTTTTGATTTATAATTTGAAATTATCTATATAATGCGAAGAAGTCACCTAAATTTTCTCTGCGATATCGGCGAAGTAAGTCCATAGGACTGGTAGCAAAACCATGGTCGATTACAAACTCGGTCGCAAGCCCGCCCATAACATAACTTTCATATAGTCCTACTTTTTGGGTTATGGTTAGAATGGTGTCAAAAGCTTGTTTTTTTGACATTTTTGTTAGCATGTAAAGGTAAGACGCCTCAAGTGCTTTATCATAATCTGGAAATGTAAGAAGAGGCTTCATGATATTTCCCATAATACTATGTACATTTTTAGTATGAACGCTTTTTTTCACGTGTGTAGCGGAGAAAAAACTCCATCCATTTACAATCCAATCGCTTCCCAAATCAATGTTGCGATTGTGATACGGAAGTATATTATTGTAGAAATGGGCTTCACCCGGATAAACATTACGATAAAATGAGTATTCTATGTTTTGGTCCTGCTCATTGATTGTATAGCTATCACGATACACTCCAGAGAAGTGGTGTGATTTTAGTTTTCCCCAGCCCTCACTATTATCCACATAAAAATTGACAATTGTGTCATCTATTTCACCCCATATGCCTTGAGTTATGCGGTCAGTAGAGTATGTGCTATGCAATTTCTGACAGAATTTTTTAGGGTCGGCAATTCTTGGTTTTGGCTCATAGGTATATTTTCTTCTAGAATATCTAAGAAGGGTCCTTTTTACTTGATTGTAGTATTTGCCTAAAATAAGTTTGTACAATTGAAGTGGGATATTTTTGCGTTTTTTAGTGGTAGCCACTTTTAATAAATGAGTAAAAAATTCGCTATTGTCACTGTATTTCAATTGAATAATACCCACAAAGTATTGTTTTAAAAATTTTGGGCAATAAAGAAGACCGTCTATTCTTTTATGAACGACGTTTTGAAAATTTTGTTTTTCACTCTCAGGTATCTGGTCGTATGCCTCCATTACTTGAAGGAGTGAAAAATTATGTCTGTAAAAATCAATTTCTTTACTTAGTAAATTTTTACTTTCGTCATCTAAGATAAAAGAATAACGTTTGATTTCTTTATAGACATTGTTATTAAAAGCTATTTGGTATTTCCATTTTTCTTCGTATATCATATTCTAATTATATTGCATTAAAGGCTTTTACACAAATAATTTGATTGACTTCTTTTGAAAATATATCCGAAAACTTAATCAGTGTCGAGACTTTGTAGATACTCTAGAGCATATTTTTGAGTGTTTTTATTGTGAAGTAAATAGTCGAAATTGGACAAAACATAGCCTATTGGTGAGCCTAAATCATATCGTCGGCCAGTGATTTCAAGACCATATAAATTATGAATACCGCAATACAAATTGATGGCATCAGTGATTGGCATTTCGTCTGTTTGTTTTATGAAATCAAAAATTGTATGGTCAAAAATGTATGTGCCTATATTGGCAAAATTACTAGGAGCGTCAAAAGATAGTGGTTTTTCGACTATTCCCTTTATTAAGCCGTTTTTCTTATCTGCAAATCGTACAATTCCATATTTTCCTACATCTTCTTTTCTCACTTTTTGTAGTGCGATAATCGAGGAATGTACCTCGATATATTTCTTTTTTAATTGGGTTATGATAGATGGGTTGTTGTTTATGATTTCGTCACCGTTTAGCAAGTAAAAGGTTTCTTTTCCGACCCAAGTTTTCGCCTGAAGCAAAGCGTCCCCTGTTCCTTTTTGAAAATTTTGATACGCGAAATAAAAATTTGCATTATTGTAGTTTTTTATTTTCTCCAAGTACTCGTCATTACTGCTTATTTGATTTTCGAAAGCGATATCTCTCGAAAAATATTTTGCTATGTTTTCTTTTCCTTGTCTTAATACAAACAGAATTTCACTCACGCCGTTGTCAATTAAGTCGTCTACTAGTATTTGCAAGATAGGCTTGTCATACAAGGGAAGAAGTTCCTTGGGTGTGGCTTTGCTCGTAGGTAAAAATCGGGTCGCCCAGCCCCCACACATTATCACACCTTTCTTTATCATATTACCTCCAAACTACATTTTTCTACATATTTTGACAAATTGAAAAATAGCAATATATAAAGCCACTTGTTGCAAAAGGGACATAGTAAAAAGGTTATTTGTTGCAAAAGGGACATATTTGCAGAAAAAGTATTGACTTTTAATTTATATTATTATATTATATATACGATAAAATGCCGGAAATGGGTGCAAAGTGTGGTATTTATGTGGATTTATATTTAAAAATTTCACCGGATTGCACTATATTAAAGCGTAAAACATTAAAATCTAAAGGGAGGAGAGTATGGCAAGAAAAGCTCGTCAAATGAGCAGTATCGGAATATATACTGTGGTACTTCGTGGAAAGACTGACTGTTTTGAAGACGCGTCATTAAAGTCGGCTTTTTTGTGTTCTGTTTACAAATACACAAGCCTTAATCAATGTTCCCTTTTAGCTTATGCATTATCCAGTAAAGATTGCTACATGGTGATTCAAGAGAAAGAAGATGCTTTATCCAATTTTATTCGTCGCTGTAGCAGTCTTTTTGCGCGTCTTTACAATAAAAATCATTCGGGTAAAGTATTTCATGACAGGTATTTGAGTGAGCCTCTTGAAAGCGACAATCAAGTAATCGACGCAATAAAACAAATCAATAATATGGATTTGCTTAATAGTGAATATTTGACTTCAAAAGAAAATTATTTTGACGATATGTTTGTGGATTCGTCTTTTGTATTTGATAGATTTTCGAAAAAAGAATGGAAGAAGGAAATGACAAAACCTGCTTTCCAAAATGAATACAAAATATCTGTCGGCAGATTGAGTGACAAACAAGTCGCTGACTATATTTTGCAAAAATACAATATTAAAGTTACGCAAATAAGTAAGATCAATAAAAATCTACTTACACAAATTTTAAAAGAGGTGGCGACAGTTACTAAAGCAAGTGCGCGTCAATTGGGCAGGATAACCTCCCTTCCTCTAAGATTTTTGTGGGGGCTTACCGGTAAAAAGGACGGAAGAGATTGATGAGTGAAGTAAAAAAGAAAAAAGGAAAAGTAAGATTTATAGTAAATCTGGCAATAGTGGTTGTGCTGGCAGTTATGTCAGGATTTTTTGCTGGAAATTATTATGTCAAAAATTATACCGGTGCTGTTCTTGCGGTGACTGAGACTGAAGAGGCTGTAAGAGGAAATGACGTAGTCGATGCTTTGAAAAAAGCAAAAGGCAAAACCCCAGCTGACCTTACGAGTGTGGAAAACTTTGTACTTGCTGAGCATTATCTAAATCAAAAAGATTTTGTAATGAAAAAGATAGATGGAGTAATCGAGTCTGCTGGTGTAAAACAAGGACTTAGCGCATACAAGGCATTGAAAGATGGTTATATTCTGTCTGAGAAGGTGAGTGCTAGTAAATTTGTAAAAGTTGCGGATAGATTTTTGTATAAGATCGGTGACCCTACAGTGAAATATTATAAGGGCTCAAATATCACAAGCGATTTTACAGCTAGCTGGTCCAATAAACCTGAAAATATCCTAAATATGGATCAATACAAAGAAAAATACGGTGCAAAACCTGAAGCATTTATAAGTTATGTAGTGGGCACAAACACAACAATAGCTGAAGGCTGTACCGCGCCTAAAAAACTTGCAAATGGCAATTATGAGTGCAAAATCCAACTTGATACATACTACTCGGGTATGAATTATATGTACGAAATCCGCACCACAAGTGGCAGTGGAAATTTCCCTAAATTTGAAGAAGTATTTGTTACTTTTGAAATAACTCCAGAGTGGGATTTTGTAAAAATACATTATGAAGAAAAATACTACGTGTCGATTGCTGTACTTGGTTATACTCTATGTTATAGCGACTTGACTGACACTTTTGATTACGTTACGCCTTGGGAAAACCCATTGGTTTAGTGGAAAATAAGAAATTTATAAAGGAGAGGAAATGAAGAAAGCAAAGAAAGCTAAAAAAGATAAGCAAAAGAAAAAGTTTTCGTTTTGGCGCATGCTTAGTTATGTCGGCTGTTATGTATTTGTAACTTTTGCTACCGCTTTTGTAGTTGTTTCGGTAAATAGTAGTACATACTCCTTTAATCCACCAAAACTAAACGGGGGATCGGGAGACGCAAGCTCTAGTCTTCTTGGCAATATGGTTTCGACACTTATGAGCATGTCCGACCTTGAAGGCTCGCTAAACCTAACTATCGAAGATGGTAATAATGTAATAAATATTGATGGCTCACTTGAAGTTGTGTTGTATGACGAACTTTCAGGTGCAGACATAAAAGGGGATTTGACCCTAAATATTAATGGCAATCCAATTGATATTTCGTTGTTATATAAAGAAAACATGTATCTAGCTCTAAATGGTAATAAGATGATGCTTGATACAAATAGTGCAATCGAGGGAATAATAGGTCTACTTGCTGTGAGTGGTGTGGATATCAATCTTGACCTTGGCTCAATGATGGGCAGCCTTGATATGAGTGTGCTTGATACTCTAGGACAGTACATAACAGAAAAGACATTGGATAATGGTTACCAACTTATCGTGGACTATAATGGATTACAAGCTGTAGTGGGACTAGATAGCAAATACGGTATCGATTACATAACCACTCCAAGCATTGTGCTAGGCGATACTAAAATCCAACTTGATTTTGATATTACCGATACTAATAAAGGTACTCAATTTGATGTGCCTGAAAATACTGGTGTAAATGTTACACCTGCGCTTCGCCTTGCAAAAGCAATAGTGAATACTGTAAATAGTGAAACAATCAATTTTGATGGTCTTTTCGAGACTTGCAACAAAGAAATAACTTTCAATGGTCTTTACAATAATGACAATTTGATGCTTTTGGCTAATGTAATGGGGGAGAAAATTGACCTATATTACAAAGACAAAATGGCATATGTTGATTGTGGATTTGCTCAACTGAAAGGCAATTATGAAAGTGTAGAAGAGATATTTAGTATTGTATACGACCTACTTCCAGAAGATATCAAAAGCAATATCGACAATGTAGATATTGTCGGGGCTGATGAATTGATGGCGGGTGGATTTGGTATGTTGACTAATCTAAACTCTATCGACTGGGATATTGTTGAGCATGAGGATTATGTATCAATAATCGTAGATACAAATGAAATCCGTTTTTATATAAGTGGCGACAGAATTGAAGCGATTGCAATTGATATACTTGATTTTGATGCTTTTGTCAATTTGGAATATTATGACAATATGGTTGTTGTGCCGGCACTTGATTTTATTGCAGTAAGTGATATGGCAAGTCTAATCAGACCTATCTACAATCTTGCGATAAGTGAAGAATTGAGTCTTGATATAAATCTGATTGACGAAAAAACAAATGAGAGTTTTGCGGGCAAACTTGCAATTGATTTTGCAGATATGCGTGTGGATTTCGATACCAACTTATATAGTAAAGATATAAAAGTAAATTATATTGACGAATATATCTATATAAAGATTGATGACGTACATGTATATACCCATCAAAACAATATACTTGGACTTCTGGTTTATCTTGCTCAAAATTACAACTTTGATTTTGGCGGAATCGAGTTTTTGACTGGCAGTGAAGTATTGAGATTTGAAAACATCGACGACAGATACTTTACTGTTGAGTTTGGCAAAGTAGCATTTGATTTTGAAGTAAATGACGAGTATATATCAGAGTTTAAAACCAATATTTCAGGACTTAATGTGAGTGCCGATATAGAGTATAATGGCGACGTTTGTTTTGATACTATTGACTTTGCAAAATATCAATTGCTTGACCTTTCAAAAGAAAACTTAGAGTGTGTATATAATGAAGTTGTTGAGTATATTGAGAGCGAAGAATATAATTTTGACTTTGATATAAAATATGACAATTTTGAAGTGAGTGGTTATTTTGGATACAATAAAGGCGACTTGGCTTTTGATATATCGTTTGAGGTATTGGATAGACCTTTCCGTGTGATGTATTTTGATGAAGTCGGATATTTGTATCTTGATAAAGCCCAAATAAGATGCGACCAACAAACAATTTTGGGATTTGTAAGTATTGTACTTGAAAGTCTTGATATCGACTTCGAGACATTGGAAAATACCAATGTTTCACTACCTTCAGTGGAAGATATTGATAGTCTTTTGGAGAACGTAAATATCTCATTAGATGGCAGTATTTTCTCATTGGAATATAATGATATTTTTGCTCAAGTGAAAGTCGGAGCAAGAGGAATAAAGAGCATCTTTGCAAAATATGACCTACTAAGAGTAAATCTTTATCCTACATTTGAGCGCAAAATAGAGATACCAGCGGGTGAATATATCGTAGTAGAGGATATTATTGACATAGTAGAAGGTATCAAGAATATTATTGAAAGAAAATACGGAACAATAGATATTGACCTTGCATACGAAGGAATAAATGTAATAGGACAAATCAAGGTAGACCTAAATGCAGGAGTGAAAGTAGAAGGT
>JAZONM010000007.1:0-140150 GCA_045654505.1 Clostridia bacterium | reverse complement strand
AGTAGAAGGTATCAAGAATATTATTGAAAGAAAATACGGAACAATAGATATTGACCTTGCATACGAAGGAATAAATGTAATAGGACAAATCAAGGTAGACCTAAATGCAGGAGTGAAAGTAGAAGGTAATATCAAAGCATTAGGAAAAGATATTGCGATCTACTATATTGACGAGAAGATATATATCACATATGAGGGTGTAAATATCTGCACAAGCCTTGAAAACATTCTTTCATGGAATGAAAAAGAAACGGCAGATAGTGAGATTTCTGATACAAAGACAGATGCTGATGCAATTAAAGATGTCGATACAAGTGATATGATTGATGAGATTTTTGACATTGTCAATTCAGTAGCACTTGCTCACACAAATGACGGATTTGTATTTGATATACTAAAACACACTTTAAATATCGGTTATGAAAATGGTGAAATAACATATCTTTCTGGAAATGAAAATGGCTTGGATTTCAGACTTTCTCTTGACCATACTTATCCAAAATTTGCTCAAATCCAATTTGACGATTTTACATATCTAGATATAAGTAAAGAAAATATCCAAGCATTAAGAGACCAAATTACCGACTATTTCGAAGGTGAAAAATATTATTTTGATATCGCTCTTGATTATGAGGGATATGAAATAATTGGTTATGTTGAGTATGAAAACGGAAAGCTTTCCTTTGATATTTCGACTACTCTTCTTGACAACCAACTAAATGTTGTTCTTAAAGACGACATTGTGTATATTACATACGCAAATGTAAAAGTAAATTGCAGACTAGACGACATGGCAAAGATTCTTGGTGGTGTTTTGAAAGAATTGGGAATCCAAATGCCAGAGTCGCACAACAACTTGAAGTTTGACCTTGACTTTTCTGATATAGATATTGAGGATATTTTAAAAGAAATTACATTAGCGCTTATTAACGGCAATTTGTCAGTAAAATATAGTGACTATGTGATAAATTTAGATTTAAACAACACTCGACTAAACAGTATTGTGTTTAATGGATTTGGTGTATTGGCGAAGGTGGATATTATTGATAAAAAACAAATCCAAGTACCAGATGGCACATACGTAAATCTGCACAATGTGTATGATTTAGTACAACCAGTACAAAATTTAATTGCTCGTAAATATGCTAATATGACATATAGTGTGGAGTATGGCAATCTTGAAATCTCGGGACTTTTGAAAGTGGACGCAAGAGAAACTTTGAAAGTAAGTGGAACAGCTAATATCTACGGCAAAACAATTTATTTTGATTTTATAGAAAACAATATATATGTTTCGGTTGATGATTTGAAAATATACTTGACATTAAGTGATCTTATGACACTTAAAGAGTATCTAAATCTTGACGAGAAGGAAGACATAACATTAAATGATATAGTAAGACAAGAAAACAATCTTACTATTAGCAAAACAAACATTGAAGACAATAAAGATAGTTATGATATTGGATTTGCAAATTACAATCTTGACCTTGTTGTAAGAGACGGTGAGTTTGTAAGCCTTGGATTCAATGATTTTGGAGTTTGCGCAAATATCCAATTTGTAGACGGAGTACCAGTATTTGGTGGTATTGACACCAAAAACTATCAATACCTTGACCTTACATATGATAATATCGAAAGTGTTATCAATAGCATTGAGACCTATGTAAATTCGGAAGAATATTATTTTGACATCAATGCTAAGTTTGGTGAGTACGACATAACTGGGTGGGTAGGTTGTGCAAATGGAGAGATAAGCGGATACCTTACTGCTACAGTTATTACTAAAAAACTTGAAGTTACACTTTTAAATGGCGTAATTTATATTGATTTTGACGGATTAAAACTTCAACTTGCAATAGAAAATATCGACCAAATTAAATCGCTACTTGAAGATGAATTTGGCGTGAGTATTCCAGAAAACACTGAGAGCGATATGAGTATCAGTGAGTATCTAGAAAAACTTACCATCAGCAACAACAATATGATATTAAATGCTATTTATGATGACCTAAGTCTTTATATCGACTTTAGTAATTATGTAGTAAATTATGTAAAAGTGGTTTATGATAAAGCTGATGACGATATGGCTGAGATTAGTGTAAGACTTACACCTGGCAGTGCAAAATATGCGGCTGTAAGTGGCAAATATCTAGATGTTGCGAGCCTTACAAATGTAATTAAAGCAATCAACAAAACAGTATCAGGCAGGACATTAAGTGGCGAAGTGGATTTGTATATCACTTTTGGTGGTGAGAAAAACATACTAGAACTTGATTATGGTATACGATATGACGAAAGTTATGAGATGTATATCAGCACAACATTTAAAGGTGTAAAAGTAGATATCTATCTATTTGATGGTACATTGTACATTGATGCTGCTGGAATGAAAATATATGCAAAACTTTCTGAATACGCAGATATAATTACTTGGTTAAATGACCAATTTGACCTAAATATTGACCTTGAGGCTATTAAAGAGAAGGTGGGTACTTCAATTGAGGACTTCTCATTTGACTTCCTAAATTCTTGGATAATTAGCAATAAGTATATCCAAGCCAATATCTTTGATAATCTTGTTATTGATGTGTACTATGACACACTAATCAATAAAGTTGTATTTAGTCATGGCGATATAAAAGCTGATCTATATTGTACTTCATTTGAAGAATTTGATTTGAGTAGTGTCAATACTACAGAGTATAGTCATTACACTATTGTAACAAAAACAATAGACGACATTATGGCTACAATCAAGAAAAAGGATTTTGATATTACTGCAAATGCAAAATCATATGAAGAAGGCAATGTGGACGAAAATGGAAACAAAATTGCTACATATGATGTAGACCTAAATCTACAAATCTCATTTGCTGATATATTGGCTTTGTATGGAAAGGCTATTGTAAATGATGACATTACAGTCGAAGCATCTTGGGAGCAAATTGATGTAAATGGAACTCTTCAAGAGTATGCATACATCAATTATGACGGCATGAAACTTTGCGCAAATAAAGATTCATTGATTGAGATTGCGGCAGTGCTTCTTCAAGTACTTGGTGTGGATATCTCTGATATAAAACTATTTGAAAATATCGGCGACGACTTTATTGTCGAAACTGACAATTTTGCAAGTTTCTTACCAGAGATGGATATGGGCAATCCTCTAAATATGCTTCAATATATCAAGTCATTAAGTATTGAAAAGGGTGTGTTTACACTTGTGCTTAAAGGTGACTTGGTAGGTCAAAACATCAATGATATGACTGCAAAACTTTATACTAATAATGGTACAATTTATAGACTAGAACTTCGCGATATCAATGTGGGCGGAGGCGAAACATTTGACCTTATGATAGACCTAAATACTTTCAAGGGTGTAGGAATCACAGAGGACAAAACAGGCTTCTATGATATCTCTGCAGCAAGTCAGCTTGTAAAAGCATTTGTCAATACCTCTACACTTCGCGATTATCACTTAGTGGGTGACGTAAATCTAGGACTTGCGGGAATTGATGGACTTGTAAAAGTAGGTGTGGATATCAAAGTCAAAGCCGACGAAAACAACAAAACAACAATTGCAGCCAAACTTACTGGTTTCCCTCTTGTAAGTAGTATTACAGATAAAAACACTAATCATGCAAGTAGCATACTTACAATTATTGGTAGTAGTTATCGTACACGTACAATCAATATTTATATTCGTGATGGTTTTGCTTATCTTGAGACAGATGACGAAGAATTCTCTAGTTGGGGCAACAAGAAAGACAGATATATACGTGCTACAAAAATACCGGTAAGTTATCTTCTAAACAATATCGAGTATTACATGCAATACTTGATGGGATTTGCGGACAATATCCAAAAAGAAATCAATGCAGCTATTCAAGAAAGCAAAAACTTCACTGGCTCTACTGATTATTCGGATATTTTGAAAGGATATAAGTACGAAAATCTTACTCATACTCTTCAATTAAATCTAGAAGAAATTGCTCACAATACTCAATTGGGTATTATGGAGGTAGATATTGCTACAAAGAGCAATGCAAGTACAAATCACAAAGATTATTTATATCAATTGGGACTTGATGTGAGTTTCCTTGACTTGATAACAATTAGTACAGACGACAATAATAGGCTCGAACTTGTAGATATAGGTAAAAGTATTGATATGTCAGCTATTACAAATTATATCAACAATTACACATACAATACTTTTGGTGAATATATTAAGTCGGGCAGTGGTGCATATGGTCAATCCAATAGCAATAATGTCACATTGACATTCCACCAAAACGATGGTTATGGTGACCTTAAAGTGTCAGGTACTACTGGTTCTTACTTCACATTGCCAAAACCTACATGTGAGTCATATATTGGAGGCGATGGAAGAGAATATTCATTCAATGGTTGGTATTACTATATAGACACTAATAAAACCAAAGCTCGTCTATGGACAGAATCATATCTTCCAAAAGATAGTATGGAATTGTTTGGAAGCTGGGAAAAACAACACACATTGACTCTATTTGATGACGAAACAATCTACAATACATACAAATTATTTGAGGGCGATATTCAAAGATTGCCATCGCTTGAAAATTATTTTGTAAATGTCGATGGTGTACAAGAATATCACGAATTCCTTGGCTGGTACGATGGACTTAGAAAATATGATGAAGTCGAGATGCCAAAGAAAAACTTGACTCTATACTCTAAATGGGATATCTACAATTATTATACAATCAATTTTGTAAATAATGGCGAGATATACGAATCCATATTTAAGGCGGAAAATAGTGTTATTACTATATCTGAGCTAAACAATTATACAGCTACAGTAAATGGTAAAGAAGTAGTGTATAAGTGGTGTGGCTGGTACAATGGCGAGGACAGAGTGATAGGCTCATACGTACTTGATGGAGATGTTACACTGGAAGGTAGATGGGAAGAGTATGCTGTAGAAAACACTAAAGTCTTGAAAATCTACGACGGTGATACACTTCTATATTCAGGCAATCAAGTATGCGGGCAAGAAATAGTTATGCCAAATAATGTACGCATTGAGGAAAACACGCTTTGGTACATAGATAAGTCATTGACTGTACCTTATGGAAAATTGGATATAATGCCAAATGAAGATTTGACAATATATATCTGCAATCAATTTGAACTTACTATTGAGTATAGCCAATTTAGAAATGGTAGACGCAATATTGTGAGCGAAACACATAAGGTATATCAAAATGCTGACATTTCTTCCTATTTCCCAAGTCAAATATCTGGTAGTTATGACGACGGAACAGAGACCAAATGTATTTACTATACATTTGTTGGTTGGGACGATACAAGACGTATCATGCCTAATGGCGACATAACCATCTCTGCAAATTGGACAATGGATACAAAATACTATTTCACAATCAATTTTGATACAAGCAATAAGCCAGATGGTCGTGACTTCTATGTTGCGCCTACTACTCCAGAGAGTGTTAGATGGCTTGATGGCACAACTCTTACTTTGACCGATGAGAAGTACAAACCTACATGCCAAACTAGAAGATGGTTGTTTGGTTATACATATTACAATTATGTTGCAGATGGTTGGAGCTATACAAGTTCTACCAGCACAAGTGGTGGCGGACAAAGTTCGATTGTTATCAATTCTGCATATGCGGAAAATGGTGTAATTACACTATATCCTTGCTGGAAATCAAAATAAAAAAATACCTACGCAAAGTAGGTATTTTTTATTTTATTGATGTTGTCGGAAAATTGACAATGTTTTGCACTGCAAATGATGGGACTTCGTCTTGATTGTCGTAAATGTATTTGTGATTATACTGGGTGTATCCATCAATATTTTCGGCATTATCATAGTCGGTCTTGAAGTGGGCGAGTGTACAAGCTGTATTAAGACTGCTACTTGCGATACCCCTATTGATATTTTTTACGATTATAGTTTTGCATTTTCCTTTATATAGTATTTTTATACCTTTTATTACTTCCACAAACGAACTATCCATGTAGTCTATATCTGTCATTATTAGAAGCGTGATTTTGTCATTGGTTATTTCACTTGCGAATATAATTGCAACAATTGAGTTTTTCATGTAAGCGACAAATGCGTTTTCGGTGGGTAGCTTTGGTAAAATATTGTTTACAATCATTTGACGAGCATATTTGTAGGTTTTGTTGTTTGGATTAAGATAGAAAGGCGGTTCTTTTAGAGAAATCTTGTCCATAAAAACTTCTTGTATGTACATTAAGTCTTCGGCTTCCAGTTTTTCAATTACTACATTGTCGTCTGCATAACTATCCTTTATTTTGCTCTCAAGATATTCGAAGAAAGGGAAGTAGTATTTTTGTTTTTGTACTATTGGCAAATTGTCGGGTGACAAAAATTGTTTTGCACTCAGATTTCCTTCAATGTCTGCATTGGGATTGACAAACATTGAACCATATACTGTTTTGTATTTAAAATATACGTCTTCTTTTTCGAGATATGCTTTAAATTGGTCGAAGACTGAAAAATAGTTTTGTCGGTCAAAAGGTGTCTCGGGGTAGACTTTGCTCAAAAACAACATATAGTCCTCGATATATGCAGTGCATTCTTTTTCACTGAAATATAAAAAATAACTATAATTTTTTAGTTTTATGGAATTAAGCTCTTCACTAAAAACTTCAAAAAAATTATGCTGAGAAATTTCTTTCGCATAATTTTCTAGTTCATTAGGTTTTATAATAGACAAAATATTTTTAATCATCTTTCACCTTATAAAAATTATATCATATCAAATAATCACTTGCAAGACTTTAATTAAGAGTGGAATTTGATGTGATAAAGTCAATTTTGTATGACATTAGTTGTTTTGCAGTGTCCTTGTCATTGACTGTCCACGCATTTGTAGTAAGTCCCAATTTTTTAAATGCCTCAATTTCTTGTTTTTTGATTATGGAGTATTTGTAATCTATACCTATCCTAAATTTTTTACACAACCAACCAATTTTCTTTATCTTGTAATCACAAATGTGTTGGATTATAGCTTCCTTAGACAAAATGCGTAAAGACGCAAGACAGTGAAAATGAAAAGATATAAAGATACAATTCTGAAGATAATCTTCTCTTTTCACAATTTCCAAAAGATTTTTGACTTGAGTAAATGTCATGTGTGACTTTATTTCAATAAAACAAATTTTATTGTATGATTTACATACTTCTAGATACTGCTCAAAAGTCGGGATATGATATCTATAATCTAGCACACCTGACTTATTCATTAAAGGGTAGTCAAGCACTTCTGCAAGGGTAAGGTTTTTTATTTTTTTATCCACACCGCACATGCGCTTTAAATCGCGGTCGTGGAATATAACAAATTTTCCGTCTTTTGTCACTTGCATATCACATTCCACACCCGCAAAACCATCTTCCTTGCATGCCAGCAAAAAAGATGGCAGAGTGTTTTCCAATTCCTGACTGGAAAATCCTCTGTGCGCGACTAATCTTGTTTTTCGTGCTTTCTTTCCCATATTTTTATTATAATATCAAAATATGTTTTTATGTTAGTAAAAAACAATAATTTTTCTATTTGATAAAAATATTTTTTCAAAGCGCTAAATTAAAATATAAATTCAAATGCTTGACATAAAAACTTAAAATTTATAATATAAAACTAAGCTGAAAATACGCTTTGAAAAGGAGAAAATTATGGAATTTAAAGACAGTAAAACCTACAAAAACTTGCTTGAAGCTTTTGCTGGAGAGAGTATGGCGCGCAATAAATATACATATTACGCATCAAAAGCTAAAAAAGACGGTTTTGAACAAATAGCTGAGATTTTTGAAGAAACAGCAAACAATGAAAAAGAACACGCAAAATTGTGGTTTAAGGCATTGCACGATGGTGGAATCCCTGATACATATGAAAATCTACTTGACGCAGCGCAAGGCGAGAATGACGAGTGGACATCTATGTACAAACGCATGGCTGAAGAAGCAAGAGAAGAAGGATATCACGTGCTTGCTGCACAATTTGAAGGTGTTGCGAGAATAGAAAAACATCACGAAGAAAGATACCGCAAACTTGCTGGCAATGTAAAATCAAAGACTGTATATGCAAAGAAAGGTGAAGTGGTATGGAAATGCCGTAATTGTGGACATATCCATGTAGGTAAAAATGCTCCTGCAGTATGCCCAGTATGTGCACATCCACAATCATATTTTGAAGTAGAAGAAAGACTATTTTAATAAAATTAAAAAACAACCCAAATAAAAATCGGGTTGTTTTTTCTTTCTCAAATCGGGTTGTATACTTTTAAAAATGTCAAAAATCGCTTTGTATAAAAAGTGGGTTATTATATAATATAAACATAAGAGAGGAAAGATTATGTTTGTAAAAGATTATGAGTACGGTTTTCAATGTTATGTCCCTGATGACTTTAGTGAGATAAAGAAAGAAAACTATGAAAGCTGGAATGTGGCAGGTGGTACTTTGCACCATTTTGTTATTCTTGACGATGATGGTGAGGTTTTTAAAGCGTTTTCTATCAATCTATTAAAGCCAGTAGAGACTGCTGAAGATTTTGCAAGCGTAGTTCAAGCCAATGTGGAGGACTTTAAGGACTTCGGTTTGGAGATTGTGGAAGATGGCGAATTGACTTTGCCAAATGACCGCACTGTAAAACGTGTTGTGACATATGACGACGAGTTTGGTATTCAGTATGTGACATATTTTATGCATATTAAAAATAATGTCCTTTGTTCGACAATAGCTGTTTCTGAAGAATATGACGACGAAGAGACTATTATTGCCACAGTTTATTCATCTATGGAAGAGATTTAAAAAAAGACTTGACTTCAAGTCTTTTTCTTTTTATCCACAAAACATAGATTTTCTTGGAGTTCTTTTACAAAATAAGTTTTTTTGTGTGTTATAAGGTCACCTTTAAAAAATATCTTGGCTTTGCGCAGGTCCTCTTTGTTGTCGGTGTAAAAGGTTATGTTGTAGAATGAATAACCGAGTATATTAAGCAGGGGATTTATATAGAAAAGTTGGCTTTTGACATACACAATACCCACAAGCAAGATAATCAAAACAAAGACTACTGCCATACTTATATACTCGATTTCAAAAGTAAGGGCAAATAATACAAATAGAGAAAAGTATCCCAGAAAGTGTTGGTCTGTGATATTTTCTTTTTCTACGACAACAATCTTTTGACCTCTGCTTTTAGGTCGTTTTATCGCAAGATACAATCCGATACCACCTGACAATACAAGCAAAAACAATAGCCCAAGCATGATTGAATTAAGTATATTAAATGTGAGGTTTTTATTTACTATCTCGAGAAGGATTTTTGTCATAAGTAGTAGATACATGGGCAAGAACGAACTCAAATAAAGACAAATTTTCATCATATTAAATTATAGCGTTTTTTATGTTTTTCATACGTATCAACAGAATCATTTTTTGATAAAAATTATCGACAATAAAAAGTTGTGTGGATAAAATTGAATGAAAAAGAAACAATAAAAAGTCTCTATTCATTTTTAATTCGCGCTCCACTTGTGATATACTTTAAATAGAGGGAAGAGAATGAATAAGTACATGAATCTTGCAATTGAAGAGGCTGAAAAGGGCTTTAAGAAAAATCATGGCGGACCATTTGGAGCAGTTGTGGTAAAAGATGGCAAAGTCATAGGCAAGGGACACAATTCAATGATATCTAAAAAAGACCCCACCGCTCATGCTGAGATGGAGGCAATCCGTGACGCTTGCAAAAATCTAAAAACCTACAATCTTAGCGGTTGTGAGATATATACTGTAAGTGAGCCGTGTGTTATGTGTCTTGGCGCTATTCTTTTAGCAAATATCAAAAAATGTTATTTTGGTTGTACGCTTGAGGACACTAAAATATTGGGAATGAGCGAGAATAATTATTACAACAACATGGAAGTTTTGCACGACCAAATAACAAAATGTATTGATCGTGACGAATGTGTAAGACTATTTCAATCATATAATAAAAAATAAGGAGAAAAGTGATGAAAAAATTAAATCTAAGAAGATGCAACAAATGTGGTGCAATGGTAGAAGTCCTAGAAGACTGCAAATGTGAAAACTGTGGAATAAAGTGCTGTGGAGAGACTATGTCAGAGGTCACTGAAAATAATAAAGAGTTTTCTTTTGAAAAACACATGCCAGAGTATGAGGTAGTAGGTAATTTTATTGTTGCGACAGTAAATCATGTTATGGAAGATGCTCATTACATAGAATATATTGCACTTGTGGGAGATAAAATCAACGCAAAAAAATATTTCAAAGCGGGCGAAAACGCAAAAGCTGTTTTCCCATACGTCAAAGGCGCTACTCTATATGCATACTGCAATATACACGGTCTTTGGTCAAAACAAATAGATTAAAAAAAAGAAGTCGTATTGACTTCTTTTTTTTGTTTAAATTAGTTTTTAAAATGTATTTACTTAGTGAAATAAAGTATTCCAAGTGTGTTTTTGCCACAGTGAGAGGTGACAGTCGATCCTGCATGAGTCTCAATTATTTTGTCAAATATCTTTTTACTCTCAAGATGTTTTCTTGCACTTTCCACTACTTCAGGGTCGCTATTAGAGTGTGTCAAAAAGCATAGTGATTTGTCTGGAGCAAACTCTGCAAGAGTATCGTCGATATATGATTTTACTACTTCTGCCATCTTTCCACGGTATTTTTTATTTACTGCCATTGCGCCATTTTTAAGTTGGATTTGAGGATGTAGTTTTAGTAAGTTTGCGCCAAGGACAGCTACAGACGAGCATCTACCGCCTTTATGCAAGTATTCAAGTCGGTCGATAGTAAAACTCGCTTGCACTTTTTTCTTTTTTGCTTCAAGTTTTTCAAAAATCTCTTTTGCAGACAATCCTTTTTGGGAAAGTTCTACCGCGTGTGTAACAAGTAGTCCGCCTCCAGTAGAAAGTGACAAGGAGTCGACTACATATACATTATCAAAGTTTTTTGCCGCTGCCATTGCATTATTGTAGGCACAGCTAGCCTTGCTTGAGATTGATATGAATATAAGGCCGTCTTCGCAAAGGTTTTCTTTGAAAAAGTCGCTATATTGATATTCGTTTATTGCAGATGTTTTTGGCAAAATTTTGTTTTTAGCGACATAATCAAAAATCATCTCATTGTCAATATCTATGCCGTCAATATAGTCTTTATCGCCAAGTGTGATAGTGAAAGGCAAAATAGATACATTGTTTTCCTCACAATACTCTTTAAGCAAGTCCACCGAACTATCACATGTAATTTTTACAGCCATTGTTTCACCTCATAGTTATAATAAAATTTACTTTTTAATTATACTTTTAATAAATATCTTTGTCAACTTTTCAATATCTATCCCTCGAATGTTTGAGATAAATTTTGATTTGGTGTAAAATATAAACGTGGAAAATAAAAATATACATCAAGGCCATAGAAAAAGATTGAGGTCGCAAGTCGCAAAAAGTGGACTAGACGGCATGGCTGAGCATCAAGTTTTGGAATATATGTTGTCCTTTGTGATACCTCAAAAAGATACAAATGTCCTTGCGCATAAGTTAATCAAACGTTTTGGTGATTTGCCAAGAGTGCTTGAAGCAAGCACTACTTCTCTTGCGGACGTGGACGGAATAGGAGAGGTGGCGGCCCACTTTCTTGCTCATTTCCGACACATGTATGAGTACTATCAAAAAGAGAAAGGTAAGACAATCACCACCATCGGTACACCTCGTGAAGCCAAAAACTACGTGGCATGTTTTTTGCGTTACAAACTTGTCGAGGAATTGTATTTAGTAGGTGTAGATGGTAAGAATAAGGTGATATTTACACAAAGAATTTCGTCGGGCACTTCCAATAAAAACAATGTAAGTATACGCATGATAACAGACCTTGTTATGCAATATAAGGCAGACGCGATTTTGGTTGCGCACAATCACCCTGATGGTAAAGCTGTACCTAGTATGGAAGACGACAGATTTACGCGAGCACTTTTCTGTACTATGGGTATCAATGGTGTCAAAGTACTTGACCATATCATAATCACTAATGATAGCTATTATAGTTATTTTAGCGACAATGTTTTTGAAAAATATAAAACCGAATTTAAAAATATAATGGACGAAAAAGCATTGGCTCGAAGTGAAGTCAATTACGAGGTGGGCTGATGAAAAATTTTACTAAAAATGACCAAGGCTTTATCTGTGGAAACTGTGGTAAAGAAGTACAACCACTTGGCTACACTTCTCGAAATCACTGCCCGCACTGTCTCTATTCGCTTCATGTAGATATAATGCCGGGGGATAGGGCCAATACATGCCGAGGTCTCATGAAACCTATATATATTGAGGACAACACAAAGAAAGGTAGAGTAGTCCATCACAAATGCACAAAATGCGGAAAAGAATGCAAAAATATCAGCGCAAATGACGATAATTTTGACGAGATACTAAAAATAAACAAATTTTACTCAATCGGAAGATAAAAACTCTTTTAATTGTGCACATAATTTGATATAATTATAAAAGAGAAAATATAGGAGAAATCTATGAAAAACAATAGAAACACATTGCTTTTTATTAGCGGAATAATTCAGATTGTAAAAAGCTTTTTATATTGTATTGCGCTACTTGTATTGGCAGTTTGCTTTGATGTTATTTACTTGTGGCTAAAAATACAAATTGTAGCTACTGACGTTTACAAATACTCGTCTGTTGCACAAGGAGACAAGATACTTACACTTATCGTAATTGCAATCTTTATCTATCTTGCGCTTTCGATTGTGCTAAATTTTGTTGCGGGTATAGTCAATATGGAGGCGTCTCGTAGTGGACGCAATCCGCTAGAACATCGTTTGCTCATAACAATGTTTGCTACTATCAATATCTTGTCGACAGTGGCTATCGTTCCATCTATCCTTACTTATGTTGCACTTGTTTTGGATAAGAGCCAACCAGATGGTTTTAAAGTAGAAGCAAAATATGATAAAGAGACCCTTAAAGTAAAAATCGAAGAGATAAAAGAACTTAAAAAAGAAAAAGCAATAACCCAAGAAGAGTATATCGAATTACTAAACAAACTAATAGTAGGGTAGACATGTCAGATTCGAATAAAAACTGGCTCAAAGTCGCAAGTGTAATCAGTTGGGCATATGCTAGCGGCGTAATCTTAGTAGGTCTTGCGGTTATTTTCAATATTTTTGAGATGAGTGAAGTTTTGGAGTGGTATGTATCCACTAAAGTAAATGATCATGCCAATCCCCACGAATATTCTTTTGTAAAATTTTTAGTGATGGCAGAGTCATTGTTTGCTTGTGGCATCAATACCTACGCGGGTGTTTTGTACTGGTCGCTCTCCAGGAAAAATCATATTGTTGCGGGTGCGCCTAGGATTCTTACCACAATAGGTGTTTTTCAGCTGTTGTTTACAGCCAATGCGTTTTCGGCGATAGTCGCATTTTGTGTTGCGTCAAGTCTTAATAAGAGCGTATGGAAGAAAAGAGAAGAAAACAATCTCGAATATATTGCTTATGAAATAGAAAAAATAAGGGTTTTGAAAGATAAGGGTGTCATTACCGAAGAGGAGTGGCAGACCCAACTTAATTCTTTACTTACTCAGTATTCAAAAGAAAAAGACACTAAAAAATAGTGTCTTTTATTTTATTTTTAAATAGTTTTCACTAAATAACAACCACAAAAAACAACAATTGTCTTATTTTGTTTTTTAATTTGTATGGTTTTAAGTTATAATTTTATATACAAAAAGAAAAGGATGTTAATAAATATGTTTGGATTTAGAAGTGACGGTTATAAGGTGAAGGGTCTTGACCCAATTGATCAATTGATACCGCAATTGATGCGTACACGTAATGACGCAATGAACTATAATACAATGCCAGTTAGGGTGGAAAATATTGATAAATGGATAAAAGAGAAAAGCGACAAGGAAAACATTCGCTTTAATTATATGCACGTAGTTGTTGCGAGCATGGTGCGTACATATGCTATGAGACAAAGACTAAATCGTTTTGTAGTAAACGGCAGGATTTACCAAAGAAACGGATTGTATATGTCTATTTCTACAAAATTATCACTAAGCGACGAATCGCCAGAACTTACTACAAAGATACGTTTTACTGGACAAGAAAACATATATGAAATAAAAGATAAACTTGACAATGCAATCAAAGCAGCAACTGAGGCTGACCGTGAAAATGCGTCTACTAAGACCGCTGGCAAAATAACTATGATACCTGCTTTCCTTTTGGGTGCGGGAGTAGGGCTAATCCGTTTTCTTGATAGATACGGAATGTTGCCTAAGAGCCTTATTGATAATGTTAGTCCATTCCATACAAGTTTTTATTTGACCAACCTTAAATCAATAAAGGGCGACTGGATTTTCCACCACCTTTACAATTTTGGCACAACAGGTATGTTTGTGTCCATAGGCAAGGAAAAACTTGAGGCTTGTGTCAATGAAGATGAAGAGCTTGAGGTGGGTAAAGTGATGACACTTGGCATCACAACTGACGAGAGATATTGTGATGGATTTTATTATCTAAAATCCATGCGTCTATGGAAGTCTCTACTTGCTGACCCATCAAAACTTGAGGAAAGACTTGATATCGAACCAATTGAAAGTCCAAAAGAGAAAAAACAACGTCTTAAAAAAGAAGCAAAAGAATTAAAAAATGCTGAGAAGACAAAGAGAAAAGAAAACAAAGAAAAAATGACTAAAAAATCAAAGTCAAAAAAGGAAAAAACAAAATAAATGGATTGTGCACAATGCCCAAGAAGATGCGGAAAAGCAAGAGATGTGGGCAAGGGCTTTTGCGGGCTTAAAGACGAAATTAAAGTTGCGTTGGCACGACCTCATTTTGGAGAAGAACCTATTATAAGTGGGATGCATGGCAGTGGAACCATCTTTTTCAGTGGCTGCAATCTACATTGTGTGTTTTGTCAAAATCACCAATTGAGCCATGAAAATTTTGGTAAAAAGATAAGCGTGGAAAGGCTGGCTGAGATTTTTAGAGAATTGGAGATTCAAGGAGTGCACAATATCAATCTTGTTACGCCCACTCCCCATTTAGATTATATTATTGAAGCTCTAAAAATATATAAGCCGAGTATTCCTATTGTCTACAATACAAATGGTTATGAAAGTGTCGAAAATCTGAAAAAACTTAAAGATTATATCGACATATACCTTACTGACTTAAAGTACATTGACAATAATCTTGCAAAAAAGTATTCGTCATGTGCTGACTATTTTGAAGTGACTGCAAATGCGATAAAACAAATGCGCAGTAATGTCCCAAATGACGAAATTGAAAATGGCATAATGAAAAAAGGGCTAATCGTACGACATCTTGTTTTGCCAAGTCATACAAACGACTCAATAAAAGTACTTGATTGGATAAAAAACAATTTAGGTGCTAATACTTATATAAGTATTATGGGGCAATATACCCCAATGTACAAATCGTGTGATTTTGCCGAAATTCATCGCACTATCACACCTCTTGAATACAAACGCGTACTTACACACCTTAATATTCTAGGATTTGAAAATGGATTTGTGCAAGACCTCGATTCGTCGGGCACAAGCGAAATTCCTAAGTGGGATTTTACAGGAGTGTAATCATATAAGGAAATTTATGAAAAAAAACTGGTATCCGCTAGACAATGCTGCAAAAATATATCCTCCCATCTCAAGTAAGAGACGTGGGGGTATGTTTTCGTTGTCTGCGCGACTTGACGAAGAAATAAAGCCTGAGATATTACAAGAAGCTGTCAATATATTGCTTGACCGTTTTCCAATGTATAAGGTAAAACTTAAAAGAGGTTGGTTTTGGTATTACTTGGAGGAAAACAATCGACCATTTAATATCGAGACTGAAGACCCGTATTTTTTGCGATATATTGGTGAAGTGAAAAACAACGACTACTTATTTAGGGTTATGTATCGCGAAAACATAATTCGTGTTTCTTTCTATCACAGTCTTTGTGATGGAACAGGCGGTCTTAAATTTTTTAAGGCGCTTCTTGGAGAGTATCTAAAACTTAAAGGTCATAAAATCAAGACTGAGGGGCTTATAATAAATGAAAATTCGCCTCATACGCTTGGCGAGAGTGAGGATACTTTTTTGTCGGCATATCATAAGCCAGAAGAAAAATCACAAAAAGATAAGAATGCCTTTAAGACTGATGGCACACCATTTGACAGTGATGGCTGTGGTGTTGTTTTGGGGAAAGTCAATATAGACCAATTAAAAAGTGTCTGCAAAAAATATGACGCTACTATCACAGTCTTTTTGAGTGCTCTTTATATGCAATGTGTATACAAAGAATTTATCAAAAATAAAAAAGTCAAAAATAAAAACATTCAATTGCTTATACCTGTAAATATGAGAAAGGTGTATGATAGTGAGACTTTACGAAATTTTGCGCTTTTTGCTCGTCTTGGCCATGACTGGACAGAAGAAATATCTTTTGAAGAATGTGTAGATATCTGCAAAAAACAATTGGAAGAGGGTCTTAAAAAAGAAAAACTCGACGCCATTATTTATTCAAATGTAAAGACAGAGAAAAATCCACTACTTAAGATTATGCCATTATTTATAAAAGACATAGCGATGCGAATCGCCTACAATTTTGTAGGGGATAATTTGCACACGGCAAATGTGAGCAATCTTGGCAGTGTCCAATTGCCAGAGAGTGTGGCAAAGCACGTCGAAAATATTACTTTTGCACTAGCCCCTAGCTTCACTTGCAAAACCCACTTGGCGCTACTTGGATATAAAGACACTCTAAATCTATGTTTTACGCGTCTTTTTGTCGAGACCCGTCTTGAGCGCACATTCTTTAGACTTCTTAGTGAAATGGGTGTGAATGTCGTTGTATCTAGCAATTTTTGGGAGGAAAAACTATGAGACATTGTAATCTATGCAATGTAGAAGTCGATACAGACAGAAAGTATTGTCCTCTATGTTTTAATGACCTAGAAAAAGACGATAATTCCGAAAAACAAACTTCGGAGTTTTTGCCGCGCACAAAAAATGAGAATTTTGAAAAACACAGTTATTTTTTGACGAGACTATTTCTATTCTTGTCTTTAGCGATTATTGGTGTTTGTATCTTTATCAATGTACTTACTAAAGGTGTGCCATGGTGTCTGCTTGTAAGCCTTTGTATACTATATATTTGGGTACTGATTGAGCATACAATTTTGTCTAAAAGAGGAGCATTCGAAAAAATACTTTTTCATGTGTGCAGTATTGTGTCTATACTTATTGCGTCCAATATCATAGCCGGTGGTGGCGAATGGCTTATCAATTTTGTTGTACCAGCTATTGCACTTGCTACCACGACAATTTTGATTCTCATTTCCCTTATTGGAAAACGTCACAGAAGCCAATTTTTGCTTAGTTTCTTTATTATTTATATATTATTTTTGATATTATCGATTGTTTTGCTTGCTGCACACTTTGACACATTCAAAATTCTGAATCTTATCAATATTATGTACAATACATTAGCAATTCTTGGCACTTTACTTTTTGGTTTTCGCATAATTAAAAATGAGGGCGGAAAAAAACTACACATATAAAGGAGATTTTCATGAAATCACGCGCTTCCATTCCAGCAAAATATAAATGGGATTTGAGTCACATATACAACACAAAAGATGATTTGTATTCGGATATAGAAAAGGTGAAAAAACTTCTTAAGAAATCCGACGCATATAAAGGAAAACTAACCAGCAAAAAGACTTTATTAGACTTTTTTAAGTATCAAGACGAAATAGGTATGATTTTAGAAAAACTGGGTGGGTATGCCTACCTGCTTCGTTCGGAGGATATGAGCAAAAGCGATAGCATAAAAATATTTAATGATGTCGAAAGTATGGAAGAAGAAATAAGCAAAACCTTTGCATGGGTTGATAGTCAGCTTGCGACATTGGAAGATTCTTTTCTCGACAAACTAATCAAAGATAAAGACTTTGCGGATTATCGTCTTGATTTGGAAGAAATCAAACGTCATAGACCACACACTCTTAATGAGAGTGAAGAACTCATTATGTCTAAGGTAAGTGGCTTTGCTGGCAATTTCAGTAAGATTTTTGACAATATTGATGTTGTGGATATTAGATTTGACGATATTGTGGTTGATGGAAAACATTATCCGCTAAACAATGCGAATTTTATCAGTTATCTGCAAAACAAAAACCGCGAAATCCGAAAACAAGCATACTACAATCTATATAAAGGTTATCACTCACTTGGAGATACCATAGCGTCAGTTTTGCTTGGAAGCGTAAAGGCGGACGAGACATATAGCGATATTTTCCACTACGAAAATACACTATCTCAAGCTTTGTATGGAGACAATCTACCAAAGGAAATCTTTTTCAATTTAATCGAAAATGTAAACAAAAACTTAAAATATTTACACGAGTATTATAGATTGAAAAAGAAGGCTTTGAAATATGACAAACTATATACTTATGACATGAACGCAAATATTGGCAAGTGGTCTCAAAAACTCGATTTTGAAAAAATGAAAGAGATAGTAATTGAGGCATTGGCACCTCTTGGCGAGGAGTATATTTCCAATATCAGGCATGCGCTTGAAAACAATTGGATTGACGTATATCCTACCAAAAACAAGGAGACAGGTGGGTACAATCTAGGTGTATATGGAGTGCATTCGTATATACTACTAAATAATGTTGGTACAATTGATTGTCTATTTACACTTGCGCACGAATTGGGTCATGCAATGCATCACTTGTATAGCATGCAAAACCAACCATACAATACTGCGGGCAATGACATATTTACAGCCGAAATTGCAAGTACTGTCAATGAAGTGTTGTTGATGAAACATCTTTACAAAACCTGCACAAAAAACCAAGAAAAATTGTTTGTTCTTGACCGATTTGTCAATACAATTGTAGGCACTTTATACAATCAAACAATGTACAGTGAGTGGGAATATTGGCTTCATGATAAAGTTGCTAAAAAAGAAAGTGTAACAAAAGACATGATGAATGATATGTATTATGATTTGTACAAAAAATATGTCGGAAAAAGTGTAAGTTGTGTCAAGGAAAATGGCTATAAATGGTATCGCATAAGTCATTTTTATCGAGCATATTATGTGTTTAAATACGCAACAGGCATTACTAGTGCATGCAGTCTTGCAAGTGATGTCTTGGCGGGCAATATAGAAAAATATATGGAATTTTTAAAAAGTGGCGATAGTGATTATCCCAATAATATTCTTTCTCGTACTGGTGTTGATTTGCTTACAGATGCGCCATATGATAAGATTTTCGCTGAGATGGATTGGGCGCTGAAAGAAATGAAAAAAATAATATAGGACATTTGTCCTATATTTTTTATAATCTCACCTTTTTAATTGTGAAAAAAACTATATTTTATTATAATAATAAGGATAGGGAGGTGCATTATGAGAGGAAAACTGATTTCGGTAGAAGGTACGGATTGTAGTGGCAAAGAAACCCAAACAAATTTACTTCTTGAAAGATTAAATAAGGAAAATTTTCCTACTATAAAAATGCAGTGTCCTTTTTATGATAGTCCTACAGGAAAAATAATAGCAGGACCTTATCTAGGTAAAGAAAATTATTGCGAGTCTTATTTTGAAGAGGGTGCGGTAAAGGTGGACAATAAGGTGTCAAGTCTTTACTATGCGGCTGATAGGCTTTACAATATTCCTAAAGTAAATTCTGCATTGGAAAACCATAATGTAGTACTAGATAGATATGTGGATAGCAATAAAATACATCAATGTAGCAAAATCTTAGATAAAGAGCTAAGAGCAAAACAATATGATTTTATTGATACTCTTGAATTTGACTTGTTGGGGCTTCCTAGACCTGATATCAAGATAATGTTGTTTATGCCGATGGAGTATCGCGAGCAATTATTGAAAAACCGCACTGAAAGACCAGATGGACTTGAAGGCAATGTCGAGTATCAAAAGAATTGTCAGAAGACATGTCTTGAAGTGGTAGAGCGTGACGGATACAAACTTATCAATTGCGTAAAAGACGGAAAAATCCGCACAATAGAGGATATACATGCCGAGCTTTACGAATATGTTGTAGACCAACTTAAAAAATAAAAATGGAGTAATAATGGGAAGAGAATTGCAAATTGGCATTGTAGGTGCAGGTACAATAGGCAGAGTATTGGCTTTATTTTTGACCAGTAAAGGCTATAATGTTGAGTTGACCGCAAAAGATGACAACGAACTTGTTATTGATAATAGGATAGATGTGGAGATTTGTGGCGAATTTGGTGAAAGAAGTGTATTAGTTCCATACGTAACTAATAATAAATTTTCTACTAAAAAAGACATAATTTTTGTAATGGTAAAGTCTTTTAAAGTGACTTCTGCTCTAAAACAAGTATTGAAATATCTAAGTCCAAATGGTATAATTGTAGGTATCCAAAACGTCCTTAATTTAGAAGAATTTTTCGATGTTATACCTACCAATAGATTTGTTAGCTGGGTGGCGGATTGGAGTGCTTTTAGATATGTGGACAGACGTCTTGTGATTGTAAACAAAAGTGGAGACAATCACATTGGTGTACTAAATCCCGAGGCGAAGGTTTTTCTGCCAATAGTACAAAATCTACTTAATTCAATTTGTGAGACACATATCGAAGAAGATATGCTTGACTTTATATTGAGTAAATTTGTTTTGACATCATTGACATCTTGTCTTGGTGCACTTACTGGACACAATCTTGGACACATTTTAAAGGAAAAGCAAGGAAAAAGGCTTTATCTTAATTTGGTTAAGGAACAATTGGTTGTGTTTGAGAGCATGCTCAATCATCCTGTAAGCCCATATTATGATATGCTTGATTACTATAAGTTTACAGAAGATGGGATTTCAGGCGCTATATATAGGTCAAGTATGTTTAGACGCCTTATAAACCAAAACCACAATACCGTATCGTCAGTTTTGCGTAATCTTGAGTATAATAAACCATCTGAGCTTGACTGTCTTATGAAAAAGGTTGTGGCTATTGCGAATAGTAAAGGTATATCTGTGCCGTATTGTACTCAATTATCCATAATACTTGATGAGATTGCAAGATACGAAAGAGGTATTGTTATGGACAATCTATATGATGAGAGGCTTATTTGTGCAGAAAAATTTATGACAAAAAATAATAGGAGAAAAAAGAAATGATTATAGAAGAAATTAAAAGAGCCAATGTGGAGGCATTGAAATCCAAAAATTCAAATTTGAGAAGCATATACAGTGTGCTAATCAACAAATATATGCAAGCCCAAATCAATGCACGCGCCAACAACACAGAAGTGAGTGATGTTGATATGGTAAAAATCATTCAAAAGACAGTAAAAGAGCTTGAGGAAGAAAGTGCCAATTATCAAAAGGTGGGCAATACTGAAGAATGTGAAAATATTTTATTGCAAAAGAAAGCAATTGAAAAATATTTACCTCAAATGTTGAGTGCTGAGGAGATAAAAAACATAATATTGACTCTTGAGGACAAGACAGTACCAAGTGTAATGCGCCATTTTAAGACTAATTATAATGGCAAATGTGAAATGAAGACAGTAAGTGACGTATTAAAAACATTGTAATAGTGCGTCTGAAAGGATAATGAAATGGAACAAAAGAAAGACAAAATCGTCGAAGAAGTTGTGAGCGACGAGGCAATTGTAGAAGAAAAAACCGATGAAGTAATAGTAAAGAGTAAGGGTGAATGGGCAAAAAAGATTTTTTATGGTCTTGCGTATTCAATTATTCCATTCATCTTCTTTCTTATTGTCCAACAACTTTCTTGGACAGGAAATATGCTTCTTGGAAAACCAGGCGCGCATCCAGAGATTTGGTTAGATAGCAAAATCCCTGTTGTGAGTGAATTTGTGTGGGTGTATTATCTTACTTTTCCAGTAGCGATATTTACATATTTTCTAGTAGCATACAAGGATAAAAAACATCTATGGAATCTATGGCTTGCTCTTATGATTTCTTTTGCTATAAGTGGTATAGTATATTTCTTCTGGCAAACTGAAATGGTAAAACCCGAACTCGAGCCTAAGACTTTGTCGGACAAATTTTTACTTCTGACATGGGGAACATGCAAACCAATATGCTGTCTACCTTCCCAACATTGCTTTATGGCACTAGGCATGATACTAGGACTCTACAATCAAAAGAAAACAACATCACCTTGGTTGCGTTGGCCAATAATGATATGCGGTGTGCTTGTAATACTTTCTACTGTGTTTCTAAAACAACATTATGTACTAGACTTCGTAGCATCTTTCTTTATAATGGTACCTACATATCTTATCGCTAAATATGCAAAATTTGGTGATCATATGGTAAAGAAATTTGGACACTGGGTTTGGTTTGGGAAAAACAACAAACCAGCAAAAACAACAGTCGCCTCTTCAAGTGAAACTGTAGTTAATATAGAGTCGGCCAATGGCGAAACTAGTGTTGTTGTAGAAAATGACGAAACACAAAACAACGAAACTATTGTAGAAGCTAATGAAGATGCAGATTCGCACATTGTCGAAGACGAGTCTTTTGAGACAAACAACTCAGATAAAAACACTGAAAATAATCAATAATAAAAACAAGCCCTTTTGTTTGGGCTTGTTTTGTTTTTAGACACAATATTCAATATTATTGACAAAATATTGTGAGTAATTGTCAAAAACTATCTTTTAATTTCATTATTAAGATTTCTATTACTCCATTGTGTGCCAATACAATAAATAATTATTGCTAGTATGTTTATTGCGTAGCTAAGTCCTATTTGCATGATAAAGATGTCAGTCATCTCAAAGGGTATTCTTCCATTGGTAGCCATTATCCCAAATAATATGAATGACAAAATAACAGTTATGTATGTAAGGACTATCAATACCACACCAGAACTAAATTTCATAGATCCACTGAAATTGCAGGTCAAATCATATATCACTTCCAAAGCAAGTAGAACGCTAATTATTATATAGCAGACCTCTGCCCAAGTGTAAACTCTTTCGCTTCTAAGACCAAGTATGAAGAATACAATCAACACAATCATGAAAAGAATAAGCGAATAGTAAGTGATGCCAAGCAATGTTCGTTTTCCATTTGTAGTCATACAAAACCTCCTTTTTGTATATTTTGCGTGATAAAAATATTATTATGCAAAGGTAATGAATTTGGAAATATTTTCATATTAAAGATGATTGTGACTTTGATAAAACTTTACAAATTTAAAATTTGTAGTATAATATAGAGGTCGAAAAAATTTTAAAATATATGGAGGAGTTATGGGTGAAGTATTGCTTGATGCCTTAATTGACTCGCTTAAGATACTGCCCGTGCTCTTTGTGGTGTATATCTTAATCGAACTTTTAGAACAATATACATCAAGAAAATTTGAGAATAATGTTTTTCTTAAAAACAAATTTTCACCTCTGATTGGTGGAGGATTGGGGCTTATTCCCCAATGTGGATTTTCGGTTGTGGCTACGGATTTGTACAACAAAAATCGCATTTCGGTCGGAACTCTTATCGCTGTTTATATTGCGACAAGTGACGAGGCTATTCCGATTATGCTGGGCGATCCTAAAAGTATAAAGATGTTGATTCCTTTGCTTTTGCTAAAGTTTGTTTTTGCGATTGTCTTGGCATATTTGGTGGACTTGTATGTATTGAGACTAAGAAAAAAACCAATAGAGGATAAGTCTAAGGTGGACAGCGCTCATGTGCTTGGCTATACCAATATCCAAGTAAAAGACAGCAAAGTGGAAGAAAAATATTTGGTGGCTGACATTTATCTTGAAGATAAACATACGGGTTGTTGTGGTCACACAATTGAAGGTGAAAAAAACAACGGCTGGAAAAAATACCTTCTTCATCCATTGACCCACTCACTGAAGATATTTGTATTTATATTGATAGTAAACATTCTTATGGGTCTTATCATTTACTTTGTAGGTAGAGATAATATTGCTGAGTTTTTGAGTGCGGGCAAGTGGGTCCAACCGCTTGTTGCTGTGCTGGTAGGACTTATCCCAAATTGCGCGTCTTCTGTGCTTTTGACCCAATTGTATGTGACTAGCGGGCTAGAATTTGGTGCTTTGTTTGCTGGACTTTGTGTAAATGCCGGTATTGCTTATGCTGTTTTGCTTCGCAATAATAGTCGTGCTAAAGCTTTGAAAATAATATCCACAATATTCGTTGCGTCGCTAATTGTAGGATACATAATCTTGTTGCTTTAGGAGGGGTTATGAAAAAATTATTGTTGCATAGTTGTTGTGCTCCATGTAGTAGTGGTGTGCTTGATGTTCTGAAGGATTATGATGTGACAGTTTATTTTTATAATCCTAATATCTATCCCGACGAGGAGTACTACAAAAGAGCTGCCGAACAAGCAAAATTTTTAGATACACTCGGATATAAATATATTATCGAAGAATACGACAGCCCTGCATTTTATGAAATTGCTAAGGGCAAAGAAAATGAAAAAGAAGGCGGAGCGCGTTGTATTGAGTGTTTTAGATTAAGACTTAAGAAAACCTATGAATATGCAAAGACTCATGGATTTGATGCGTTTACAACCACACTTAGTGTAAGTCCTTATAAAAATTATGACAATATAGTCCGCGTAGGAAATGAGTTTTCGGACGACAGGGTGGAATTTTTGCCTTTCAATTTTAAGAAAAAAGACGGATATTTGAAAAGCATTCAAAACTCTAAGAAATACGGGCTGTATCGTCAGGATTATTGCGGTTGCAAATTTTCGATACGTCAAAAAATTTATGAATAAAACACGCTCAACTCGAACGCGTGTTTTTTGTTTTTTTATTGATAAAAGAATGTTTTTGGGACTTTAAAAACATTATGCTTTACATTTTGGCTTAGATTGTTTATTATATTGGCATAAAACAAAGGAGAAATATATGGAAGAAGTTTGGAACACTATTAAAGATTTTTTTACAAACAATTTTTGGGGTGTTGTTAAGTTTTTGGGAGTATTTATTGTAGGTCTTATATTTGTAAAACTTATGATCAATTTGTCCAAAAGAATACTTGGCAAAACCAAAATGGAGAAGATTGCTCAAAACTTCATTGTCACCGCAATCAAACTTGTACTTTATTTAATTTATGTACTAATCTTATTAAGCCTAGTAGGTGTGGAGATTACAGGTATACTTACAGCGCTTAGTGCATTGTTGCTTGCTGTTGGAATGGCATTGCAAAACAACATTTCCAACTTAGCAAATGGTATTATTATTGTATCAACACATATGTTTAAGAAAGGGGATTATATTTCTGTCAATGGTGTCGAAGGAAACATTACCGAAATCAATTTTCTTTTCACTACACTTATGACTGCTGACAATAAAAAAGTGACATTGCCAAATTCTATGATTGTTAATGATTCTGTTGTTAATTCGGGCGCTAATCCAAAACGTAGAGTTGATTTCATGTTTTCAGTAGCATATGAGACTGATGTCGAGACAGTGAAAAAAATCGTAACAGATGTTATGAAGAGTGACGGTAGAGTGTATCTTGATCCAGAACCATTCTGCAGATTAAAAGTGCTAGGTGCAAGTAGTATTGATTTTGCAGCTAATTGCTGGTGTGACACTGCAGATTATTGGAGTGTATATTACTACATAATGGAAAATGTATATAATGAATTCAAACGCAACAATATATCCATTCCATACAATCAATTGGAAATTCGTAATCGCACAGACAAAGTAAAAATGCCATACGATAAAAAACCTCTACAAAAGAGAGTGGAGAAAGTGAGAGAAGAAGAGAAAACAGGTTTTGATCTTGAAAATGCTGATTTGACACAAATCTTCAAACACAAAAAGAAATCAAAAAAAGAAGTGAGTGGTGAAAAAGTAGAAGTAAAAAAAGAAACAAAAACCACAAAAAAATCTTCAACTAAAAAAGAGGACAAAAAATAATAATAGACATAAAAAAGAGCCAATATGTTTGGCTCTTTTTATTTTCTTGATTGTTTTTAGAATTAACAAGTATTAAAAGAAAGGTGACAATATCTTAAGGAAGAATCCGCAGAATTTTTCCACAAGCTTTCTCTTTTTCATGTCTTTAAGGGTGATTTGTTTAGACAATGTAAGTGTCTTTTCAAAATCCTTATGTATATCGGTTACGGTCGGACTATTGTATAGAAGAGTGCCGTTTTCGAAGTGTAAGTATAGACTTCGAAAATCCATGTTTACAGTGCCAATGGAGGCGATTTTACCGTCGATAACCAGATTTTTCGCGTGTATAAATCCGCCACTAAATTCATGTATTTTGATGCCTGCCTTGATAAGTTCTGTAAAACGCGAACGGGCAAGATAAAAAGCAGTTTTTTTGTCGGGGATTGCCGGGAATATTATTGATACCAATACTCCACTTTTTGCTGCAAGTTTTAGTGCAGTAATCATCTCTTCGTCCAAAATCATGTAAGGGGAAGTAATATAAATGCTCTTTTGCGCCGAATTGATAAGATTTAGATATATATTGCGTGCTACTGGTTCATGAGTAAGAGGAGAAGTTCCGTAAGGTTGGACATACTCTTTACTTTTATTTTTTGCTGTGCTTGTGCTCTTATACTTTTCGTATTCGAGACGTTCGTTTGAGGAGAAGTGCCAACTATTGATAAACATAACAACCATACTCCACACAGCGTCGCCGGTGATACTTATTCCATTGTCTTTCCAAGTCCCGTAAATATCGATCAAATTGGCATATTCATCACCAATATTGATACCTCCAGTAAGAGCATATTCACCATCCACTATCAAAATCTTTCTGTGGTCGCGGTAATTGATAAAACCGCTAAATGAAGACAATACTCTATTGAATGGTAGCGCTTCAATTTTATAATTTGCAAGTTTTTTGAAGGTTTTGCGGTCAGTAAATCTATCCATACAACCGAAGTCGTCGTACAAAATCTTTATTTCCACACCCTCGCGTGCTTTTTCTTTAAGTAGTTGGAATAATTGGTCCCAAATTTTGCCTTCTTTAAATATGAAATATTCTAAGAATATGTATCTTTTTGCTTTTTTGATTAAATCAAACATTTCTTGAAAATATGCTGTTCCGTCAGCTAGATATTTGGTAGTAGTATTTTCGTATACGGGCATATTGATGCTATTGGAAACATACATACATTGTTTGAATGCGACAGAGTCGGTTTTGTTTAGACTGGCATAACTCTCGGTATTAGATGGTAAATAATTGCTAGATAAGAAAGTGATATTTTGCCAAGCCTTACGTTTTTTGATGCTGCCGTAGCTATGTGTCGCGCGGGCATACAGCACACAACCAAAGATGGGCAAGATATAGATAAGCAATGCCCACATTATTTTGTAGATAGGTTGGATTCTACTTCTCCATAGGGAGATAAAACATGCAACCAAGACTACAGCCGAAAAGATTCCGTAGAAAAACGAATCTAAAAAAAGAGATATAAGCACAAACATTGCTATATTTATAAGTAGAGACAATATTAAGATAAATTTTGTTGATGCAAAAAATCTAATTACTTTTTTCATATTTTCCTACTAATATTATATCACCAAGTCGGACACTTGGACAAATGGTTTTTGGGCTCATATCTATTTTATGTAATTGTTTTTCGATATATTTTTAAGTTTTTTTGTCGCTAAATTTTAATTGTCATTCTTGTCGTTGTTTAGGGCCATTTCAAGTTGTTTAAAACTTTGTTGTTTTTCAGCTTCTCTTTGTGCAGCATTAAGTTCTTTCTTTGCTTGTTGGGTTGATTTGTAGAAAGCGCCTCCGTCGTGTGATTGGAAGTACACACCCACAATCTTCTTGCTTGTTGTGTTTAGAAGAGTATAAGCGGCTCTTAGTCGAGCACCGCCCACGATATGTTGGGCTACTTTTTTGTTGTTTTCTATAAATACATTATATGCACGTATGCGTCCTTGGTTGTCAATGATTGTGATTCCGTCATAATTTAGCATTGTTGTGAAAATGTCAGCATATGAGCGAAGTTTGCTCTCGCTAAAACTTTTACTTTGAAGGAAAAGTTTTCCAAATTCAATTGGTTCGGGTAGCCAAGTTCCGTCGCTGAATACGCCTTTTGTGTCTTTAAAGTCTTTGTCCACTACAAGACAGATTGTACCATGCAATGACTTAAAACATTTACTGAATATATTTTCAAGGATATTTTTAACTCCGTCCAATTTCTTTTGTGTTGTTTTTAGACGAGATACGCAGTCGTTTACAAAACACTTGATTGTACTGTCCCAGTCTTGTTCGTGACGATTCACAAGGGAGAAATGGACACTTGTTTGGTTGCCTTTCACGCCTTTTACATGGATAAGTCCGCTAGATAGTACATTGATAGATACAAGTTTTGCTTTACCTGCGATAATTTCCATGTTTCCTGGCATAAAGATTTGTGAGGCCAGATCCTTATCTTTTAGCGAATTGGTACATTTGATTAGACCATATTCTACCGTGTCTGTGGTGTAATTGATATATACAGTCCAGCCGCTTGTGCAAAAACACATAAGGGATTTTAGACGTTCGTTGAAAGAACTACTGTTTTGGTCGACATAGAAAGATATCTTTGATGTCTCAGGAATAGTTTTTACCACCGAATTGATATTATTGGTCAAAATAATAGAAGGGCGAATTTTGTCTCCTTCTTCTTCCCACTGAACAAAACGATAAAAGACATTTAGAAGTCTATCTACGTCTCCTGATGGTAGTGTCTTAAATTCAGATAAAAACAATTCTCTTACTGCTTCGGTTGCATTGTAGTAGTATACGCTTGTAATCATAATCACACCCCCATAGTTATTTAATTATAACACAAATAAAATAAATTACAATGATAAAAAATAATTTTTTATATAAAATATAATCAATAATATGTCCAAATAAATTGAAATCTTTTACAAATTATACTATACTAATGTGTATTAAAGGGGAAAACTATGATAGACATAAATTTAATTCGTACAAATCCAGAACTTGTAAAAGAAAATATAAAGAAAAAGTTTCAAGATAAAAAATTGCCTTTAGTCGACAAGGTATTGGAACTTGATGCTAAAAATCGTGACCTAAAACAAGAGGGTGATAATCTTAGAAGCAGCAGAAACAAATTGTCTGCAGAGATTGGCGCGCTTATGAAAGATAAGAAAATTGATGAAGCGAATAAGATAAAAGAACAAGTTGTGAAAAACAACCTACGTATTGCAGAGATCGAGAAAGAAGAAGAGGCGCTTGTTGCTGAAATTAGGCAAATAATGATGACTATTCCCAATATTATTGACCCATCTGTTCCGCTTGGAAAGGACGATAGTGAAAATGTTGAGATTCAAAGATATGGCGAGGCGAATGTACCTGCATACGAAATCCCATATCATGCCGACATTTTGACTTCTATCGGTGGTCTTGATAAAGACTCTGCTGGGCGTACTAGTGGAAATGGTTTTTACTACCTAATGGGTGACGCTGCTCGTCTTGTTACAGCGATGATAAACTATGCACGTGACTATATGATAAGCAAGGGTTTTATCTATTGTATACCTCCATTTATGATTAGAAGTGACGTTGTTAATGGCGTAATGAGTTTTGCGGAAATGGACGCAATGATGTATAAAATCGAGGGAGAAGACCTTTTCCTAATTGGTACTTCCGAGCACTCAATGATAGGTAAATTTAAAGACCAAATAATAAAAGAAAATAGCCTTCCAATAACAATGACCTCATACAGTCCATGCTTTAGAAAAGAAGTGGGAGCGCATGGTATTGAAGAAAGAGGTATTTATCGTGTGCACCAATTTGAAAAACAAGAAATGATTGTAATATGCAAGCCTGAAGATAGTATGGACTGGTACAACAAAATGTGGTCATACACAGTGGAGATTTTCCGCAATCTTGATATCCCAGTACGTACACTTGAATGTTGTAGTGGAGACTTGGCGGATTTGAAAGTAAAATCTTGTGATATTGAAGCATGGAGTCCGCGCCAACAAAAATTCTTTGAGGTGGGCTCATGTAGTACACTAGGGGACGCTCAAGCACGCCGTCTAGGAATCAGATATAAGAGTGAGAAAGGTAATGTTTTTGCTCACACACTAAACAACACTGTACTTGCATCTACTCGTGCGCTTATCGCATTATTGGAAAACAACTACAATGAAGACGGAACAATCAATATTCCTAAAGCGCTTCAACCTTATATGGGCGGACTTAAAGTAATCGGCACAGTAAAATAACTTTGTATTGATTTGGATAAAATATAAAATTTCGAAAGTAAATATAAAAACAAAAAAGACACTATCTAAGTAGTGCCTTTTTTTTAAAACTCAAATTCAAAAATAAAGGGATAATGATCTGAGATTTCATTTTCTGGGCAGGTCAAATTTTTCACAATAACCTTGTCGTTTACAAAAACATAATCGCATATTTGGAAGTTGGATTCTTTTTCCAGCCCGTCATCAAAAGGAGGTCGGGTTGTTTTTATATTGTATTCTTGTAGTATGTTGCGCAAATTTTTGCTTAATTTTTTGATGCTGTTGCTTTGTGGAAGTAGATTAAAATCTCCAAGTACGATACAGGGAATGTCATTTCTGACTTGACTTAAAATAAATTCGGTTTGTTTTTGTATTCTTTCATCATTTTTGCCAAGTTTGTCTTTTGTCCATATTCCATGTACTCCAATAATTTGCAAGTCTTTACCTTCATTATTTAAAATTACGTTTGAAATCGAACGACACCAGTCTTTTTCTTTGAAGAAGGTCGCGTCATATTCTTTTTTGTATTCGTTGTAATAAAATAAGTTTTGTTTTTGTTTGATTTTAAATTTGGAGAGAGTGAGTATCCCTTGTTGTAGTTTACCGCCAAAATCCTCTACAATTTCATTGTTTATTGTGACGCATTTTGCTTCATATATAGGTGCAAAAAAACTACTGTATTTAGATATAGAAATTAAGTCATTTGCGGATTTGTATTTTGGCTTTACTTTTTGAGACAAGGCTCTCGTTGTTTCTTGAAAAACACATATTTCTGGGTTCTCATTTTTGATAAAATCCAGGATTTTTGCTGTGTTGTCTATTTTCATGCCTATATTAAAGCTTACAATTTTGCATGTACTTGTTTTTTGTTTTGTTAGTTTGATGGTGTCACAAAGGTCTTTGGTCTTGGGCATACTTTTTACTGGCAGATTGTCCCAATTGTACTCGCAAATTTTCTCTTCATCGTCAATTATTAAAAGTGCCTGATTTTCTTTTAGTGTTATGTAGTCGACACGGTCTTTTTCAATTACATCTATTATTTTTCCGCACACATCTGTCATATATATAGGACCCGCTGTATTCGGGCATTTGTAATCAAATTCTTTGGTGTTGAAAATCATAGGGAAGCGATATTTGCTATTGTGTGGGATGATTACTTTATTGATGAGTTTTAGTCCAGCAAAATTTTTACGCCTTCTGTTGTATTCGGACATTTCTTCTTTGCTTTTACCTTCAAATAAATATGCGTATTCGTAATTACCGGCAATAATTGTGCCTAAACTTTCACCAATAAAGAGAGCACCATCTTTTACAAGTTCTATAATTTTTTTGTCGTGACCAGTATCGACAAGATTGTTTATTAGTTTGTTGTAATCACAACCGCCGTTTATAAAAATAACATCAATTTTATCGCTAAAGGTGTATTCAGGATAAAGGTCGATTATTTTATTGATTTTAAAAGCTTTTCTTAATGCTTTTTTTTGTATGTTGTTATATCCTATATTTTCTACAAACCCGTAATTTACAAACAAAACATTAAGTTTTTTGTCTTTAGGAATTTTAAAATATTTGCAAAATCTCCAAGAAATATGATGGAAATCTCCACTAAATAAGCAGTTCATCCAAAACCTCCAATTATATATTCACTATATCATATTTTAGGGGTATTTACAAAATGTTTGAAGGAGCCAGCCACCATAGAGGCTCTTCAAAAAATAGAAAATATTCTTTTTCACGGATGCGGATTGTATAACGCTCGCCCACACCTCCAAGCTTGAAAGAGGGGCAAAAGCGTTTTGCGATTACTTTATCAATGTCGTATTTGTGGTCATTGTATTCTACAAATTGAGGAAGTTTGTTTCCTTCTTCGTCAAAGACTACGCCTACTTTTACTTTAAGTTTCTCCATCTTTTATTCCTCCTTTTAAATAACTGACAGGGTGTATTATATGAGGTGCACTATATGGGTCGAGAAGAGCCATGTCTTTATCCGCGACCACAACTCCACGTTTTATTATGTCATAACCCCATCTTTCGCGAAGATTCTCGACAGTGGTCTCAATCTTCTCAATTTTGTCGTGAGAAGATTTGTCATAGAAAAGACTCATTTGGCTTGGTGCATTGTCAAAATTGCTTACACGTACACCTATTGCACGAATGGTGGTGTCCCAATTGTAATTTTTAAAAAGTCGGATGCATTCACGCGCAATATCACTTGCAAGATTGGTGGAAAACTCAAGTCGCTTGTGCCAGCCATAACTTTTTAGGCTTCCGTCTTTTATGTGCAAAGATACCTCTTTTGCAAAAAAACCCTCACTTCTTGTCCGTCTGGCGACGCTTTCTGACAAAATGTATATAATTGACTTTACTTCCTTTTCATTTTTGAGGTCGCGTGGGCAGGTGGTAGAATTGCTTATTGACTTCACTTCTTCTTTTTCGTCAGCCCATCTTACTTCTTCATTTTCTTCACCTTGTGCCATGCGTCTAAGCATAACACCTACCTTTCCAATTAGTAAGCGCATAAAATTTTCGTCAGCTTCAGCCAAGTCGCCGATTGTAAAAATATTGTTTTTATTTAATTTTATTTTTGTTCGATTGCCCACGTACAACAATTGTTCGACGGGTAGGGGATAGACTACGTCTTTAAAATTTTTGTCGGATATTAGGGTAGTGGCATTTGGTTTTTTAATGTCGCTTCCTAGTTTTGCAAAAACTTTATTAAAACTAACACCAATGCTTACAGTCACACCAAATTCTTCAATAACTCTTTTGCGTATTTCATTAGCAAGCGACACTGCTTCTTCCCAATTGTGTACCCTGTTGGTTATGTCTAGCCATGCCTCGTCTATACCAAAACTCTCCATTTGGTCGGTGTACTCTCGATACATACTTTTTACCAGACGCGATATTTTTTGATACCTGTCGAAGTGAGCAGTTACAGTTACAAGGTCGGGACATTTTATTTTTGCTTCCCATATCGTATCTCCCGTCTTTACTCCACAACTTTTTGCAATGTTGTTTTTTGCAAGAACAATACCATGTCTTTTTTCACTATCACCTACGACGGCGACTCCGCGATTTCGAATCTCGGGATTGTACATACACTCGACACTTGCGTAAAAATTATTCAGATCTGAATGCAATATGTATCTCACATTATCCCTCCTCGAACATTTGTTCTAGTATATACCACATTGGAGAAAATGTGAAGTGTTTTTTAGTGATTTTTGTATTTCCAAATTTTACCAAGACTTAAAGAAAGTTTTTTAAGATGAGAGGATTTTTTAAAAAATATAGCAAATGATAAAAATGTATTGTGGAAAAATTTTCCAACATATAGCAAATAAAAGTTTTGAAGTATAGGCTTCTTTGTAATATAATAAAAAGTAATAATTTACGACATTTTTAGACAAATGTCTATGAGGTATGAAATGAGAAAATTTTTATGGATACTTCCGATTATGCTGATATCTTGTATTGGTGTTGGGTTTTCGGTAAATCACAAGGCTTATGCGGAGATTCCTGAAGAATTTAGAGTCGCAATTACAGATGGTGAAGCTGAAGTCATGGGATATGTAGATAGTGATTTTGACGGAAATTTGATTATACCGGCCACTGTTTTTGAGGGGAGCGAGGAGTATCCGCTCGTGAAATTGAGTAAGGGTCTTAAAACTTCGGCAGAGTACACTGCTTTTATCAATAATCCAGAAATACTTTCACTAGATCTTACTAATGCAAGCAATCTACAAGTTATTAGTACTGGAACTTTTAATAAATGCACTTCAATGTCGGGAGAATTGCGCCTGCCTAGTAGTTTGCTTACGATAGAAACAAATGCTTTTAAAGACGTGCCTATCGAAAAGGTATATATTACTAGATGCATCACTGAAAATGGTGAATTTGTGGAAAATGGTTTTACAAATATATCCTCGACTGCATTTTCGGGCAATTCTGATGTAGTTTTTGTTTTCCCGAGCCAAGAAGTTTTGGATCTTTATAAAGACTGCGAAATTTTTAGTACTGGCACATATACCATGATTGTGGAAAGTGGCTCAAACCCTGGTGAAGGTGAAGACGAGGGTGGAGAAAATGAAGAAAATGTACAAGTCGAGATTAGTGTTGAGTTTGATTTAAATTACGACACTTCTGCCTCTATTGCACCATTGACAAGAGTCTTGGGCGGGGCTTTTAATTATACAAAACAAAGTGATGTTTGGGCTGAAGACACATCTTACACATTTCCAGAAAGCGAAAGAGAAGGTTGTGAATTTGTGGGTTGGGCATTATCTCCTAATGGTGATGCGATAAGCGAAACAGACATTATTGAAGAAAGTATTGTAGAAGAAAATAAAGTTGTGCTGTATGCAATTTGGCAAGAAAAATTTTATACCATAACATATCACTACACAGAGGATTTTACACCAAGTGCGCAGTTGCCTGATAAATTTGGTTATTTGACCGGCGTGGACCTTCCTTCACTTACTTGCGATACACTCACTACTGAATGGCTTGGCTGGTATATAGAGGACGAAACAACACCTACTACAAGAGTTCCGGCTGGAATATCTCATAATATAGAAGTGTGGTCGAGGTATACTAATTACCAACCACATATCGATATAACCTCCAAGATGGCTTCAGGCGAAGATGTGAGTGATTTGTACTTTAATGACGAGGTGGATTATTTTGCAGAGGTTTTGGATTATCCGGACGGTTGTGAAATAACATACGAGTGGAAAATATATGATAATACATGGACAACAATCGGTACAAGTAGCGAGTGTCGTGTGGGCTCTAAATTGCCAAAACAATACACAATTATGTGTAAAGTCATTCTTTCTAAAGATGGCAAAACAGCCGAAATTGAAAATTCTGTCCTACACAATGTAAAGAAATGGGATATCAATATTGATTGGAAAAGCACTCCAAATTTGACATACACTGGCGAGAATTATATCCATGACTTTGACATAACTTATTCAAATGATTTTATTAAAGATTCTTGTATAGTAAAGACCTTAAAGAAAGTGGACGGCGAGTATATTGAGTGTGACGAGGTCATTGGTGCTGGTGAATACAAAATTGTTGTGGCAGTAAAAGATGCATATGAAAGCATCGCACAAATAGTAGATGATACCGAACTTTGTTTTACAATCAATAAAAGTACAATTTCTACATCGTATGGCTTGGAAAGTTTTACTAAAGAGTACGACGGTCAATTATATATTCCTGAAATAACACAAAACAATGAAAACTGGAGCGAAATCAATTTTGATATTAGTAAAATAAATCAATCTGTTTATTACAAGAAAGCAAGTACTTATCACCTGCTTACAAAACACAAATTGTCTGAAAATGTAGATTTGACGTCTTTGATAAATGCAGGTCAATATTACTTCGAATTGAGTATAGACGACGAGAATTATAAATTTGTCAGTGCTTATCCAAAACAAATTGTTTTGGTGTCTCCAAAAAGGACATTGGTATCATGGTCAAATGTAAACCTAGTTTATAATGGCGAAATGCAAGCACCAACAGCTATTGCAAAAGATATAAATGGAAACAATCTAGAATTAGAACTTTCGGGAGCAAAAAAGGAAGCAGGTGAAAATGTTGGTGATTTATATGTCGCTACAGTGTCTGTTGCAGACCCAAATTATTCGATATCCAATCCTACATGCAATTTTTATATAGCTAAAGCAAAGTCTTTTATTAGATACGAAGCTGAAAATAATTCCATTATAAAATTGTATGACGGCAAAAAATACAAGATAATAGCAAGTGCGTATGACGATAATGGAAAAATTGCCGACAATGTAGTTGTTGCTTGTGAAAGCGACCTTACATCTATCGGAAAACATACTATTGTTATGACATGGTCGGGAGACAGCAATCACTTTGCTGCTCAAAGTACTACACTTATAGTCACTATAAAAACTGAAAATATCATAATTGAGAAAGACGCACAGGATATAGTGGTTTCGTCCAGTGATGGATTTGAGTCGGTGGACGAAGTCGGTGTGGAAAATAATAATGTTAATCTTGTAAGCAAAAGTGTGTACAATACACTAAACTCAGCGTACGATATTCATGATATTTATCGCATAACAAATACGAAAAGTAAGGACCTTACAATTAGTCTTGCGCTTCCTTCTGGCATAACTTCTTCAAAACAACTTAAAGTTTTTGAAATACTTGAAAATGGCGACATGAAAGAAGTAGAATATCTTATTAAAGATGGCAGTATTTCACTGCAATCGTCGTCAGAGACTTCTACTTTTGCGGTTGTTTGCGTAAAAGACAACACCAGTGTCGCAATAATATTGGGTTGTGGCTTAGGAGTTGTGGCATGTGGTGTAGTGGTTATGCTTGTAATAATCAAAAAGCGCAAAAACAAAACTATTTAGCAATAAGATCAAAATACTCTTGCCAGTGATATTGGCGAATAGGATAAGATTTTCCATCGCTAAAAACAAGCACGAGTGCGGGAGAAATTCCGTGGTAATTGTTGGTTACAAAACTATCTACTAGCATGCCTTTCTTGATTTTATTCTTTATTGTATTGTGATAACTATAATAACTCATACATTTAGTATGGGTTATTTTTTGTTTTCGTAATCTATTTTAAAAAACAATAATATTTAGACTTTGTGTCGGTTTTCATAACAACAATCAATGTATTTTTGGGTTTTATCAAGTCTAAATATATCAAAATAAGCAAAAATTACATATAAAGAATAAGAGGTGAAAAATGACAAAAGACTTGGAAAAACTAATTGGCAATACACCTCTGGTGGATATTGCTTATAAATACAAAAAACAAATTCGTCACGCATATTTTAAATGTGAGTGGTACAATTTTACAGGCAGTATAAAAGATAGGGTGGCGCTTCAAATTCTAAAAGATGCAAAAAGACAAGGATTATTAAAAAACGGTCAGCCAATTGCGGAGACTACAAGTGGCAATATGGGTATTGCATTTGCGGGCGTGGGCGCAAAATTAGGGCATGAGGTCACAATCTGCATGCCCCAATTTATGAGTGAAGAGAGAAAAAATCTTATTCGGCTGTATGGAGCAAAACTTATCCTTGTGTCATCATTTGAAGAGGGTTTTGCCACATGTAAAAAACTGGAAAAGGAAGGAGTGTATCTTACTCGTCAATTTGAAAATCCTTCCAATGTAAAAGCTTATATTAGATTGGCAAAAGAAGTGGAGGGTAAATTAAACGAAAACCAATTGTCCAGTATTTCAGGTGTGATTGCAGGTGTGGGGACTTCGGGCACGCTTATGGGATTGGGCGGTTATATGAAAAAGCAATACAAAACACCTATCATTACGGTTGAGCCAAGTAGAGCCGCATTGTTTTCCACAGGCACTTCTAAAGACCATCACGAAATTCAAGGACTTAGTGATAATATAATACCGGCACTATATGACGAGAAAATTGTGGACGAAATAATTGGAGTGGACGACAATGATGCCATTGCTATGGCACAAAAACTCGGACGTGAATTAGGTCTTTCGGTAGGAATATCGGGAGGAGCCAATTTTGTAGCATGTGCCAAGTACAACAAAAGTCACACACTATCTGTTTTTCCAGACGATAGCAAGAAGTATTTGTCTACCCGATTGTGTGACCCTATCAATACGTCTTTTGTCAATAATGTGACACTTATTGGCTATAAAGTTTTATAAAACACTATAAAAATGGTTGACTATATGAATGAATGCTCATATACTATATGAGTAAACATTCATATAGTTTATTTTAAAGAGGGAAAAATGAAGAAGTATAATATAAGTGAAAATGATATGCAAAACATGTTGGACATACTTAATGCACTAAAAGATAAAACACGACTAAAAATTGTTTTCGAGCTTATGGACGGAAAGAAAAATGTGGGACAATTGGTGGAGTCTATCGGTATGACTCAGTCGGCGGTATCTCATCAATTGATATTACTAAAAAAATATAATCTTGTGAATAATGTAAAAGAAGGCAATAGGGTGTATTACTCCTTGAGCGACAAGCATGTCGAGGACGTGGTAAAACTTTGTCTTGCACATGCGAGGGAGAAGTAGTATGAAAAAAGTATATTACCTAAAAGACCTTGATTGCGCTGCATGCTCGGCGAAAATAGAAAAAGCACTCAATACTTTTGACGAGATTGATCTCTGTACATTGGATTTTATAAATAAAAAACTATATATCGAGACAGAACATGAGTGGAAGAGTGAGGATGAACTCATTGCATTCCTTGAAAAAACCGTTCATATTTTTGAAAGTGAAGTATACATTCAAAAACTGGAAGAAATGGAAGAGGAGAAAGAAGAAAAAGAGCCTCTTTACAAGAGGTGGTGGTTTAAGCTCATTTTTCCAGCTCTAGCCCTTGTTTTTTTAATTTTGGGTTTTGTTATTAAAAATGAAATAGCGTCGATAGTCTTATATTGTGTGGGCTACGTTGCGGTAGGATATGATGTTGTTTATAAATGTGTAAAAAAACTCATTAGGGGCGGAATATTTGACGAGAATGTATTGATGGTGGTTGCAACCATTGGAGCACTTGCGCTGCAAGAGTATCCCGAAGCAATTATGGTTATGTTGCTTTATAAAATAGGAGAGGCCTTTCAAGATTATGCCCTTGGAAAAAGTAAAAAAAGTCTAGAAAAGATGCTTACTCTTAGACCTGAGTATGCCAATGTAATAAGAGGCGGAGAAGAACACCAAGTACGTCCAGAAAAATTGAAAGTTGGGGATTTGGTTGTTGTTAAGAATGGTGAGAAAATTCCGACAGATGGCAAGGTAGTGAATGGAAGCACTTTTATAGACAATTCTATGCTTACTGGTGAGAGCAAACAACAACGCGTGACTATCGGAAGCAAGGTGTATAGTGGCACTATAAATATGTCTAGCGTGATTACTGTAAAGGTCACCAAGATTTATCAAAATTCTGCTATTAGTAAAGTTTTGCAATTGGTGCAAGATGCTAGCGCCAACAAGCCTAAAGCCGAAAAATTTATTACAAAATTTGCACGTATTTATACTCCTGCTGTGTTTGGCTGTGCTCTTGTATTATTTCTAATACCTTCTTTTATTACAGGTGAGTACGCAGTTTGGCTTTATCGCTCGCTGACTTTCCTTGTTGTGTCTTGCCCTTGCGCAATTGTTATTTCAGTTCCGCTTGCATTCTTTAGTGGGGTGGGAAGATGTGCAAAGTATGGCGTGCTTATTAAAGGTGCTAGTTTTATGGATACACTTCACGAAATAGACACCATAGTCTTTGACAAAACAGGAACTCTTACCAAAGGTGACTTTAAGGTTCAGGAAATTTGTCCTAAAGATATAAGTAAAGAAAGTTTTGTAAAATTTCTTTGTTATGCGGAAAGCAGTAGTAATCACCCTATTGCAAAAAGTGTTTCGCACTTGTATTCGGGTAAGATTTTTCAAAGCAAGATAGGCTCATTGGAGGAGATTGCGGGAAAAGGAATCAAAGCTACAATCGAGGGTAAAGAAGTATTGTGCGGAAGAGCAAGTTTTTTACAAGAAAACAATATAGTCATTGAGAAGGTGGAAAGTGCCGGCAGTGTAGTGTATATGGCTATTGACCAAAAATATGTCGGTTATATTGTAATAAGCGACACAATTAAAGAAGAAACAAAAAACGCCATCAGTCAATTAAGAGAAATGGGAATCAAGAATATTGTAATGTTGACAGGTGATAAGAAAGAGATTGCCGATTGGGTAGGAAACTCACTTGGTTTTACAAAAGTGTATGCAGAATTGATGCCTGAAGAAAAACTGGAAAAATTACAAGAGATAAAGAAAAATGCTAAAAAAATTATGTATGTCGGTGACGGAATCAATGACGCTCCAGTGCTTAGTACCTGTGATATAGGTGTTGCGATGGGAGGCGGAAGTGATATAGCGGTGGAAATTGGTGATATAGTGCTTATGAATGGCAATCTAATATCCCTTGTTTCGTCTCTTAAAATAGCGAAAGCCACACATTCGACATATATCCAAAATATTGTTTTTGCCCTTGGTGTAAAATTAGTTGCAATGGTGCTCGGTGTTGTGGGATTGACAAATTTGTGGATTGCTGTTTTTGCAGACGTAGGTGTATCTATCCTTGCGATACTCAATTCTATGAGATTGTTGTGTTTTAAACCGCACAACAGGTGTAAGTCTTGTGAAGAAAAACACCCACATACCAATTGTTTGACAGGTGAGTGCGATATAAAAACAACAGCAAAATAAATGTATTAAAAATAAAAAAGTCTACCAATCAAGATAGACTTTTTTTATTTAAATCAAAAACATAAACAACACAAGAGTTTGTTGGGCTAGATAATAAGTACTCCAGTTTAGAGCGCGCATAGTATTTGTCTTTTTGCCAGCGAAATAGATAAGGCTTAAAATCAAATCTGACAATAGGAAAAGTGCCATACCAACAGCAAACATCCACATGGTTTTGTCAAGCACTGCAATTGCTGCTGCATATACAAACATAATTGTAAGTACTAGCGAGTATGTAAAGCTTTGCCATTTAAATTTACCCCATTTGATACCTAGAGAGCCTGCATTCAAGAAGATAAGTAATGTAATTACGGCGCCAATCACAATAGCGATTGCGGTAGGGATAAGGAAATGGCATCTAAGAGTCACACAAAGAGTAAGACCTGCGAAATACATGAAGTGGCCAATACCAAAGCTTAGCATTCCTGTATTAAGGAAAACATCATGTGCAGGCAATTCTTTTTCTTTAAGGTCCATAAATATATCGCCCACCAATCCCATAACAAGACCAGTGAATACAAACCATGCCCAAGTAGGACTGTTAGCAGTATTAGGGTCGAAAGTCTCGTACATATTTAGTACTGCAAGAAGACCTGCTACTACAAAACAAAGAGATGCAAATATTTTTGTAATAAGTCCCCACTTTCCGCCTTTTAGAAGAGAAACTAGGATAAAAACGACTGTAGCAAGTACGCATACAGATAATGATATGATAGGAAGCAACATAACAATTCTCCTAATGATTATTGTTTTAATTATAAATTAAAAAAATAAAAAAACAAAATGATTATTTCCATTTGTGAAAACAAAATTAAATAGGTATAATTTAAATAGGTGAATTATGAAAAAGAAGAGTGTATTGTGCCGACTTATTTTCAACATTTTGATTAAAGGAATGAGCGGTGTCGCAAAATATGATAATGAAATAAAAGAAGAACTTGGAGTGCTAGGAGATGGATATAAGGTAAAACTTGGCATCTTTCCACATAGTGATTATGCCCGATTTGTTGTAAAAGACAATCGTGTATACAAAACAAAGGTGGAGGATTGCGATATTGAGATTCTTTTCAAAAATCTTAAAGTCGCAAAAAAAGTTCTGCTGGGCAGAATGAACATTGCCGAGGCTTTTTCCATGCATTCAATAGTATTGAAAGGCAATATAAATGACGCCCTTGTTTTGGTGAGGATTATGGAACGAACTGAAGATTATCTTTTCCCAAAATGGTATACAAAAGCCATCAATAGGAAGAAGAAAAACGTCTCAAGTTTGAAAATATATCTATGGTTGTTGTTTGGGTGTAACAAACCTAAAAAGGAGAAAAAACATGGCAAATAATTATTTTGAGTTTGTGAATAGTGTGAAGATTCTTTGTGGAGACAATGCGATTGAAAACATTGCTTACGAATTGGATTTTCTAGGCTGTAAAAACCCTCTTTTGCTTAGTGATGAAGGGCTTAAGAAAATAGGTACAGTGGAAAAGGTGATTAAAATCTTGAAAAAGGTAGGCATAAAAAATGTCTACACCAATATTCCTGCCGATTCGTCAACAGAGACAATTAAGGAGATTATCAATTTCTACAAAAACTCCAAATGTGATGGCATTATCGCGCTTGGTGGCGGTTCGGTTATTGATACTGCTAAGGGTGTGCGCATGTCTCTTAGTCAAGGTAAAAATGACATAATGAAACTTATGGGCAATGAAAATATAAAGAAAGGACGACATATCCCTTTCATTGTTGTGCCTACCACTTGTGGTACTGGTAGTGAGTGTACTTCAGTTGCGGTTATTAAAAATCACGCAAATAATGTAAAGATGGAGTTTATTTCTAGCGAATTGCTTCCAGATGTTGCGGTTGTGGATGTGCGAATGACTGCTACGCTTCCTCCAAAACTTACTGCTTCGACATCAATGGATGCTATGGTGCATGCAATTGAGGCGTATACCTCGCTTCAAAAAAATCCTATAAGTGATGTCTATGCAGTATCCGCAGTAAAATTGATATCTCAAAATCTACTAAATGTACTAAAAAATCCTAATGATATGGAAGGCAGATACAATCTTGCATTAGCTTCTACTCTTGCCGGAATTGCGTTCTCAAATGCGATGGTGGGGGTTGTGCACGCAATAGGTCATGCTTGCGGTGGTGTATGTGGAGTTCCGCATGGAAATGCAATGGCGGTGCTTCTTGTAGAGTGCATGAAATACAATAAAGACAAGGTGGGAGATAGGTACGGAGACCTGTTGTTGCATCTTTGTGGTGACAATATCTATGCCACAACTTCAAGAGAAAATAGATGTGATAAGGCGATTGCTTACTTGGAAAATTTGCTTAAAGAAATCAATAAACTTACTGGCATGCCGCTAAAACTTTCTGAATATGGTGTAAAGCAAGAAGATTTGGAAAAGATTGTGAAAACAGCTCAAAACGATGGTGCTATTATTGTAAATAAAAAGCATGTTTTGAAAAAAGATATTGTAAATATCTTAAATAAATGTCTATAAAAAAAATTAAGGAGCGAAATACTCGCTCTTTTTTTCTGTGCATTGGACTAGGAAGATGGTTGTTTGAGGAAAAATTAGAATGTGTTGTGGTGAATGAGAAATATGTCTGTGTGTGATTCGGATTAGTGATATTAGGCACATAAATGCTTTATGTTTCATATCTAATAATTATGAAAAAATTTATAAAAAATAGTGTAGTCAAAGGCAAGCTGAAAGGCATCAATATTATTGAGAATAGCCGTATAGAAGAAGGAGCGGAAATAATCTCATCACATATTTTTGATAGCGTGGTGGGTGAAAATACAAAGATAGGACCCAATGCTCATCTTCGACCAAATAACAAAATAGGCAAAAATTGTCGTATAGGCAATTTTGTTGAGATAAAAAATAGTGTCGTGGGCGATAATACAAAAATTGCACATCTCACTTATGTAGGAGATGCAAAAATTGGCAAAGGGTGTAATATTGGCTGTGGGGTTGTTTTTGTAAATTATAATGGTAAAGAAAAAAATCAAATAGTGATAGGTAATAATGTTTTCATAGGTAGTAATTGCAATTTGATAGCACCTCTTAATATTCCTGACAATGTTTATATATGTGCGGGCACAACTGTCACTCAAAATCTTAATGAATATGATTTTGTGATTGGTAGAAGTCGAGAAGTGATAAAGCCAAATAGAGCAATTAAATATTTAAAGGAGATAAAATGAGTATATATTTCGGAACAGACGGAATTCGTGGAGAGGTGAATAAAGAACTCAATTTTGAAGTGTGTTATAAATGTGGAAATGCATTGTCAAATATAAAAGAAAATGTGAAGATTGTATTGGGTAGAGACACTAGAAAAAGTGGTGACTTGATTGCTCTATCTTTTAGCTGTGGTGTGGTAATGGGAGGAGGCAATATAATTGATGTGGGAGTGATACCCACTGCAGGAATTGCTTATCTTGTAAAAAAACTTAAGTTTGACTATGGTGTGGTAATATCTGCATCTCACAATCCGGCAGAGTATAATGGAATAAAGATATTTGATTGTAATGGCAATAAAATTGGTGTGCAAGAAGAAAATTTGATTGAAAAGTATTTTATACATAATAATATAGCAAACTTTAAAAAAGTAGGGACTTATTGTCAAAAAAGATATATGACAAGACAATATGTGAATTTTTTAAGAAACTCTTCAAAATCTTTAAATGGTGTAAAAATCGCACTGGATTGTAGTAATGGTGCGAGTGGAAGTATTGCGCCAAAGCTCTTCCGCGAACTTGGTGCTAAAGTTGTTGCGTTAAATTGCAGTAATAATGGTCTTAAAATAAATGACAATTGTGGATCCCTGCATCCCGAGGGTTTGAGTGAAGCTGTTGTTAAATACAAGTGTCATATTGGGTTTGCTTTTGACGGAGATAGTGATCGTGTAATTGCTGTAGACGAAAAAGGAAAGTTGGTAGACGGTGACATAATAACTTATATATTGGGATGCTATTTTAAAAAGAAAAATTCTTTAAAAAATAATGGTGTCGTCGGTACCACTCAGACCAATATGGGTATAATCAAAGCTTTGAAAAAAGAGGGGATAGATTTTTATGCGAGTGATGTCGGTGATAAATATGTGATTGAACTTATGAAGGATAAAAATCTTGAAATTGGTGGCGAACAGAGCGGACATATTATAATTGGAAGATATTCTGATACTGGAGATGGAGTCTTGTGTGCTATTGTTTTGGCAAATATATTAAAAGAGGAAAAAAGAAATTTTTCCAATCTTGCTCATGTAGAACTTATGCCACAAGCCAATAAGAATATTGTTGTGTACGACAAATTACGAATTATAAATGCAGACGAGCTAAAACAAGAAATAAATGAATGTGAAAACATGATAAGAGATGGTCGTATCTTAGTGCGTGCATCGGGTACTGAAAGTAAGATAAGGGTTATGGTGGAGAGTTGTGACGAATTACAAAACACTAAAGTCTTGGACAGGATTGTGCGTAAGATTGAGCAGATAAACAATAAATACTGAAAAATGTTCTAAATTTGAAAAAAATGTAATAAAATATTTGTAGATTTTGGCTTTAATTTATATAATATAAATAAGCTAATATACGCTTAAAACATTGAAAAAGGAGTATTTGATATGGCAAAAGCTGCAAAAAGATATTTTGGTTTGGATTGGGTAGTATGCTTGATTTTGGCTATTATTCCATTCACAAGCGTAATATGTGGTATTGTATCTCGTGTTCAAAGAGGCAATATCTTGGGCGCTATCCTAAACTTCGTTCTTTGCCCACTATTCTACATAGTAGACCTTGTAACAATGATTGTTTCAAGAGATATCGTTTTCTTGGCATAGTTACATAAAAACAAATTACACACTTTTATAGAAAAATAGCGAAAAATGTATTTTCGCTATTTTTTTATTCTTTTCTGTGGTGCAAATGAATAGCAATAAGTGATATTGGGTGTTATACTAGTGTGTGTGATTGATATTGGTAGAGCAGGCAGGTAGAGGAAAAAAATGAGAGATTTGATATGCGTGGATTTTTCGGATAATGAGACAGGCAGAATTGATAAAAAGAGCGCCCATGAAAAAGGAGTACTTCATAGAGCTTTTTCGGTTGTGTTGTATCACGATAACAAAATCCTTATTCAAAAACGTGCGTCTCATAAATATCATTCGGGCGGACTTTGGGCAAATACGTGTTGTAGCCACCCAAGGACAAATGCCATAATAGCTGATGCTAAAATACGCCTTATGGAAGAAGTGGGGATAAAAACCGACAGTTTGCATGAGATTTTTTCTTTCGTCTATTTTCATAAATTTAATGAAAATCTTTATGAATACGAATATGACCATGTGATAGTAGGAGAGTGGCAAGGTGATTATGAGATAAATTTGGACGAAGTAAGTGAAATGAAATGGGTGGATATTGACCAATTGGAAAAAGACATGATACAAAACCCACAAAATTATGCAGTTTGGTTTTTGTCGCTTGCTCCAAAAGTGTTTGATTATATTCGCAGCAAGTAAACTCTCCACTTTTGATAAGTTTTGGCGTGTTTTAAATTGCGTCAATTGGAGCAAAAACAGTTTTTGTAAATGACATTTGTGTGGTATACTCTTAAAGGTGGGAAGATGGGAAAAAAATTATATTACATTATCTTCATAACCCTCGGAATCGGCTTTTTCGTGAGTGGGTTTGTGATAGAACTTCTGGATTTTAATATTGAATCGTGTTGGGTAATAGCTGCGACTATCCTGTGTTTTGTTTTTGCGTTTGTTCCTATCTCCATAAAACGAATCAATAAGAGGCGTTATTCAAAATTTCTAAATTTTATTATTGTATTTAGTGCAGTTTATTTAATTGCTTTCGGTGCCTTTATCATGGCAAATCTTCTTTATTTTGCTATCTGGGGTGCAAAACTTTGGGACGGATATACCGCAGTCATGTATCCCGGCATCATAATATATTGTTTGCTAGAGTGTTATATTGATTACAATCGCTATGAAAGATATAAAAACAGCGAGGATTATGATTATTGAGGACTTTGTTGATTGGATAAATCAGTAAGGTCTTTTTTTTACACACATTCACAAAAAGGTTTTCATATATACACTATAAAGTAAAATTTGAGGTGATATATGACATTTGCAGAATTGCAAGAGCAAATTTATGCTCTAAATCGACTTCCTAATGTGGATTTTTTTACGGTAGGATATAGTTTGCTCGGTGCCCCTATATATGGTGTGCATCTTGGTAGTTATGATGGAAACCAACTCCTAGTAGAAGGCAGCATTCATGCGAGAGAGTACATAACATCTTTGCTTATTGTAGAACAAGTAAAGTACTACTCAACGCAAAGAATAGATGGTGGAATGTATTTTATTCCACTGACCAATCCTGACGGTGTGCGACTTGTGCTTGACGGAACACGTGATATTAAGTGTCCTCAATTAAAGCATTATCTTGAGTATATAAATGAAAACAACCCCGACTTTTCGCAGTGGAAAGCCAATGCTAATGGTGTGGACCTGAATGTAAATTTTGATGCGGACTGGGGAGGTGGCAGTCAAAACGTATTTTGTCCTGCGCCTGCCAATTTTGTGGGTTATTATCCGAATAGTGAGAGAGAAGTAAACGTTTTGCGTGAGTTTACTCTCAAAAACCAACCCAATATTACGATATCTTATCATACAAAGGGTGAAGTTATATATTACGGCTTTACTGGATTATCCCCAGCACAATTGAGTCGCGATTTTGCAATAGCCGAAAAATTGCGTGACGTAACAGGTTATGAGATAATTCGTACGGTCAATTCGACGGGTGGATATTCTGACTGGGTTAGCCGAACCCTTGGTGTGCCTGCTTATACAATTGAAGTGGGGAATGTCAATTGGCCTCACCCAATAGGAGTGGAATATCTTCCTGAGATTTATGAAAAAAACAAAGAAGTCCCACGAGTGGCACTTGATGAAGCCAACAAACTCTCCGTAATGAGTAAAAAAAGATATACTCGCCCTTTCTCATTTTTCTTTAAAAAATAGTGTCTCAAAGAGTGTCAAAAATCATCTAATATAAATTAGGTTATTTTCTCCATCTGTGATAAAATTAAAAAAATCAATGGAGATACATATGGCGCTTGTATTGGATGGTAAAAAACTTGCCAAAGAAAACGAAATCAAAATGCGTGACGAGGTGTCTCGTCTAAAAGAGCAAGGCATTGCACCACGTCTTGCGACAATTATTGTGGGAAGTTTTCCACCGTCAGTTACGTACGTGGGCATGAAAGTGCGTGCTTGCGAGAGAGTTGGGATTGTCGGTGAAAAAATCGAAATTGCTGAGGATGCGTCAGAAGAAGAAGTTATTGCCGAAGTTGAGCGACTAAATGCAGATCCTGACGTATATGGTATTTTGATTCAGCATCCGCTTCCAAAACATTTAAATGAAGCGAAGATATTTAATAAAATCTTGCCTGAAAAAGACGTGGATGGATTAAGTAAGGCTAGTTGTCACTATTCTTCCACCGCATATGGTATTATCGATATTCTAAAACATTATGGTGTGGAAATTCAAGGCAAACACGCGGTTGTTGTCGGCAGAAGTGAAATTGTTGGAAAACCAGTTGCGCGCATGCTTCTAAATGAGAATGCAACTGTTACTGTTTGTCACTCAAAGACACAAAATTTGCAAGCGCATTTGTCTATTGCGGATATTGTTGTTATTTGTATTGGAAAACCTCATTATATTAAGAAAGAGTGGTTGAAGGAAGGGGTTGTGATTGTCGACGCTGGATACAATGCTGGCAATGTGGGAGACGTCGACCCAGAAGCTTTTGAGATTTCTAGCGCATACACTCCAGTACCAGGCGGCGTAGGGCCAATGACAATTTCAAGTCTTATGAAACAAACAATCATTCAGGCAAAACGTCAAAATAATATAGATTAGAAAATACAGGTGCAATCTTCTATATTTATCTAAACAACAATACATTGAGCATGTGTCAATTTTTGTTTTTGATGTCATAAAAAGTGTTAATAATACAAAAAAATCAATATCAATCGATATTGATTTTTTCTTTGTTTTCTTTATTTTTCTTTTCTTTGATGGCTAATTTTTTGATGGCACGATTGTTTTGCTGAATTTTTATTTTATTATTGATTTTATTGAGTAAAGATTCTATTTCCTTTTGTTTTTTGATGGAAAGTATCATAAGTGTTCCGAGACATATTACAAGGAGACACCACACCGGTATGCCCCATCCATTGAAAGGTATCACTTGACCACTTCCCATAAAACATAGAAAGAAAAGTGATATTGGACGTGCAATCAATACAGAATATATAAAAAATCGATACGTCATGTTTGTTGCGCCCGCCATAAGACACAACATGTCGTCAGGAAAAAACGGGAAAAGCAACATTAGAAAGAACATGTATTTTCCTTTGGTTAGATTCTCCTCAAGTTTTTGGTAGGATTCTCCTGCAATCCAGCGCGCAAGAGGTTTTCCCCACTTTCGACCAAGGTGAAATGCTAGAAGAGATCCAAGAAAAATACCGGTTATGCTTAGCAAAAATGATTGAAGAGGTCCAAAAAGTATTGTGCCGGCAATGCTTGTGAGTGCGGAGGGTAGTGGGATAAATGTGACTTGCAAAAACTGTAATATCAGAAAAAACAATCTACTCCAAATACCAAAACCTTGGATTGTTTGCTTTAGATCTGTGACAGAATCAATTTTGTCTAAAGTTCCTGTCGAAAACAATATCCAGTATATCAGCCCGACTATTAAAAAAACAACACCTAGAGACAGGGCGAGTTTTAAAAACATCTTAAAATATTTTCTCATACTTTATTATATATTATAAAAAGGTAAATTATGTTTTTGTGATTGATATTGTGATTTGGAAATTTTTCCCTTGCGACATTTGTAGACTTGATGTTTGTAGGCAAAATAAAAAGAAAATGACTTTACAAAGCCCTTTATCTTTGCTAAATTTTTCTAGATATGATAGAATATATCTTAGGTGAAAACCAAATACTCTAAAGAAACAAAGAAGGAAAAATAATGGACATTACAAAACAACTTAGTCTTGAATTAAACATGACTCTAAATCACGTGCAAAATATTATTGATTTATTGGATGAAGGATGCACAATCCCTTTTATTGCGCGTTATAGAAAAGAACTTACAGGTAGTTGTGACGACCAAACATTACGTCTTTTTGATGATCGACTAAAGTATCTTCGAAATCTTACAAAACGCAAAGAAGAAGTATACAAACTTATAGATGAGCAAGGCAATATGACTGAGGATATTGCAAAAGCGATTGAAGAAGCGGACACAATGACTGAGGTAGAGGATATATATCGTCCTTTCCGACCAAAACGTAAAACACGTGCCTCTGTCGCTATTGCAAAAGGATTAAAACCGCTTGCTGAAAAGATTTTGGAACAAAAACCATTTGATTTAAATGAAGAAGCTAAAAATTATATTGACAGTGAAAAACAAGTAAACACAATCGAAGAAGCGATTTATGGAGCAAAAGATATTATCGCGGAAATGATTTCGGATAATGCCGAACTTAGAAAACAACTTAGAGATATGTTGTTTAATAAAGGAGAAATGAAAACAGCACTTCTTGAGAAAGAGGGAAATTATGTATATGAAACATATAAAGAGTTTTCTTCCCCTATTGCAAAACTTCCATCTCACCGCATACTTGCTATCAATCGTGGTGAAAAGGAAGACTGTTTGAAAGTAAACATTGAATTAAATGAAGAATTGGCATTAAGTGCTATTTATAAGAAATTTATCAAGAAAAGTTCTCCTTTTGAAGAATTGTTACAAGAGGTAAGTAAAGATGCGTATGATAGATTGATATTTAGCAGTATCGAACGCGAAATACGAAACGAACTTACCGACAAAGCCAACGAACAAGCAATTAAGATTTACGAATTGAATCTAAAACCTTTGCTTATGCAACCGCCTCTAAAAGGTAAAGTAATACTTGGACTTGACCCTGCATATCGTACTGGCTGTAAGATAGCTGTTATCGACGACTGTGGAAATGTATTGGATACTACAGTGGTATATCCTACACCTCCTCAAAGTAAAATAGAAGAGGCTGAACTAAAACTTACTCATTTGATAGAGAAAAATAAAGTTGATGTTATTTCAATTGGAAATGGTACAGCTACAAAAGAAAGTGAAATATTTGTTGCTAATCTACTTCCGAAACTTAAAAGAAAGGTAAGTTATGCTGTAGTAAACGAGGCTGGAGCGTCTGTATATAGTGCGAGCAAACTTGGTGCAAAAGAATTTCCTGATTTCGATGTTGCACTTCGTAGTGCTGTTTCTATTGCGCGTCGTCTTCAAGACCCGCTTGCCGAACTTATCAAAATCGATGTAAAATCTATTGGTGTCGGACAATACCAACATGACATGCCTCAAAATCGCCTTACAGAAGTGCTTGAAGGGGTAGTCGAAGACTGTGTTAATAGTGTAGGTGTCGACGTAAATACCGCAAGTCCATCTCTTCTTACTTATGTATCGGGATTAAATTCTGGTGTTGCGACCAATATTGAAAAATATCGTCAAGAAAATGGGTTTATCAAAACCCGTGAAGAATTAAAGAAGGTACCAAAACTTGGTGCAAAAGCATACGAGCAATGTGCAGGCTTCTTGCGTATCCCTAATGGAGAAAATGTCCTTGACAATACTGGAGTTCACCCAGAAAGTTATCCTGCAGTGCAAAGATTATTGAAATACTTTGGTCTTACAAGACAAGACATAATCAATGGCAATCTTGCCCTTCTTCCTAGAATGGTAGCTGAAGCAGGTATCAATAAAGTAGCCGAAAGCATCAATATTGGTGTACCTACTCTTGAGGATATAATAACCGAACTTGTAAAACCAGGTCGTGATGTTCGTGATGGGCTTCCAAAACCAGTATTAAAAAGTGAACTTCTTGGCATCGAAAACTTGAAAGCAGGTATGATACTTGATGGGGTTGTGCGCAATGTAGTTGACTTTGGTGTTTTTGTAGATATATCAGTGCACCAAGATGGTCTTGTTCATATTTCACAAATCACAAAAGAATATATCAAGCATCCAAGTGAAGTATTGAAAGTAGGTGATCGAGTACGTGTAAAAGTGCTTGAAGTAGATACTGCTAAAAAACGTATTTCTCTTACAATCAAAGATTGTCCAAGTGAAGAAGAAGTCGCATCAATGCAAAACTAATCATAAAAAACACCTCCTGCTATTGGAGGTGTTTTTTATTCCTTAATTAGATTGGTTTTGTTTCGTGATTTATAAGTTTGGTCGAAGTATTTTGTGTATTGCAATACAGTAAAATCTGAAAAACATTATTTTTGTGACTTTATTAAATAATTGTATATAACATTATCAAATATGTATTTTTTGTCGTTACTGTTTGAGTTTATGACTTTTTCGAGCACGTTTCTGTCAAAAAGCACCACGCTTAATGACGCGCCGACGGTTTTTGCAGGTTCTGAGAAAAACGAATTTGTAACCACCATAGGTATATTACAGTTGTGAAATTTTGAGCCAGTATAGACTTCTTGTATTGCTTTATTTCCTACCTTGCGATTGTAATATAGTTTTGTCTGTATTGCAATCTTAATATTATTTTTTGTGGCTATAATATCCACGCCATTATCTTTGCTCTTTGGTGTCTTATCACATTTAAAACCACATGACTCAAAAAGAGTAGCTATATACTCTTCAAAGTCATAACCATTAAGACTGTCTATTTGCGACAGTTTAATACTTTTTAGATATTTATTTGTTTTGTGTTTTTCATTCAGTCGGAATGGAAATGTAAATATATTTTTAATCAGTCCCATAAATAACCTCATAGTTATTATAGCAAAATATAATATAAGTTGAAAAAGATTTAAATTTGTTTTGTGCAAAAATAAAAAGCACTCATCTGAGTGCTTTTCTTTATTTTAATTTATCTTTTTCTCTTTTGTCCACCATATTGTCAAATGCAATTACCAATGCTGTGAAGAAAGGAATTTCTTTCTCGTCAGCTTCAAGAGTAAATGCATCTTTGATGATTGAGATGTTTCGAGTTATTTTGCCTGCTCTTTGTCCATTTTTCATTATGTAGCTTTCCACGCCAAAGATTCTACCATCTATCATCATTTCGTCTTCTGTATCTATGATTTGATAATCATCTTTAAATCCCCATCTACCTTTTTTGATGGTTGCTACACGATCGCCCTCGGCGTCATATACGTAGACATAGTCCGAAGCAAGCCTCCAGTATTTGTTACGGATTGTGTATAGAAGATTTCCTTGCATGTCATACATTCTTTTCTTTTTAGTTAGTGTAAAGAATTTTCCTTTTACTTTGTATATTTGCTCTTGATTTTCATTGTAGACCTCAGAGCCTCCGCCTATGGATATCAATTTATTTTTGATAAATACTTTCATATATTACTCCTTTTATAAGAAAACAATCAATAATACAGTCAAGACTGCCACTGCTATGGTTGTTGCTGTTTTTATTTTTTTCATTTTCAAATGTTTTTTTCTAGCATCTTTGTCGTTGTATTGGATATTTGAGATTTCTTCTACTTTTGCTTGAGTCTCTACTTCCAATAATTTTCCACCATCAGTAAAGTTTACACGTGATATGATAGCATTGGCATCATTTTCAGACGATATATTGATTTTAGCATCCTGAACTAGACATTTTTTTGTTTGTTTTATGTCAAAAAGTCCAAAGAAACTGACAATATAATATAGGAAATTCCACCAAAACCAATTTTTACTTGTGTAGTAATGTGTTTTGTATGCTACTATTTCAGTGTTGTTGTTTTTCATTTCTAGTGTACAGATACGTGTCTTTTTTCTTGTTCGTTTTAGCTTTACAATTTCGCCATCAATTGCTATGCAGTCCAATGCATTTTCAAAGCCAACAAATTCTAAATCTAGTTTTGCCATAATTGACCTCCCGAAGCAAGATGTAGTATAAGCACAATCGCTAGAACAACAATATTGATAATTAGAAACACCAATTTCCCAGTTTTGCCTTTACTGTTGTTTAGTGAAATAAATACTATTGAGCAGATTGACGCAACAAGTCCTAGGATAGAAATCCACTTTGTCATTTCGACACAAAAACCTACAAAAGTATTTATTCCGTCTGCAGAATCCATAATACTTCCGAGAAGTGACCACAATCTTGAAGCTGGATTACCAGCATTTAGCAATACTGTACCAAATGTAAACACAACCATTGCGGCCACAGCTAAAAACAAAACTACTATTGCAAAAAGCAACATTATTGGGCCCAATACCATGGATAATAGAGCAATAAGGTCTAGAGTAAGACTGGTCAGCGCCATATTGTAAAATATTCTTCCGAAGCGGTCGTATTTTGCTTGTGTTGCTAATATTGCAGGTGGTGCAGAATTGGTAACAACTTGAATATTTTCTTCTTCCATTTTACCCTCCAATTTTTTTATAGTATATCATACAAAAAAATTATTTAATATTGATTTCAAAGTGTTTTTAATATTTTATTATTAAATTACCACAAAAACAACTTGTTTTTTCGTAAGTATTAAAGTATAATAGGTGGCGTAATTATTTGTATGGTTTTGATACAAAATGGATTACATAATAGCATTTATGTCTACAAATTTTATATGCAGAGATGTCAGAGTGGTACAAGTATCCAGTGGATGCTTGCCTGTTTTGCTTACATGATGGACTTGGGGCGACCCTGTGTGGTCGACCACTTGCAATGATAGTAAAATAAAACTTGTAGACTGGTGCAACAACAAATAATTTTATATGCAGAGATGTCAGAGTGGTCGATCGTGCAGTCTTGGAACGGCTGTGTACGGCAACGTACCCCGGGTTCGAATCCCGGTCTCTGCGCCAATAGAAACAATTCGATTTTTTAGGTCGGATTGTTTTTCTTTTATACAACTACTTTAATATCGACTGACATTGGTCGCAATTTGTGTTATAATAAATATTGTTATATAAGTTTGTATGCAAATTCTACATACAAAGAAGTGGTGAGATATGGGTAAGGTAATCCAATACAATGATTTAATACAAAATGTTTTTGATTTCTGTATAAAGACAGGTGTCAAGTTTTTGCTCATATCGGGTATAGGAGGAAGTGGTAAAAGTACTCTTGCTAAAGAAATAAAAAAATGCTTTGAGAAAAATAATTTTACTGCAAATATAGTCGATACAGATGATTTTGTAATAAAATCGGACGTGAGAAAACAAACCAAAGTCGATTATATAGACAGTATTGGCAATGAATACGTGACCTCATATACTACCTCTTTTATAGAGAGTTATTGTCTCAATAGTTTTAATTCTACAATCTATAATTTGAAAAAAGGTGTAGACTTATACCATATTCCAAAAGATGCAAAAGACGAAAGCGAATACGTTTTGCTAAAGGGAAATGCCGATATCCACATTATTGAAGGAGTGGGGTCGCAATTTATTAAAAAACCGCTTAATAGTCTGCTTTTATATGTTGATTGCGACTTGGATACAGAGGTCGAGCGACGAATAAAAAGAGCCCGTAATGGCGAGAGCGTAAAAAATCGCGACAATATAAAAGAGAAATGTCTTGCTCGCCGAAATCAGCTTAATTCAGAAGCTATGACTAAACAATCCAAATTTGATTTAATTTTGCATAGTCAAATGGATTTTAGTTTTGATGTGAAGAAAGATGTCTTTAATGTTACAGGAGGGAATATGAATAGGGACTGTGATTTTGCGATAAAAACCATAAAACAAGCAAGCAATATGCTTGTTGAAAACTTTGTTGTTATGGATAAAGATAATAAGGGTGATGTCGTGACATCTCTTGACCTTAATATCGAAAAATTTATAATCAAAAAAGTTAAAGAAAATTACCCTGGTTTTGATATCATAAGCGAGGAGTATTCGCCAAGCAATATACTTACAGAAAATTGTATCATAATAAATGGCATTGACGGAACTGTGAATGTTTCAAAAAAGATGCCAATATTTGGTATTCAAATGGCGATCGTAAGAGAGGGGATAAATACTGCATCTGTCGTATTTTTGCCTTTCCTTAACGAACTTTACTATTGTGACGAAGAAAATGCATATCTAAATGGCAAAATCACTCGAGTAGAGAGCGTTCCGCTTGAAAAAGGACTTATTGCCGCTACAGGAACAAAAAGAATAAAAAGTATGGTCGCACTGCAAGAATATAGTTTGCTTTTTAGAGACTATGGAAGTATTGCGGTTGCGTTTGCATGGGTGGCGTCTGGAAAACTGAATGGTGCTATCTACAATGGCGACAAATTGTGGAATTATTATCCTGTAATGAAATTGTGCGAAAAAGCTGGAGCAAAAATTATCAATGCGAAAGGTGTTCATATAGCAGCTTGTGATGATAAGTTTTTAAAGGTTTTAAGCAAAAACAATTAGGAGTGAAAAATGGAAAAATCAAAAGTTTATTTTACAAAAGATATTAGTAGCGCTGGTCTGCAAAAAATTTATGATGTACTGAATGTAAATTTGAATGGAAAAGTTGCGGTAAAGATTTCTACTGGAGAGCCGGGTGGTCATTATTTTCTTAATCCAAAACTTATTGCTCCTCTTGTAAACCGACTTAACGGAACAATTGTTGAGTGTAATACCGCATATCATGGCAGAAGATACGAGTCGAGCGAACACTGGAAAACCATAAAAGAACACGGATATTTTGATATTGCTCCATGTGACATTATGGATGAAGAAGGAGAAACAAAACTTTATTTTGATGGCGGAAGGCACTTAAAAGGTTATAATATAGTGGGCAGTCATATCAAAAGATACGACTCCATGTTGATGTTGTCTCACTTTAAAGGACACCAAATGGGAGGCTTCGGCGGAGCACTTAAAAACATGAGTATAGGGGTTGCGTCTCGCAGTGGCAAAGCATGGATTCATTCGTGGGGAAACACCGAGAGCACAGAGACGGTATGGGATTATGAGTACAATCAGGACGCTTTTTTGGAGAGCATGGCAGAAGCGTGCAAAAGTGTTGTTGAGTTTTTTGGTGAAAACAACATGGTGTATATCAATGTAGCCAATAATCTTTCCATAGATTGTGACTGCAACGATAATCCAAAACCACCAGAAATGGCAGATATCGGAATCTTTGCATCTACTGATCCAGTTGCACTTGACCAATGTTGTTATGACCACATTATCAATTCTAATGACTCGGGCAAAACCAGCCTTGTAAATCGAATGAAAGAGAAAAATGCTATCCACCTAGTGGAAGAAAGCCAACGTCTTGGACTTGGAAATACACAATACCAATTGATTGATATCGACTAAAAATAAAAGACCACATGCGTGGTCTTTTTTACTTTATTAAAATTCTCATTATTTCAACTAAACAATCATGCTCTCTATAATATCTTAGATTTATTACATCAATTATCTGATTGATTTTAATGAGAGCTAATTGTTCGTTATTGATTCGCGACAAATATTTATTTGAATGTTCAGAATAGTTGTCTAAAAAAGCATTTAACGAATCCCTTAATTCTATAATTTTTCTTGCAAGATTTTCCATACTAATATTATAGTGAAAAAAATTTCCGATGTCAACAAATTAGGAAAATATTTTCTATAATTAAAATATGAATATAGGTAAAGTAATAAAACAACTAAGAAAAGATAGCAATATATCAAGACAAACCCTTGCTAATAATATTGGTGTAGATGTGAGAACAATTTCGTATTGGGAGAGTGGGTCAAATGAACCTAAGGCAAGTTATATATACAAACTTGCAGTGTATTTTGGCGTATCTACTGATTATTTATTAGGACTTGAGGATTAAATAAAAGACCACGAAATGTGGTCTTTTTTACTTTCTTTCTTTGTAGTGGTCTTTGTGCAGAAGAAGGGATAGAGCAAGAAGAAATTCTGCAGGGAAGTAAGTGTATACACAGAAGTAATCAAATATTATTTGACGCCCTGCGAAATTGAAAAACAACAACATCATATCTGAGAAGAAAAAGAATAGTGCACCAAGGAAAGAGATAAGATTGGCAACATTTTTATGAGCGAAATAATTACCCATTGCCTTGCCAAGCATAAAGCAGATTATTATTGCGTAGACAATTACAAGCATCTTCATGCCGTTCCATTCAAAACCTTTATATAGGAAAATAACCAACATTGCAAAAGTGATAAGTAGTGCTGTGAATATTAGGTCAAGAATTGTGAATTTGTAAAGAGTAAAAAAGTACGCTAGGTAGAAAATATGACCAATTGCAAATAGAATTGCGCCAATAGTAAAATGCTCTATAAGGACAATGTCGCCTGACATTGCAAAGATAAGTCCTAGCAGTAAAAGCCAACTTTTCCAGCTACCTTTGTAAAATTTGTATAGACAGAAAAGATTGAAAACACCACACAAAACAAATAAGCCACTTGCAGTCGATTTAGTGATATATTTTATTGTAAGTCCGCCTTTGATTTGCATAAAACAGATTGTCGCAGCAACAATCAAAATCGCGAAAATGATATTTCCAAACAAAACTATTTTTTTCTTTTTATCCATAATTCACCTCATTTTTATTATAAGACAAAATCTTCATATTTAAAAACAAAATTTCATGCCACAAAAAAAAAGACACCCAAAGGGTGTCAATTATTATTTTACATTAAACAAATATTCTCTTCCTATAAGAACATCACTGTGTTGGAGTTCAATCAAATTTGGATTAGAAAAAGCAACTTTCTTAATAAATTCGTCATATTCTTTTTTATGGTCGATAGTGTCACTGTCAAATTCCACCATCTCAAGTCGTTGTTTTAGTTTTGGTATAAGAGGAGTGGAGTACTCGGCTTGTGTGAAGTAGACAAACATCTTCAATCCGTTTGCACTAAAAGATCTCATGTATTCGCGCTTTTTATTTACAACCACAACAGGCGCAATTGTACCAATCAATGACGGAACATCTACTCCCATTCCGCTAGGAAGAAGCTCGCCAATTGCGTATGCTATAAAATCAATATGTTGGAAAATAGAATTTTTTGCAGGGATTTGGATAGCGAAAGTGTCAGGAAAACTACTCAAAAACTCAATACGTTTTTTATCGCTTTCGTATCGCACAACAAGGTCGCTAAAAAGTTTTCCTTTGTAGTCATTTTTATTGATAGTAATGCCGTGCAACTGCAAAAAGAAATCTTGGGTGTCAAAATATGTCTTAGTGGTTATGTCCTTGCTAAGACCATCAAACCCAAAACCCTTAAAATAACCGCCTGCCATAATGGTTTTGCGGTCTTTTTTTAAGTTGTCAACCAAAAACTTAGTACCTAAGTAATTGCTCTTTTTTGCGTTTTCCATACATAACATTATAGTATACGAAACCAAGTTTTGCAATTATTTGAAAGGTTTTTTGGAAAAATGTTTGGCAAAATAAAGTCGTAAAGTAAGTATTTTTGCAAAAAGACTTTGTTTGTATTGAAAAAAAACAAGATATAATATATAATAATTATTGGAGTTATGATGAGCAAGACAAAAATATTTAGTTTAATATTACTCATATGCTTTGTTTTCGTGCTTGGCGGTTGTGCCAATATCGAGTATCAAAGACTAGTCGACGACGGTGGTCAGATTTTGGACAAAATCACCATCGAGCTTGATGGCGAAAAACTCACCGAAAAAGGCGTGGATATAGATACATTGGTTGACAATATAAAAGAGGACTTATACCACTACTACATTTTCCCAATTGAGTATAGATTGCAAAGCTTGCCTATAGAAGAGTATTATGAGGTTTCAAAGAAAATTGATATCGGCACAATTATGTCGTCTGTGGAAAATAATGTGTATAAAATAAGCGTGGAAGTACTTTTTGGAAGCTCTGAAGTTATGTCGTATGTGTATGGATACGATTCTAGTGATGAATCGACAGAGTCTGGCGGGCTTGAAGAAAGTAAAAATTTCTTTATTAAAAGATATGAGCAAACCAGCGATAATGTCTTTGGTGACGTGACCGAAATTACGATTGGTGGTACAAATTTGTACGATAAATATTGCGCAAAAGTTCCGGGCTTTGACAGTGACGACCTGACTCTGACTCAGATTTACGGAAGCACCAATCACCGCATGCGCACCAATGCCGACGCTACAATTGAGTACAATGGTTTTACTTGCCACTTATGGGAGTTTAGTGCTAGCGACTCTGAAGGAAAATTGGTATTTTATTACCTTACAGCCAATTCGACAGGGTGGTACGTTTTGGCATTGGTATTGACAATTTTAATAACAGCAGTTATTATATTAGTACATCGCTCAAGAAAAAGACTTGAGAAGACGTTATACAAAACGCGTATTGTACTAGATGAAAATGCACCCGATTTTGATGGAGAAGATTGATGGATAGATATTTGTTTGACAAACGTGTTGTGAAAAAGACGCTAATCAAGTACGGAATAATGTTTGCGATTGCGTTGCCTTTTGTATTGACTTTTAATATTCTTTGCAGAGGACTACATTTTTGGATTGCGGTATTAGTGGACTGTGCTATATTTGGTGCAGTTGTGCTAATCGGCGAGATAATTCTTGCTAGTATTCGTAATAAAAGACTTCAAAGAGAGGCTGCCGAGCAAGAAGAAAAAAGACGCCTATTGAAAGAGCGTCACCAAGCTGAAAAAGAGGCAAGAAAAAACAAACAAAACAACAAACCTAAAAATTAAGAAAAATAAAATAAAAAACAGGTGAAGAAATGGCAAAAAAAGATGCAAGAGTTTTACCACATAATATCGAAGCCGAGCAAAGTGTGCTTGGTTGTGTTTTGATTGATGGAGATGCTAGTTTTGCGATTATTGATGCGCTTAAGACCAATGATTTTTATGTCGAGGCGCACCAACTTATTTTTGATGCAATGGGTGATGTCCAACGTCAAAATAAGCCAATCGACTTTATTACTCTTACTGACGAACTTGACAAAAATGGACTTATGGATAAAGTGGGTGGTGCTGAGTACATCACTACACTTACAAATATTGTTCCGTCAGCGAGCAATCACAAGCACTATGTCGAGATAGTAAAACGTGATAGTGTTTTGCGCCAATTAATAACCGCATCACAAGAGATTATCAATACCGCTTATGAGGGCGAGGATAAAAACAAAGCCATTGCTTTTGCTGAGAAAAATATTTTCGAGATAGGAAAAAATGAGGAAAGAAGTAGCCTGACTCCAATGAAGGATACCCTAGACGATGTTATTTCCAAATTCGAAACCCTACAAAAAGACAAGGGTACTGTACAAGGTGTTCCGACAGGTTTTTACGGTCTTGACAAACTTACAAATGGTTTTCAAAAAAGTGACCTTATACTTATCGCTGCTCGTCCAGGTTTTGGTAAAACCTCCCTTGGTATGAATATAGTAAATCACGCAGCCATAAAGGGTAAAAAGAAATGTGCTGTTTTCTCACTTGAGATGCCTAAAATCCAAATTGCCCAACGTAGTCTATGTTCGGTAGCATATGTGGACATGGGAAAAGCATTGAAGGGCGAACTTTCCGTAAAAGAATGGAAGGAACTTTGGGCTGCCAAAGAACAACTTGCACACGCAGATATATTTGTAGACGATTCGTCACAAAATACACCATTCACAATCCTTTCTAAGTGTATGAAAATCCAACGCGAACAAGGTCTTGACCTTGTTATGATTGACTACTTGCAATTGATGTCATCTGGAAACAAACGTGTAGAAAGCAGACAGGTGGAGATTTCGGAAATTACCCGTAACCTAAAGATTGCCGCAAAAGAACTTAATGTTCCGATAATCCTTCTTTCACAATTGTCGCGTGCTGTAGAAGGTCGTGCCGGACACAAACCAGTACTATCCGACTTACGTGAGAGTGGTGCGATTGAGCAAGACGCAGATATGGTTATATTCATTCACCGTCCAGATCAAGACGAACAAACTGTAAGCCAACAAACAATGGCACAAATCGTAGTTGCAAAACACCGTAATGGTGCGTGTGAAGATATCCCAGTAAGATGGATAGGAAATATCACTACATTCAAAAACTTGGAAAAAGATGCTAATGCACAAAGCCTAGAGGAAAATGCACCAGCAATGCCGATGCCAAGTGATAAAGATGTTCCGCCAGACCTTCCAGAAATCACACCTTTGGACGAAAGTGACATAATAGACGATATATTCTAAAATTTATCGGGTAGAGAAAGATAAACTCTCAAATTTGAAAAGACCTGTGCGATTGCAGGTCTTTTTATTTACAAATAATCGCAAATAAGCGGTTTTATAGTTGAAAAAAACATAAAGATTATGCTATTATATAAAATATAATAGAGTATAAAAAGAGGACAATGATGAAATTTACTGGAAATCAATTAAAGAAATTATGGTTGGAGTTTTATGAGAGTAAAGGGCACGTGATTATTCCTAGTGCGTCTGTTATTCCCGAAAACGACAATTCAGTATTGTTTACTACTGCTGGTATGCACCCACTTGTGCCATATCTTCTTGGACAAAAACACCCTGAGGGAAAACGTCTTTGTGATATTCAAAAATGTATTCGCACAGGTGACGTAGATGAGGTGGGTGATGGCACTCACTTGACATTCTTTGAAATGATGGGCAATTGGAGTCTTGGAGACTACTTTAAAGAAAAGAAAATTCCTTGGAGTTATGAGTTTTTGACAAGTGAAAAGTATCTTGGACTAAAACCTACTCAATTGGCAGTTACTGTTTTTGAAGGCAATGAGTATGCACCACGCGACGAGGAAAGTGCACGTCTTTGGGAAGAATGTGGAATGCCAAAAGACCGCATATATTTCATGCCAAAAGAGGACAATTGGTGGGAGATAAATCGCGGACCTTGCGGACCAGATAGTGAAATGTTTTTAGATACAGGAAAACCTAAATGTAGTGAGCATTGCAATCCATCATGTCACTGTGGAAAATTTGTTGAGCTTGGTAATGACGTATATATGGAATACGAGAAAATTGATGACAATAAGTATATACCAGCAAAACAAAGAAATGTAGACTGTGGATTTGGATTAGAGCGTAATCTTATTGTATTGAATGGTGTGAAGACTGTATATATGACTGATGTATTTGAGGGTTCTTTGAAAAAAATTGAAGAATTGTCAGGCAAAAAATACAATGATGATGGTGATGAATGGACACGTTCTTTCCGTATCATTGCTGACCATGTACGTACTGCTACTGTTATTTTGGGAGATGTAAATGGTATCACTCCTAGCAATACAGATGCAGGATATGTACTACGCCGTCTAATACGTAAGGCAGTAAGACATTCGAGACTTCTTGGTATTGCCGAAGGCAGTCTTGGTCAAATTGCAGATGTATATATTGATTATTTTAAAGAGTTTTATCCTGAATTTGTGGAAAATCGCGAGAAGATTTTGAGCGAATTGAATAAGGAAGAAGAGAAATTTTTAAAAACACTAAATCAAGGCGTAAAAGAATTTGAGAAAGTTATAAGCAATATTGAAAAACATAAAGAATTTGCAAAGGCCAAAGGTGAAGTAGTAGAAAATATTATCAATGGAAAACAAGCTTTTCGTCTTTACGAAACATTTGGTTTTCCGCTAGAAATAACTCGTGAGATGGCAGAAGAAAAAGGTTATACTGTGGACGAGAAAGGCTTTGAAGAAGCGTATAAGGCTCACCAAGAACTTGCTCGTAGTAGCAGTAGCGGTCACTTTAAAGGTGGTCTTGCAGACAATGATGCAGACACAATACTACTTCATACTGCTTGTCACTTGCTTCAAGCTGGTCTAAGGCATTATCTTGGTAATGATGTCTACCAAAGAGGCAGTAATATTACAAGTGAGAGACTTCGTTTTGACTTCTCGTACGGAAAACCAATGACCGCTGAGGAAAAACAAAAAGTAGAAGATTTTGTAAACGACGCAATCAAGCAAGCCATCCCTGTTACTTGTGAGGAGATGAGTGTCGAAGATGCTAAAAACTCAGGTGCTCTTGGAATTTTTGATAGCAAATATGGCAATCGTGTAAAAGTTTACACAATTGGTAATGTTAGTAAGGAAATTTGTGGAGGACCACACGCCAATAATACTAGCGAATTGGTTTCTTTCAAAATTGTTAAAGAAGAGAGCAGTAGTGCAGGCGTTAGACGTATAAAGGCTGTAATTAAAAAGTAAAAAGTATATTGCGTATCAATTGCTTTTTAAAATTTATTATTATATAATAAAAAAAATGTTTGAGGATTAAAATATGAAAGTACTAAAGGGTATTTTTATCTACACTATGTTGATAATAGGAGCAGTATTCGTGGTAGGAATATTGTTATTGGGCGGAATGTATCTATTCAAGTGGTCACTTTTTGGGTACACTTTCAAAAATATCAATATTCAGACTGACCGTTTTGCGTCAATAAATATAAATAATTTTGTGCATAATGGACAAGCGATTGAAAATGACAATCCTCGTATAAAGTTTGTTATTGATTCTGGTGTGTATTCTGTTAGGATCCAACCAGACAAAGAAGGTTCGCAAATCAATTACTATACAGTGAGCGACTTTACAGGTTTTGTAAAATCTACAGATAAGGTATACACTCCTGCTGTTACTACATCTCTTTCTATGAAAGATGGCTGCATGATTGTCAATATGAAAGTGGCCAATCCTGAAGGTGCTATCAGTTTTGATAAAGAAAGAAATCGTATTGTTATAGTAGTGCCAGAAATTTTTACAAAGACAGAATCAAAGAAAGAAATTTCGTATTACTGTGACATTACTACTACAAAGGGTAGCATAACACTAAAAAATAGTGTTACCGATGACAATAAATTTAATGCGCCACTTAGAGTAAAATCACTTGTTGCTAAGACTGAGACTGGCAATATCACACTTGGTGGTTTTGATAGAGACGGTGACAATGCAAAGACAGACGTAACTTTAGATAATATTATTTTGTCTACAAAACGTGGTATATTTGATTTCTCAAGTTTTACAAAGCTTACAATCAAAGAAAAATTTGTACTTAATTCAGATAAGGCAGATTATATCTTTGATACTTTGGTAGCAAAAAATGGTGTTGAGATATTGGGAAATAATATCTTGCTAAAGGCAAATGAAATTACTTGTGAGAATGGAGATTTTGTATTCAAATCTGCTTCAGGCGGTGTACAAGTAGGCACAATAAATTGCAGTAATTATACAAAAGAGGTGACAGCAGCGGCTACCGAAACTGTTGAGGAGAAGTATCATTATAAAGAAAATGGCACAACAACCCTAAACAATGTTTCTATATTCACAGAAAATGCAAATATTGTAATAAAAAATTTAATGGGCAAAACCCGTATTGACAATATATATGGTAGCATAACTATAGATTTGCTATGCAATCAAGCATCAATTAAAAATGAAAATTCAAATATTACTATAAAGAAAAGTGGTGTATTGCCAGCGAATGATGGCACAACAACTATGACTGAAACATCATCTATGGTAATATACAATACTTATGGTAATATTGACGTAAAAGAGTATTATCAAAACGGACTATTTACAAATGTCAAAGGTTCAATTACACTAAATTCTGCATTCAATAGCATGAAATCTGTTGACGAATATTATTATACTAAAGTTGTTAGTAAGGATGGAAATGTAGAACTTACTACAGCAGGTAATCCATATACAATCGAGGCTACAGACAAAGCCAACGTAACAATTGTTCAGAATGGTATAAAAAAATTGAGCAATGATAGCGAGACAAAACAAGTTTATTATGCAAAAACCACTAATGGAAATCTAAGTGCCAATCTTCCTACTCTTGCAAGTAAGGCAGGAAATGGATATATCGTATTGGTAGATGGTGGTCTTGCTTCCACTCCTGTAAACACTTTTGCTAATCTTAAAGCTCATGAGTATCGTTATTACATGATTGGTGGAGCAAATACAGGATTGTCAAATACTGTTGTAGCTGAAGCGGATTTGGAAGGAGCGCTTGCAAGCTATCCTCTAATAAAACTTCAAAGTAGCAAAACTTATGTTTATGCTCAAAACTAGTATTTAATATTACTGGTCGTGTGTAAAAATAAAAAACAAATAAAAGAAAAAATCTAGTCTTTTGACTAGATTTTTTATTTTGTAATGTTTATCTTGCGATAATATTTATCAATCTACCTTTTACTACCACAACTTTTACTACTTGTTTTCCGATAATGGCTTTAATGACTTCCTCGTTTTGTAGAGCCATCTCTTCAAGTTGTTTTTCATCTAGGTCAGTAGAGAAGTTTGCTCGCGCAATTATCTTGCTGTTGACTTGTAAAGCCAATTCGATTTCGGATTTTACCAAATTCTTCTCGTCGTATGTAGGCCATGTTTCATTGATAATGTCTTTTCCAAATACTATTTCATACATCTCGCTTGTTATGTGTGGAGCGATAGGATTAAGCAAAATCAAAAATTGTCTCAATTCTTCTTTTGTGATATAACCATCTTCTTTTACTTTCTTAAGGAAAATCATTAGAGAGGAAATAGCTGTGTTTAGTCTTAAGTTTTCTAAGTCTTCACCGACTTTTTTGATTGTTTTGCTTAAGTCGTAAATATGTTCTTTACTTACTTCTTCGCCTTTAATCATATCTTGAAGACTCCATACGCGATTGACAAAACTTGTTATTCCTGCCATTCCATCAAAAGTCCAAGGGGTATTGTCTTCATATCCACCAAGGAAGTGTACGTGAAGACGAGTAGAGTCGGCGCCGTATTGATTAAGAACATCAATCGCAGGTACACCATTAGCGCTACTTTTACTCAATTTCTTTCCTTGGTCGTCCAATATTAGACCACTACCCATTTTTCTAATGAATGGGTCACGAGTAGGCGCAACTCCAATCTCATACAAGAAGTTTTGCCAGAAGAAGGCGTATAGTACGTGACGAGTTATGTGTTCGGTTCCACCAGTATAACAATCCACACTTCCCCAATACTTCAGTTTGTCGAAATCCGCAAGAGCTTTGTCATTGTGTGGGTCGCAATATCTAAGCCAGTACCAGCTAGATCCTGCCCAATTTGGCATTGTGTCAGTTTCTCTTTTTGCCTTTCCGCCACATTTTGGACAAGTGCAATTTACCCAATCGGTTATCTTTGTCAAAGGCGAGTCGCCTGTCTCATTTGGAAGATAATCATCAGTTTGGGGAAGCGTAACAGGTAAATCTTTTTCATCAAGACATACTGTACCACATTTGTCGCAGTATACAATAGGGAAAGGTTCGCCCCAAAATCTTTGACGATTGAAAGGCCAGTCTTTCATTTTATAATTGATTTGACGATATCCTACGCCCATATCTATTACTTTTTCGCACATTTTAGGTTTTGCCTCACTGATAGTCATGCCCGAAAATTCGCCCGAATTTATAAGTCGGCTATCAAGAGGTATGTATTCGGTTTTCTCAACCGCTTTTTCGCTTACATCGCCTTCTATTACTTGAATCATAGGGATATCAAATGCTTTTGCAAAGTCATAGTCTCTTTGGTCGTGAGACGGAACGGCCATTACCGCGCCAGTACCATAATTGGCAAGCACAAAGTCAGCAAGATATACGGCTACTTTTTTGTTTGTAAGAGGATTGATTGCGTACAAACCTTTTACTTCACAGCCAGTCTTTGTCTTGGTGTCGCTCATTCGGTCAAACTCGCTTCGCAAAGAGGTTTTTCTTCTATATTCCTCGATATCAGCCATGTTTTGAATAACATCTGTATATTTATCGATTAAGTGATTTTCTGGAGCAACAACTACAAAAGTTACGCCATAGATTGTCTCAATGCAAGTTGTGTATATCTCAATTTCGCCCAATTTGTTGTCTTTTTCATCTACAAGACCAAATTTCACTTGCATTCCTTCACTTTTGCCAATCCAGTTGCGTTGTTGTTCTTTAAGGTTTTCGTTCATTTGTATTCTGTCTACATTACCAAGAAGCTTTTCCGAATACTCCTTCATTCTCAAAAACCAAACAGAGCGCTCGACTTGTTGGACAGCACCATTACATCTGTCGCATTTTCCGCCTTGGCTATCTTCATTTGACAATACGGTTTTGCAATTAGGACAAAAATTTACAGTGCCATATTCTTTGTATGCCTTTCCGTGTTTGTACAATTGCATGAAAATCCATTGAGTCCATTTGTAATAGTCTTCGTCGCTTGTACAGAATGAGCGTTCTCTATCGAAAGACAAACCAAGTCTTACAAATTGGTCAGTTATGTTTTTAAAGCCGTCTGCTACAAATTTTTTAGGATTGATACCATATTTGATTGCTGCATTTTCAGCAGGAAGTCCAAAAGCATCACCGCCAATAGGAAACAATACATTATAGCCACAAAATCTTTTATAACGAGCCAGTGCGTCTGAAGGTACTGTACCTTTTAGGTGTCCCATGTGTAGATTTCCGCTTACATTTGGAAATTCGTAAAGCATATAGTATTTAGGTTTTGTAGGGTGAAAATCAATGGCTTTAAAAGCCTTTTCTTTTGCCCATTTTTCTTGCCATTTTCTTTCTATCTCTTCAAAATTATATTCGCGCATAATTTCTCCTCAAATATACGCAAATTATACCACCATAAACACTTTTTGGCAATAATATTTGTCAATATATGCTTTTCCTCAACTCATAAAAACGTGTGTTGTGCGGATTTTGTAGATGTTGGAGAGGGTTTTGTCGTTTTTTTAAAGAATCAAAATCTTTCTAAGGAAAACGACTTTTATATATTTTTCTTTAGTAAAACTTATGTTTAGAATAAGTGTATTGGAAAATTGATGACAAAATGAAAATTATGAATAAAAGTACAAAACTAATACTGCTTTATGCCGTCTCGGCAATATTGTTGGAGATTGTTTTTTTCATGTGTATGGACTTTGGCGTATTCCCAAAATATTTTTATTTTGATTTGTGTGCAATTTTGATTATTGTCGCAATAATTTATCTTGCGCAAAACTATATTTTGCAAAGCATTATTTTTTGGTTTTTGTATACGTTGCAGTTGTTGTTGTGTGTGGCAAATCTGATCATTAGGAAGGGTGCGGGAGAATTGTTTTCCTTGGATGTGCTAGCCCTTTCAAAAGAGGGTGTCAGAGCATTTGAGCCATCTTTTATAGACTACAAACGCACAACAATCATTCTTGTTTTGTACATTTTATCTGTTTTTATTTACATTAAAATTTCAAAAAAGAAAACAGTCGATTTTGTCTATAAAGTAAAAAACATACCGATTATACTTTCTTACACATTGATATTTCTATTTGTAGGACTTTCGGGTTATCATATACAAAGTCGTCTTGTGAGTGACTTTTCTGATAGTCCTGATTTTTATGTTTTTGAAAGTGACAAATATCTTTATGAGAATCTTACGAGCAAAACAGATGCTTATAAAAAATTTGGAACATTTGGATTTTATATCAAAAACATATCAAACATATTAAGTAAAGAAAACATAACAGAAGAAGAGAAATGGGATACGGCAAAGTATTTGGCTAATGGTCGGCATGTGCCTTCGACTTACACAGGGATATCGGAAGGAAATAATGTGATGACTATCCTTTTAGAGACTATGGAATATTATGCGATAGACCCATATTTTACACCCAATTTATACAATATATTTTTTGAAAGTATGGACACAATAAAACTAAATAATTTTTATGCCAACAACCGCACTAATATAAGTGAGGGTCTTGCACTTTTCGGAAATTATGACAAAGAATATCCCGTAAATACTGCCAGTGACGAAGTGATGCAGCTTTTCTCAAAAGATACGAAATTTACATTGCCTGCAAAACTTAAAGAGATAGGATATAATACTTCCTATTATCATGACTATTGTAGTTGGTATTACAATCGAAACATAACTCATTCAAAAGCGGGTTTTGATGAAGTGATTGGACTTGAAAAAATGGACCAGCTGACCCATTGGGTCGATTTTGATGAAGATAATAAAAATCCATTTTATGAATGGAAAAATTGGACCCTTGATAGTGAAGTTATGAGTCGTTATTTTGATAAAATGACTAATAGTGTAAATAGACAATCTTCCGGCAATTTATTTACTCATTTCTCACTAATAACAATGCATGGCAATCATCAACCCCGCCCTCAATTGCAAATATATTATGACATATTGACCGCAGATAAAGACAAAAACGGCGGACATTATGACAATATGTGTGTGTTTTTAGAAGATATGGGTTTTGAAATACCTGAAGATGAAGAAATGCTAAATTACTTTCTGTGGTACAAGTCTGCTGCTATGGACGTAGATAAAATGGTGGGGATTTTGATTAATAATTTGAAAAATACAATGACGGATATTTGTGATAGTGAAGGTAAAAATTTGACACTCTATGATACTACTACGATATTATTTTTTGCAGATCATAATTGTTATTATAATGGACTTGCTTATTACATGAGGGGTTTGGACTATTCCAACTCGACATATGATACCTCGCTCTACAAGATACCTTGTGCTATTCTTGATACAAAATTAAGTAGTAAATATTATGACATAATGGGTGATGATGAAATGACTAAATTTACTTCCACCTTCAATCTTCTTCCTACCTTATTTGATGTTTTGGGGGTAGGGTATAATCCGTGTTTTTATTATGGTGACTCTATTTTTGATCAGAATACAAATGTTTTTCAATCCAACATAAGTGGAGCGCCGTATTTTAATGATAAGTTTTTGCTTGCCAACAATGTAATAGAATGGAAATATCCAAATGTGTCTGACGGGGAAGAATATGATTTTAAGCGAGGCGCACTTGCGACACACAATAGGATTGATAAAATAAACAATTTGTATAGATATCCTGAAATACTTGATATGTATGAGACACTTCTTGAATAAAATATTTGTTAGCGAGCATATCAATTTTTGATGTGAATATATCTATAAAATGTTTTGAATGTATTGACAATTATTTAAAAAATTGATTTAATTTAGGTGTAAGGTGGTAAACATAATGTTGGTATTAAGAAATTTTAGTAAAATATTTACAGTTATTGGTCAAATCATGGCATTTTTATCCGTTGTCCTTTTAGGATTGGTGTTTGTCAATGATGGTATAGTACAATTTTTGCCTAGCGGTTTTCTGAATACGCTTCGTACTATAAAAGAATATGCTGTTATGTTTACATTGATTGTTGTGGGATTCTCATTCGCATGCCGTAGGGGACTAATACTATTTGTTTTGTACTGTGTATTGGCCGCTGCTGTAGTGGGATTTAGTTTTCCTGCACTGCTTGGATAATAAAAAGAAAGTCGAGATTTCTCGACTTTTTTAAATAGGAGACAATATGGAGAAAAAGGACAATAAGAAAAAGCTCACATACGCTGAGATTAAAAGACAACAAGAACTTGCAAAAACCAAACGTGATAAAGAAAAATATTTTGAATATTATGATGATGTTAAAAGCAGGACGCACAAAGTAATCGATTGGTAATAATCTAAACTTCCTTTTTTGTCTAGCTTTTGCTATTTTACATAATTCATTAGAATATGTGCTGAGTATGATTATATTAAATGGAGTCTTGCTTTCTGTGTTGTCTATACTTTGTGAAATTTAATATATTGCTTAAATGAAAAACACCACATGATGCGGTGTTTTTTTATTCTTGATTATATAATGATTTGCTAGAGAATGTCGGTTCCATTGTTATATTGATACCAAGTGCACTAAGAGTATTTTGATCAGAATTGTTTAGAATAAAGCTAGAATGTGCTTCTAAGTTTTTTAATTTATCCAATTGTGCGAGTGCGACACTTGCCATTGGATTTAATGTGGTGCTTATGGACAACATCATCAATACATCTTTTAGTGTCAATTGTCCATTTTTGATTTTTAATTTATTGCGCTTAAATTCTAATACTGGCTCAAGCATACTGGCAGGAATGAGTTTTATTGAATCGTCGATTTTTGCCAAATACTTAATGGTATTTAGAATACAAGCGGCACTTGCTGTCATTAAGTCCTTGCTTCTGCCCGTGATAATCTTGCCGTTGTTTAATTGTATCGCAACAGCAGGAGCACCGACTTCTTTATGTTTTTTCTTTGCTACTTCTACTACCTTGCGGCGATTTTGAGTTATCTTCCATTCACCCATCAAAAATTCTATTCGTCTTACAGTATCATATGGAGTTGTGCCTTTTTTGTACTCGCACTTTGCTTTAAAATAACGTCGGATTATTTCGTCAAGGCTTGCTTCACGCACGACTTTATCGTCAGTGATTGCATATCCAATCATATTGACGCCCATGTCTGTAGGCGATTGGTAGTATTTATCATTGCCTGTAATTTTGTGAAGTATGTTTCGCACTACTGGAAAGACTGTCAAATCACGATTGTAATTTACGGCTGTTTTGCCATAAGCATTTAGATGAAAGCTATCTATCATATTGACGTCGTTTAGGTCAGCGGTAGCTGCCTCATAGGCTACATTTACTGGGTGTTTTAATTCTAAATTCCATACTGGGAAGGTTTCGAATTTTGCATAACCCGCTTTTACTCCGCGTTTGTACTCGTGATAAAGCTGAGACAGACAGGTCGCCATCTTTCCACTTCCTGGACCGGGTGCGGTAACAACAACAAGAGGGCGTGTGGTCTCTACGTATGGATTTGCGCCGTATCCCTCGTCGCTTACAATTGTGTCTACGTCGGTAGGATAACCTTTGGTGAATTTATGAAAGTAGACTCTTTCGTTGCGTCTTAGAAGACGATTGGCAAATACCTTTGCAGCTGGTTGGTCATCAAAAAGGGTTATGACAATGCCCGAAACAAAAAGTCCTTCAGCTCTAAGGCAGTCGATTTGACGCAAAACATCCATATCGTAGGTTATGGAGTAGTCTGCGCGTATCTTGTTTCTCTCGATATCAATTGCACTAATAACAAATAGTATTTCGCATTTATCTTTAAGGTTTTTCAGGATTTTTACCTTTGCATCTGGTTGGAATCCCGGCAAAACGCGTGATGCGTGGAAATCGTCGAAAAGTTTTCCGCCAATCTCAATATATAGCTTATTGTCAAAGCTTTTAATGCGTTTTAAGATATTTTCTGTTTGCAATTGAAAATACTTTTTGCTGTCAAAACCTATTTTCATAAAATCACCCTGTGTTTTTTTAAGTATAACACAACAAATATTCTTTGACAAATCTTAGGCCAAAACCTTTATATTTTTTTTGGAAAATAAGTAAACTATGTTATACTAAAACAAATTTTGAGGAGTCTGTAATGAATACTTGTAAAGATTGTGCAAAATCCAAATTAGTGAAAATTTTGAAAAAGTACCAAAACAAACAAAACGAAGCCATACATTGTCTTCAAGAGGTGCAAGAATGTTTTGGTTATGTTCCGGAAGAATTTTTGAGTGAGATATCAAAGGCTCTAAATGTGCCCGAAGCAGAACTTTATGGCATAATTACATTTTATGCATTGTTTCGTCTTACACCAAAGGCAAAATATAATATTGATGTTTGTATGGGTACTGCGTGTTTTATTCAAGGTGCAGACGGTCTTGTAGAAGAACTTGAAAGGACTCTTGATATTAAAATGGGCGAGAGTACAAAAGACGGAAAATTTGCTTTGACCAATACTCGTTGTGTGGGTTGTTGTGGTATGGCGCCGGTATTGACTGTCAATGGTGAGGTGCATGGAAAAGTAAAACGCGACCAAATAAAGGGAATTTTGGAAAATCTGAAGTAGGTGGAATATGGATTTTAAAGAATTGGAAAATATAAAATTAAAAAGAAAACCTATTATTGATGTGCGACGCAATGTATCCAAAAAACACTTTGAGATTATGGTGTGCTCAAGTTCGGGCTGTAAAAGTAGCAAGAGTGATGATGTGATATCGGCATTTCAAAAATCATTGAAGAAAAACCATATAAATAGTGTCTCGGTAAACAAAACTGGGTGTTTTGGACTTTGTGCGTATGGGCCTATTGTTATTGTAAATCCTGGCGAGGTTTTTTATTGCAATATCACCTCTGAAAAAGTGGACAAAATCGTCCAACAACACATTATGCAAGGTAAATATGTAGAAGAATTTCTGCTAAGAGAAGAAGGTTTGCCAAAAGTAAAAAAGAGCGACCTTAATTTTTACAAACTCCAACACCTTATCGCTTTAAAAGATGGTGAGCTTATAGACCCAGAAAATATAGAAGATTATATTGCTATTGATGGCTACAAAGCTCTATACAAAGCGCTTACAAAAATGTCGCCCGAAAGTGTGATTGATGAGGTAAAAAGAAGCGGTCTTAGAGGAAGAGGTGGCGCAGGTTTTCCTACTGGTAAAAAGTGGGATTTGACTCGTCAAAGTCAAGCAAAACAAAAATATGTTTTCTGCAATTGCGACGAGGGCGATCCAGGTGCATTTATGGATAGAAGTATTGTCGAGCGCAATCCGCAAGCCTTGATTGAGGCTATGGCTATAGCTGGTTATGCAATAGGCGCAAGCAAGGGTTATGTTTATATCCGAGCTGAATATGAATTGGCGCATGAGAGATTGAAAAAAGCTATAAATGAAGCGAAAAAACTAAACTTGCTTGGCAAAAATATATTTGGGACCAATTTTTCATTTGACCTTGGTATAAAACTTGGTGCAGGTGCTTTTGTGTGCGGAGAAGAAACAGCTCTTCTTAATAGTGCTGAAGGTAGACGCGGAGAGCCAAGAGTGCGACCTCCATATCCTGCTGTATCGGGGTATAATGCTTCGCCTACACTGCTTAATAATGTGGAAACCTACGCAAATATACCTTATATTATATTGAATGGTGGAGACAAATTTTCAAAAATCGGAACAGAGACTAGTAAAGGTACAAAAGTTTTTGCTCTTACTGGAAAAATCAATCATACAGGACTTATCGAACTTCCAATGGGCACAACAATAAAAGAAATTGTGTATGATATTGGTGGTGGTATTCCTAATGGCAAACAATTTAAAGCGGTGCAAATGGGAGGACCTAGCGGAGGTTGTATTCCGAAAGAATACATTGACACTCCAATCGACTATGAAAGTTTGCAAAAACTTGGCTCAATGATGGGTTCAGGTGGTATGATTGTTGTGGACGAGGACACCTGTATGGTGGATTTTGCTCGATTCTTTCTTGATTTTACTTGCAATGAAAGTTGTGGTAAATGTACGCCTTGTCGCATTGGTAATCGTCAATTGCTTGAAATTTTGACTCGTATTTGTGATGGCAAGGGAGAAATGTCAGACCTTGACAAATTAGAAGAACTTTCTTTGTATATAAAAGAAAATTCGCTTTGTGGTCTTGGACAAAGCAGCCCAAATCCTATTTTGTCCACACTAAGATATTATCGTGATGAGTATATTGCACATATAAAAGAAAAACGTTGTCCTGCGGGAGTGTGCAAGGCGCTTGCAAAATATGAAATTGATAAAAACAAATGTATTGGTTGTAGTGCATGTGCTAGAGCATGTCCTGTAAATGCAATATTCGGTGAAATCCGAAAACCATTTGAAATTGACCAAAATATATGTATAAAATGTGGCAAGTGTAAAGAAACATGTCGTTTTGGTGCTGTCATGAAAGGAGGTAGACATTGATTAAGATAAATGGAAAATCTGTCGAGACAAAAAATGGCGAATTGCTTATTGAGGTTGCGCGACGAAACAAAATCAACATCCCGACATTATGTTATTTGAAAAATGTGTGCCATGATAGTAATTGTCGCATATGTATGTGCGAGATAAATGGAAGATTGCTCCCTGCTTGCTCATGCAGAGTAAGTGACGGAATGGAAGTCTTTACCCATAGTGAGAGAGTGTTAAGGTCGAGAAAAAACACTTTAAAAATGCTTATGTCCAATCATCATTATGATTGTGAGCGCTGTAATAAAAATGGCAAGTGTCATTTGCAAAAACTTTTTGAAGAATACAAAATTGACCGCATCGGTTTTAAGACAAGATATGCGATTGACAATACCAGTCCTTGTATTGTAAGAGATAATAATAAATGTATACTATGTGGTCGCTGTGCTAATATATGTAGCAATACACAAGCTGTACATGCTTTGACAAAACAACAAAGAGGCTATGACACTTTTATGGGTTGTGCTTTCAATCGTGATTTAAAACAAAGTGTATGTGTGGGATGTGGTCAATGTGTGCTTGTTTGTCCTACAGGTGCTCTAAGCGAAAACAGTGAGATAGGTAAAGTGAAAGACATGCTTTCTGACAAAAACAACTATGTTACTTGTCAAATAGCGCCATCTGTGCGTGTTTCACTTGCTGAGGAATGGGGTGAGCCAATAGGTACGTTTGACGAGGGTCGAATGGTGGCATGCCTTAAAAAACTCGGCTTTGACAAAGTCTTTGACGTCAATATGGGTGCTGACTTTACTGTCGTAGAAGAGGGTAAAGAATTGGTTGAGAGAATAAAGAAAAATAAAGACTTGCCTTTGTTTAGTAGTTGTTGTCCAGCATGGTTTAAATTTATGCAAAATTTCTATCCGAATCACCTAAACCATTTATCGTCTTGTAAGAGCCCGACTGAGATGCTTGGTGCTATTGTAAAAAATTATTATTCGCAAAAAGAGAAAATAAATAAAGATAGAATCAAAGTTGTTGGCATAATGCCATGTACAGCAAAGAAAGGCGAGAAAGAACGTGGAAAAGATGTCGACGCTGTTATTACCACTCGCGAACTTGCACGTCTTATTAAGGACAGTAATATAGACTATCAAAACATAACCCCAGCTGATTGGGACAAGCCATTATCTTATTATAGTGGTGCTGGTCTTATTTTCGGTGCTACTGGCGGTGTGACTGAAGCGGTACTTAGATATGTAGCTAGTACTCTTGGAGAAAAGGAGAGAGTAGACTTTTTTGAAGTTAGAAAAAGTGAGGGTAGAAAAGAAGTAGAAGTCACAGCAGGAAAGACAAAACTAAATCTATGCATTGTCAATGGTCTCGCTAATGCAAAAGCAGTGATGGACGACATTATCTCTGGAAAGAAAAAATACCATTTTGTAGAAGTTATGGCATGTCCTGGCGGCTGTGTCAATGGTGGTGGACAAAGTTTTGTAGACTATGATAAAGAGGATATTGAGGACGTCAAAAAATTACGTGCAGGATCGCTATATAACGTGGACAGTAAAATGAAGATGAGATCAACTGCCGACAATCTACACATTGACGAGATATATAAGGATTTCTTTATCCCATCAAAAGATCTTTGTAAGAAATTGTTGCATTATAGACATTAAAAATTGACCCGCAAAACTATGGCGGGTCTTTTTCTTTGCTTATATTTTTTCTCTATTTACTCAATATAAAGTAATGGGTCACAAAATTCTTTATTTATATAAATATAAATAATCCATCTCAAAATGTTTTGAGGGCTTGTCGCTTTGTGTTAGAATATGAGTATAAAAATGGAAAATAGGTGTATTATGAAAAAATTAAAATTTGTATTAGCTTTTGTAGTTGGTATTGTCGCAACCTCGATTTTCGGGGCTTGTAGCTGTAAGAGGGACACTAATGTGAGTGTAACAAGCCTTATGGTGTCAGCGACTACTGTTGAACCTATTGTGGGAGATGATTTTACTCTTACATATACGCTGACTCCTCAAGCGGCGACCAATAAGAAAGTTTATGTAGAATTTCCAGATGGTGAAACGTATGTGACATCAAAAGATGGATATGTTTTTGATGGTGAAAATTCGAAGACCATAACTTTCACCGCAAAGAATCGTAAAGACCAAGAAGCAGACACAGAGACACGTATCAAGTTTTCTACCGCTAGCGGAAATTTCTCGGTAATGGTAAAGGTAATAATTCACGATACTCCTACTGTACTTTCGACTCCACAAAATCTAAAACTTGAGAATGGTGTACTTTCATGGGATGCAGTCGCTAATGCGGGCGGTTATAATGTGCTAATTGATGATCAATTGTACACTACTTCGACAAATGAATACACTCCAAATCTTGTTCCTGGAGTCGCACATATAATAAAAGTGCAAGCATCTACAGGAAGTATTGATTTTGCAGATAGCGAATTGAGTTCGGAAATAAATGTTACTGTACTTGCAAAACCTGAAATTACATCTGTAAACGAAGGCACAATCACATGGTCTTCGGTAGAGAATGCAACCCACTATCAAATCGTGTATGGAGATGGCAAAACACAATTGGTAGAATCAAATGTATTGTCGTATAGTTTTGCAAACATACTTGACGAGGATAGTTTTGTAGTAAGTGTTAGGGCATTACACTTTAAAGACAATGTAGTAGGAGATGTTCCTACTGTAATAGAGGGTGTTCCTACATATATGGTTAGTAGTGCATATTCTCAATCTCGCACTATCAATCGCCTTGTAGCTCCTACTGAGATAAAGATTGTAAACAATAGCAATGGCGTGTCCACAAATGGTATTTTGACATGGAATAGAGTGGAAGGCGCTACAAATTATGCTATTTATATAAACAATAATAGTGATCCTGTGATTTCAAAAACTAATTCATTGGATTTGTCTACTGTAAGTGATTTTGACTATGCTATGGGAAATTATACTGTTGTAGTTAGGGCAGAAGGAAATCCTCAAAACACTATGTCGGGCGAATTTTCGACAAGTGAAGAATTTTCATTTACAAAACTAGGTTATCTTACAGGTACAATAGATAATCTTCAAAACAAACTTACAATCAGAACATCAGATTTATTAAGTCTTGGTGTGGATAATACACTTATTTCAAAACTTTTCTACGAATTGATTTTCGTAAATAAAGCGACTACTGTAAGTAATGATAAAAATCATGTTATGACCACTTCAAATCGAGAAATAATTTTGTCAGAAATCTCGGGATTGAAAAGCGGTGAATATACTAAAGTCATTATTCGACCATATGTAGTAGATAATACAATCAAGACACTTGCAAATGCTACAAAAATATATGCGCTTGACACAATAAGTACTTTTGCAGGTAGTTTTACAAAACTTCCTAGCACAAATATTGCAAGTATTACAAAAGAATCTGTATTGAAATTTTTACTTGATACCACAAATGTACAAAACTTTGTATTAAATCTTACTAATGCAGGTGGCGATACATCAACCCAAACAATATCCAAAAGTGCAAGTTTTGTGACAATCGAGGAAAGTGATATTAGTATCGACCTTACAAAGGCAGATTTGGATTTTGGCACAAGAGACATGGTAGCAGGGACTTACACTTTGCAAGTTTTGCCTGTGAGTGATGACTATATTGATGCTACACCAAATGAATGTGCGCCATTTACATTTACAAAGGCGGAAAGTGTAAGTGAAATTGACGTAAAAAATGGCATTATTTCTTGGAATGAAATTAGTAGCAATTTCGGTTATGGAGTTATATTCAATACCAGTACTGCTGTATGTGATATCAATAATTATCGACCAAATTCAATCAAGGATATCAATAATTTTAGTGTTACAGTACTTGGAAATGATACTAATGTAATCAATTCTGACACTTATACACCAGCTCCTATCTTGCGTTCGACCCCAATAACATCATATTCACTTAATCAAGGTGTTTTGCATTGGAGTGGTGAAGAAGGTGCTACATATATTGTAAAATATTATCAAGATGATGTTTTTGAAAAACAAGAAATTACTAACACAAATTATTACAACAAATTTACATTATCCCAAAAATCTCGAATTACTGTTGTAAAACAAATTGAGGGTCAATTTGATAGTGTAGAGAGTTTATTTGTCAATCTGTCTCAATTGAGCGGAGTGCAAAATATAAATATCGTAGAAAATAGTTATAGAATTGCGTTTGATAAGATTGAAAACAACAATGGATATCAATTGGATATAGTAGACGCAAAAGGTGTAAAACATTCTAGTATTTATGCAAGCGCAGATTTGACATCTTACAATGAGACACAATGGGTAGCAAATCTTAATACAGATTATTTCATTGAGGGTGTAAATAAAATAAAAATCACAGCCCTTGGACAAAGTGTAGATAATACAGGTAGTGAAGTATACTATCTATCTAGTGTTCCGAGTCAAATTGTGGACGTAGAGGTATTGCCACAAGTAAAAGCTAAAGTAGAAAATGGTGTTATGACATGGACTCTAGCAAGTACAACTTCACCAGAGGGCTATCGTCTTACTATTTCAAAAGATCAATTAACAGATGCATCGGAAGATTTGATTGTCGATTTGCCATCTGTTGTAAAAGCGGGAGATTATGCTTGGGAAGAATTGGCTAGTGGCGAGTATTCAGTAGTTATGCAAGCATTTGCAAAAGAAAACTCTAATGTAATTGATGGCAAAACTTCAACTCTTACTTTCTCAAAGATTTCAGGCACAAGTCTATCTGTTAAAAATGGCGAAATTGTATTTAATGGAGTGGACGGTGCTGTAGGTTATAGAGTCTATATGTATGATATGGACGATACACTTGTAAGTGATACAGTAAGTTCGAGCGTAAGCTCTGGAAATGGTAAAGTAGTTGTTAATTTTGATAGCTTTAGTGCAAATACTGAATACAAATTTGCAATTAAAGTTTTGGGCGGCGAATACGTCAATTCCAATATTAGTAGTGTTAGAAGCGTAATAAAACTTGACATGGTGCAAGACTTTACTAAGGTAGGTGGCAAACTTACTTGGAGTAATGTATTGCATAATGAAGGTTATATCCTAAATGGTATCAATGGATTTGCGTACAATGCTACTTTAGGTACCGACGTTGTGCAAAATAGTGTTCCAAATAGTAGTTTTGAGGACAGCGGAAAGTACGAAATCACAATTGTTGCGCTTGGTAGTTCTACTACAGGTGCTAGTGATATAGGTTATTTGAATAGCGAACCTCAAAAGATTACTATTGTAAAACTTACAGACCCAAGCAATATTAGGTTATCGGATGGTGTATTGTACTGGGGTGCTTATGAAAGCATTACTGGTAGCGACAGTCCACTGTATGCAAAAATCGTAGTTAGCATGCAAGATGAAAGTGACGATTTTGAATATACTTGCGAACAAGGAGTTTCTATCAATCTATATGAAAAAGAAGAATTGGTAGAGGGCTCTTATTCGATTAGTGTACAATTTATTGGTAATGAAAATCTAATATTAAGTTCGAATATTGTTAAGTACAATGACGGTGAATTTGTAAGTAGAATTGCATCTGCTAATATGACCGTAAATAATGGCAAGATTGTATTTAACAAAGTTGAAAATGCAAAAGAATATCGTGTATATGTATTGAGCAATGCCGAAACAGACACATACACTCTATTCGAAACATCTGCTTATGTTGTTAAGACAGGGGATGTTTGTGAAATTGTGCTAAATCCATCTGCACTTGTTGCGGGACAAAACACAACTCTAAAACTAATGACAATAGCAGAGGAAAACTCCAACTTTATCAATAGCAATCTATCTGCACCTCTTACAGTAAACAAACTTACTGCAATAAGCGATTTGAGTATCAATACACATGAGGGTGTGAGCGGTAGATTGACTTGGACTGCTGTGCCTAATGCTACAAGTTATGTTTTACTTGTGTCTGACGGCGAAAACACAGCAGAGATTGCTGTAAGTGGACAAAGTACCAATTACTATGATATTGCGGACCTTCCATTGACAGAAGGAAGTTATACAGTGACTATTTATGCTAAGGGTAGTGCTACTTCGGGTACAGGTGTCGGATATTTAGATTCGGCATTGTCCAATAGTATTACAATCACATTTGTAAGTGACAAAATCAGTACAAAAGTAGAAAAAGGTATACTTTCTTGGAATAAAGTAGAAGGTGTACAAAAATACCAACTTTCTATTTCAGATGGTACAAATACCGTATACCGTACAATTTCGAATTCAAATGATATTGTAAGTTATGACCTTGATAAAGATAGTTTTGTAAGTGACTCAAGCAAAGATTATGTTGTTTGTGTAGTGCCTCTAAGCCTTGAAACATCTTATTATCTTGTAAATACAAGTAAAGCGATTACACTTACTGTAAATCGTGCACTTGAAGTTTCCGAGCTTATGGTTAATGAAGGCCTTATCACATGGAAAGTGGATATATCTTCATTGACTATGGACCAATTGTTAAGAGCTTATGATTTGTTTAATAAATACAAATCAAATCCAGACGCATTTGAAGAAACAGATGAGGAAAAATACACCTATGAAGAGTTGTATCCTTACTGGAACTTCATTATTACAATCAATAATACTCCTTATGAAATAATACCTGACAAATATACAGTAGGTTTTGACAGCACAATCATGTACTACTATGAGATTACTGATAATGTAACAAGTCCTACTAAATATGATGTTGTTGTGCAATCACAAGGAAACAAAACTTGTGTAGACGAGGACGGTAATTTGATTTTGGACGGCAGTGACCTGCCTGTTGCGCCTACATATCTGCCATCTCTACCATCTGAAACACTTACAGCATACAAATCTACTGTTCCGGCAGGGATTGTTTCGGAGAATGGAACAATCAAATTTAATATGGTTACTACCGTAACAAAAGACGGAGATGATTTGGTGACCAACTATGTAAGAGAATACTATCTATATGGTATTCCTGCAGATGGGGCGGTAGTATTGCAATGGCAAATTTACGTGCCAGATGACCACCCAGAATTTGCATATGTCATTGATTTAAAAACTCTTGGTGCTGATATGGGTGGAAATGAAATCACTCCAAACATAACATACACTTATAAAATATGTACTTGTGGTACATTCAGTGGCGATATGAATTCGGGTTATACCCTAAATCTTCGTAGTAATTTCTACTCTCCAGTATCAATTGCATTCTTGGGCCAACTTGATATTACATATTCTGATGAAGACACAACTCTTGGCGGAATTGTAAAATGGGGACAAAATGCAATAAGTACAGATATTACACATATCCTATACGTAATGAAAGAAAGCGACGCTCAAGCCATCGGCAATACTTGGTGGAAAGATGAGAGCGTAATAAAAATTGACCTTAATAGTGAGGACTCGTATTTCTCGTTTGATGATGACAAAGCAAAAGCTGCAGGCATTGAGGGAAATACAAGATACAGAGTAGCGGTAAAATATGCCGGAAACAACACAACATACATTGCAAATGGTGACAATCCAAGTTATGTATGTGTATCCACACTAAAAACAGTTGAATTTAAGACAGTGGGTATAAATAAAGTATACATTCAAGATGGTAATTTCTATTGGAATCCAGTAGATAATTGCAATTTCTATAAAGTAATGATATACAAATTGCTTGCTGACAATAGTGTAAAAAATATCGGACCACGCTATACAAGCAACAATTTCTTTGAATGTGACGAATTTGATGATGGTCAAGAGACTTTGGGATATAGTATCCAAATCACACCTCTTGGACAAAGTCGCGAAGTAAACAGTGAAATGGTTTATTTTGTAAATGGTTATTCTAATCAACCTGCAAATGCTCAAGGCGATAGAAGATACTTTGAACAATTACCAAAAGTAACAGGTCTTAGAGTAGAATACAATGATTCAGGAAATCTAATCATTTGGGATTCAAACATAAATGCAAGCACTTATTCTGTAATTATAAATGGTGTAAGAAATACTGAAAGCATCTACAACAATAACTCATTCTATTTCAATAAGGATTGGGGTGCAGGTGAATATCAAATATCTGTAAAATACAATTCGGGAAGTACAGAAAAACTAAATGGTCTTTATTGTGATCCAATGCTAGTTAAGAAAATGTACGAACCACAATTGCATCTTGAGAATGGAAAAGTGGTTTGGTCTACAAATATGAGTGAGACTTTGACATCTTCAAGCACTAAAGTATCTATATATACTAGTAATGCAGAAGGAATAATAGGTACAACTCCTATTGAAAGTGAGACTATTGTAGATCCTACAATCACTTCCTATAATTTGTCTGGCAATGCTGGATATTATGTAGTGACTGTTCAATTCGAAAGCAGAGAAGAGAGTGAAGGTGTATATCAATTGTCTTCAAGTGAAAGCAAAATACTTGTTAAGAAATTAAGTCAAGTAGATGAAATCTTAAATGGCGTATACAAAGGTAATGACTGCGGATACGACAATTATGTTAAGTGGAAAGTGAATGAAGAAGCTTATGCGTATAAAGTCGAACTTTACAATCCTCAAAATGAAAAGATACTTGGCGACCCATATTACTACTATGTAGATCCAAGCACAGGATTAAATGATTCGGAGTACTTTGTATTGTCAAATGAAAATCCAGAGTATCTATGCTTCAATCTAAAGGCGATGTTTGCTTATGGTGTGTCTACTGTAGATGTTATTGTTACAGCTATGGGCAACACAACAGAGTATTCAGCGGATGCAAATATTGTCGAGACTTTAGGTTATGCTTCGAGCGAACCAAAATCTCATACAGTAAGTATTCCAGAAGCTATCCCAAATCTACTTTCTTATGATAAAGGTGTTATTAGATGGAAAGGTGGCGCTAAATATGGCGACACAATCAATGAAAAAACTGTAGTAAATGAGAATAGCCTTGCACACAATGTCGAGATTGTAATAGTATACGCAAGCACATATGTGTTTGATGCAGGAACCAATACTCGCGACGAAGTGGCAGTGACTGAAGGTATAAGTTATACTTGGGAGTATAGCGAAGGCAAAGACGAAGTATTCTATTGTCCTTACATTACTCCAGGAGTGCAAATCAAACTTAGATATTACACTACAAATTCGACTTCTGACTACACTCCAGTATTCACCATAACCAACAACGAGCTTTTCTATGCTGGTACAGGTACAGAAGAAGATCCATACATGATTTATCATGACTACAACAATAATGCCGAACTTGCAAAAATGTTTACCAATATTCAATATCGTCCTACTTCACATGTTGTACTTATGAATGATATTAATATGCAAGGTGTGTCATGGACACAAATTGCACAATTTGATGGACACATCAATGCATTTGGCTTTACAGTTTCGAATCTTGTTGTTCCAAACAAACTTGCAAATGGTGTAAACAACTCTTCTCTATTCAATACAATTGGTGAAAATGGTATTATTGAGAGAATAAATTTTGAAAACATTTCAAGTGTTGTGGATATCAATAATCAAAACAATACCCTAAATATGGCAATTATTACACAAAACAATTATGGTCAAGTGAAGAATTTGACTATTGAGGGAAGTGCATATGGTTTTGCATACAAAAATCTTACATTTGCCGGAATTGCACAAAACAACTACGGTAAAATTCTAGGTTGTAATGTAAAATTGAATGCCGAGAAAGATATCAAGGTAAGCGCAGGAGATATTACTATTACTGGTATATATCTACATTCCAATAATAAAGATGCTAAAATAGGCGGCATCTCTATCAACAACTACGGAACTTTGGAAAATTGTGCTGTAGAGAGTATCATAGAAGCTGTTTCTACAGGTTCTAATTGTGCGGGATATGTCGGCGGAATTACTTACAGCAATAATTACGTGGACGAAAATAGCAAGATTTATAATTGTACTGTAAAAAATACAACATCTATTAAAGCCAACAATATCGGTGGAATCGCATTTGAAAACAATGCTGATGCTAGTATTCTCTTCAGTAATGCTCAAGCACAAATCAATGTCATAGGATATATTAGAGAAAATGGTGTATCTATTCAATCAGTATTCTCATACTTTGGTGGTTTGGTAGGTAGAAATAAAGGTAACATTACATCAAGTTTTGTATTCATGGATACAATCAATACCGAATACAATAATAAATCAAACATCTATTTTGGTGGTTTGATTGGATACAATGAAACATATAATGACAATACAAATACCGGAAAGATTAAGGATAGTTATGTTGTTGTTAATACAATCAACCACAATTCAGAGACTCCAGAGACTCGTATTGGCTCGATAGTAGGATTTGTATTATCTTGCGCAGCTGACGACTTTACAGACCTATACGAAAACACTCCACTTACTTCCATTTCAGGCGGAAACGCAGGCAATGGTGATGTGAGTTCGAGCGAGGTAAGTAGTATTTTGTATTCTGATAGTGGAAATGCCAATTTGATAGTGGCATACATACTAAGCGGAATTGATGTAGATGGTAGCATATCTGAGCAAAACACATTAGATTATGAAGAACTTACAGTTCGTTTTGTAATCAATGAAAATTATGGATTGACAAGCAATACATTACCTCCATATATTATCGCAGCTTAAAAAAAGAAGGCAATCGCCTTCTTTTTTGTTTGTCCAAAGATTCAAATGTATACTATTGTTTTGTTTGAATTTTGATATATGCATCTGTAATTTTGTTGTTGACAGAATATATAGTTGTCTTTGGTAAAATTTTCAAATTGAAATAGTGTAAAAATAATTTTTAATCATGTGTATTGATTTTGTCTTTGCGTCTAAATTTGTTATAATAATCAAGTACAAAAAGAGGGCATTATGACAAACAACGTATTTGTAAAGAAAAATAAAGTTGCACACTGGATTAAAGTGGTTGCATTATCGATAGTTATTGGCATGGTAGTTACTTTTGCCGTTGCTTTGCTTGCGGGATTTAAAGTAAAATTTGTAGTTACTTCTAGTATGGAGCCTACATACAAGACAAAAAGTTGCATAATCCTACTTGCACCATGTGATTATTATGAAGATGTCGAGATAAATGATGTTGTTACTTGGGGAGCCGGTGCAACTACATTTACCCATAGGGTTGTTGGCTCTAAAGAAGTAGAAGTGAATGGCGAGACAAAAACATATTGGATAGCTCGCGGAGACAATCCTACTATCGCTCTTGATAATACCCAAACAGTAAGTCCTGATGTTTTTGTAGGAAAAGTAGTGTATCACTCTAATGTGATTGGCGCAATCTTCAATTATATTAAGGAAAACATAATGCTTGTTGCGTTCTGTCTTGTGGTGATTTTCTTAGTGTGCGTAATAGTGCTTTAATTTAATGATGTATAAAAAACCCACCAATTCGGTGGGTTTTGTTTTTATTTTACTACATGAAGTTTTATAAAGTCTGTATCAATTTCATTGTATCTGCTTGCATTTGCAATTATTATTACGTCGTTTTTATTTGCAAAGCCTTCGCTTTTAGCAACCTCATTACACATATTGATTATCGCATTAAGTTGTAATTGAGGTAGGGTAGAAAGTACCGGATATATGCCCCAAAGCATATTTAATTTTTGATAAACATCTTTATTGTCGGTTATTGCAATGATAGGTGAGTCGGGCTTAAATCTCGAAATCATACGAGGGCTTCTTCCACTGTCACTAAGCACCATGATTGCTTTATTGTTGGTTGTAAAACTACAAGATACTGTATTGTACGAGATTACGTCAGAGAAATTTTTTGCTGTAAATTTAAATTCCCTAAATCGTTTATCGTAATCACAACTTTTTTCTGCTTGTTTTGCAATCTCGCTCATGATTCGTACAGCACTTACAGGATATTTTCCCACAGCCGTTTCTCCCGATAGCATAATTCCGCTTGTTCCGTCAAAAACAGCATTTGCTACGTCGCTTGTTTCTGCTCTAGTAGGTCTTGGGGAATGTATCATACTTTCAAGCATTTCTGTGGCTGTTATGCAAAATTTACCTTTTTGTTGGGTTTTGAATATGATTTCTTTTTGTATTTTAGGTAAGTTTTGAAGAGGTATTTCCACGCCTAAATCACCACGAGCTACCATAACACCGTCACTTGCGTCCAAAATCTCATCTAAGTTTTTCACGCCTTGTTTGCTTTCAATTTTTGCAATAAGGTCCATGTGTCCGTTGTGTTTTGCAATATATTTTCTTACGTCCTCAATATCTTGTGCTTTGTTTATAAACGAACATGCCATATACTCAAGATTGTTTTTAGCAGCCCACTCGATATCTTTCATGTCTTCTTCGTTTAGGTATGGGATATTCAATTTGGTGTTTGGTAAAAATAAAGATTTGTGATTGGACAATATTCCACTGTTTTGGGCTTTACAAAGTACGGCGTCTTTTGTTTTGTCTATTACCTTAAAAGATATAAGTCCATTGCAAGCAAGTATTTTGTCGCCAATATTGATATCTTTTATTATCTCAGGATAACTTAGTGAAACTCTATTTTCGTCTCCTACGATATTGTTACTTGTAAACATAAAAGTTTGGCCACGACGTATTTCTACGCTACCTTCCTTAAACTTTCTCACACGTATTTCGGGTCCACGATTATCCATCATGATAGGAAGCGAAATATTTAAGTCTTTACGTAGCTGTTTTACAAGGTCTACTACTACCTGATGGGATTCGCGTGTGCCATGACTCATATTAAGGCGCACCACATTAAGCCCTGCTTGTACCATTTCTTTTATAGTCTTATAATTGTCACAACTAGGACCAATGGTCGCTATGATTTTAGTTTTTCTCAACATATTTTTCTCCATTTGTTATATTATACATCTTTGTATTTTATTTACAAAACCATTTGAAACAAGTAATTGCAAAACTTAAAAGATACAAAAAAATATTTTTTATATTCAAAATATGGCTTATTTTAGGGCTAAGTGAGAAATTGGTAAAATCTTTACATAAATATTTTTCAATAATGTTTGATTTTTGACAATAATTATATTATAATAACTAAGAAATTTTGATAAAACAACATTAGAGGAAGTATATGGAAGATATAAGATTACAACAACAATTACTTGATTTGCGTATCAAACTTGAAGAACTTTGTGATGGTTTTGACAAGGCAAATAATAGTAAAAAATGTTCATTGACACTTCGTACACGTTTTTTATTTTTATTATCACAAGAGGAGTCTTTGTCACCAAATTATTTTATAAAAAGACTGGGTATTGCTAAGAGCAATCTTACACTTCTTTGTCGTGGTCTTTTAAAAGAGGGTGTTATAGAAAAGACTAAAAACGAGCAAGACAAACGTGGCATTTATTACAAAATCACCGAGAAAGGTCAAGAAGAAGTAAACGAATACTTGCTTGAGATGAAAGAGAAAAATCCAGCATATTATCGTACAGCTCGTGAGAAAAAAACAATTGAGCGCAAAATGGACAATATTTTGGAGTTTTTGCGTAGACGCACCTAATCCATTGCTAAAAAATCTATAATTTGATATAAAAATAACAACACTTATTGTGTTGTTTTTTTAAAGGGAGATATATGGAGCATTATTTCATATCAAAAGAACATAAAAAAGAAGATTATTTCTTTTATAGCGACTCTATTGGAGGCAAAACATATAAATTTAAGTCGGTCGATAGTGTATTTAGTAAAGACAAAATTGATGACGGAACAAGGGTTTTGCTTAATGCCGTACTGGATAATTACCAACATCTTGAAGGCAATGTGCTAGATTTTGGTTGTGGTGTCGGTGTAATTGGTGTTGTGCTTAAGACCGAATATCCAAATATAAATATTATAATGGCAGATGTAAATAAGACATGTGTAGAGTTGTCATTGGAAAATATAAAAAATAATAAGGTCTCTGCAGAAATTATTGAGAGTAATTTATACGACAATATTGACGGCCAATTTGATTATATTGTCACCAATCCACCAATCAAGGTAGGGAAAGAAATATTGTTTAGTGTGGTAAGTGGTGGATATGAAAAAATGAAAAAAAACGGACATATGGTACTTGTCATTCGCAAATCGCATGGAATGGAGAGTATGAAAAAACATATGATTTCTGTCTTTGGCAATTGTGAGATTTTGGAGCGAGATAAGGGCTATTATATTTTAAGGTCAGTAAAATAATATATAATAACGTAAATAATATAATATTTGTCATATAAATGAAGAAAAATTGTTGACATATTTTGTAAATTTATTGTAAAACAAATCATAAGAATATAGAGTAAAAACGCACTTTACAGCTTTAAGTAAAGTGCATTTTAATTGTAAGAAGGGGGAGAAATGCTGAAGAATCTTAAGTGGTATGACTATATATTTATCGTGCTTATTGTGGGATTGATAGTGACTCGAGTATATTTTGAGATGGAACTTATCGATTACATGGCAGAACTTATTGGTAAAGTGCAAATGGGTCATACTGTTGCATCAATTTGGGAGACTGGAAAAGGAATGCTTGCGGTATCGGCATTGAGTATTGTATGTGCTATAGCATCAAATACATTGTCTTCAATTGTCGCTGCGAAATTTGCTGCTAGGCTTAGAGGAAATATTTTCCGAAAAGTAAATTCTTTTTCACAAGAGGAAATCAATAAATTTTCCACAGCGAGTCTTATTACACGTAGCACCAATGACGTAACTCAAGTTCAGAATACACTTCAAATGTCCTTGCGTATGATGATTATGGCTCCTACTATGGCGATTTTCTCAATTGTCAAAGTTGTTAATAGCAGTATTGAGCTTACATGGTTGACAGCAGGGGCTGTTGTTTTGTTGTTTGTATTGTTTGGAATTGTATTTTTTACAGCAGTTCCTGCATTTAAGGGTATGCAAAAGAAAACTGACCGTATCAATTTGGTCGCTCGAGAAAATCTTACTGGTCTTAGAGTAATACGTGCCTATAATACCGAAAAAGTACAAGAAGCCAAATTTGAAGAAGCGAATAATGACATAACAAAACTTTATTATTTTATTGGAAAAGTAATGAGTTTTATGGACCCATTCATGAACATTGTGTCCAATGGTCTGATTCTTGGTATATACTGGCTGGGAGCATCGCTAATCAATGGTGGCTCATTGATGTATGAAAATCTTGTTGCGTTTACCCAATACGGAATGCATATCCTTATGAGCTTTATGTTTTTGTCGGCAGTAATAGTAATGATGCCGCGTGGAATTGTTAGTGGAAAACGTATCAATGAAGTGCTAAAAACACAAAATAAAATAGTACAAGGCGATTTTGACGGCAATACAAAAGTAAAAGGCAAGGTAGAATTTAGAAACGTGTCTTTCAGGTATCCTAATGCAGAACTTAATACGCTGGAAGATATCAATTTTGTAGTTGAGAAAGGGCAAACAATCGCATTTATTGGCTCTACAGGAAGCGGAAAGAGCACGCTTATCAATCTTATACCGCGATTTTTTGACACAACTTTCGGGGAAGTATTGGTAGATGGAAAGAATGTAAAAGAATATTCTAAAAAATCACTAAACGACAAAATTGGTTTTGTGCCACAAAAAGGAATATTGTTTCGTGGTACTATTGAGGAAAATATCAAGTATGGAGCCGAAGACATTTCTGAAGATAAAGTGAAAGAATGTCTAAAGGTAGCTCAAGCAAGTTTTGTAAACAAACTAGATGGTGGTTTGAAATATGAAATCGCACAAGGCGGAACAAATGTTTCGGGTGGTCAGCGACAAAGACTTTGTATTGCACGTGCAATAGCAAAGGATCCCGAAATATATGTGTTTGATGACTCATTTTCGGCACTAGATTACAAAACAGATCGAGCACTTAGAAAAGCTCTTGCAAAATATACTAAAGACGCTACAAAAGTAATAGTTGCGCAAAGAGTAGGTACAATCATGGACGCTGACAAAATAGTAGTGCTTGATAGTGGTAGAATGGTAGGTGTAGGTACTCACAAAGAATTGATGCGCGACTGCGAGGTATATCGCGAGATTGCATTGTCTCAATTATCAAAGGAGGAGTTGGAGTAATGGAAAAACAAAAAACTTCTCAAAAAAGCATGCCAATGCGTAAAGGTCCGGGCGGTCGTGGCCCAGGTAATTTTGAAAAACCAAAGAATTTTAAAAAGAGTATGAAGTCATTGATTGGCTCTCTCAAAGGTCATTACATAATTATTATTATGGCGCTTGCATTTGCTGTTGCGTCGACTACATTTAATATTGTTGCGCCTACCATAGTGAAAAAGATAGGCGAGACAATAGTTATTGGCAAAATGTCTATAGATATGGGCAAAATCGCATACTATGGAATAGTACTTATTGTTATGTATGTGCTTTCGGCAATCCTTAATTATGTACAAGGACTTATCATGGCGCGCATAACTTCAAGGGTTACACAAAGATATCGTAATGATATTTCCAAAAAAATCAATAGACTTCCTTTGAGATATTTTGATACTACAAGTTTTGGCGACACTTTAAGCCGTATTACCAATGACGTCGATACACTTGGTCAAAGTCTTAGCAATAGTCTTAGTTCTATCATTACAAGTGTGACAATGATAGTCGGTGCGGTGATTATGATGCTTGTCAATAGTCCATTGCTTACACTTGTAGCAATCGCTATAATGCCAATATCTACAGGACTAGTATTGATTATTGCAAAATTTTCTCAAAAATACTTTGTGCGCCAACAAAAAGAACTTGGTAATATCAATGGACAAATAGAAGAAATATATTCGGCGCACAATGTCGTAAGTGTATTTAATGGTGAGGAAAAAGCACAAAAGAATTTTGAAAAAACAAACTCAGATTTATTTAATTGTGGATATAAAGCGCAAGTTTTTAGTAGCCTTATGCACCCAGTAATGGGCTTTATAGGAAACCTAGCATATGTAGCGGTATGTGTGCTTGGAGCATATATTGCAATCAAAAACAATAACCCTGTATTTGCAGTAACGATTGTTACCTTTATCACATATCTTCGCACATTCAATAATCAAGTAGGAAATATTGCTAATATATCTAGCACAATCCAATCCACTGCGGCTGCTGCAGAGCGTGTTTTTGACTTTTTGGACGAAGAGGAACAAGAGGTAGAGCATAAGGTCAAAATGCTGGATGATGTGAAAGGTGATATAGAGTTTAGGAATGTAAACTTTGGTTATTTGCCAGACAAAACTATTATTCATGACTTTAGTGCAAAAATTAAAGCGGGTCAGACAGTGGCAATTGTAGGACCTACAGGTGCAGGCAAAACCACACTTGTAAATCTACTTATGAGATTTTATGAGATAAACAGTGGTGATATTTTGATTGATGGTGTGTCGATAAAGGATATGTCAAGAGAGGAAGTAAGAAGTCTCTTTGGTATGGTGCTTCAAGATACATGGTTGTTTGAGGGTACTATACGTGACAATGTTAGTTATGGCACAAATGGACTTACTAAAGAAGAGATAGAAAATGCTTGCTGTTTTGCACATATCGACCACTTTATAAGATCGCTTCCTGGTGGATATGATATGATAGTGGACGAAAAAGCTAATATAAGCCAAGGTCAAAAACAATTACTTACTATCGCTCGTGCTATGGTACATAATAGCCCTATGCTAATTTTGGACGAGGCGACAAGTAGTGTTGATACTCGTACTGAGTTGCAAATCCAAAAAGCAATGGACAAATTGACTGAAGGTCGTACTTCTTTCATTATCGCGCACAGACTTTCTACAATCAAAAATGCTGATATGATTCTTGTCATGAAAGATGGCAATATCGTAGAAAAAGGCACACACGACGAATTGCTGGAAAAAGACGGTTTTTATGCGTCTCTTTACAATAGCCAATTTGCCGGCAAAGAGATATAGATTTTGTATTATCAATAATCATTAAAGAAAAAACACCTCAATACGAGGTGTTTTTATCTCATAAGCTAAGGGTATTTGCTTGACAAAACACAAAAGTTATCGCTATACTCATTTTAGATTTTGGAGGAAATATGAAGAAGAAAAGTAGTATAATAACCGCAATTAGTGTATCAATGATAATTATTGCACTTTTACTAGCAATATTCCTTGAAAATGTTATGGGTAATAAAATATTTGAAATAATTTCAGTTATTACGGCTGTAATTGGTGCTGTTGCTTTATTTTATCAATTTAAAAAGGATAAAGACCTTAATAAGGCATCATTTGTTATGGAATATAGCAAATCATTCTTCAATGAATATGACCTTGGCGGATTATTTTCGAAATTAGATGATGATTATGATAATCCAAAGAGTACATACAAATTTAATGTTGAAAAAGAAAGAGAATCTTTTATAAAATATGTTATGTGGATTGAGTCTTTGTCGGCTATTATCTTGGATGGTGTAATTGATATAGCATCAATTGACAAAGCATTAGGCTATCGTTTTTTCTTACTTGTAAACAATAAAGAGGTGCAAAAGCAAGAGATAATTCCATTTATTGATTTGTACGAAGGAACATGTATATTGTATGACATGTGGTACAAATATAGAAAGGCACATAATATTCCAATACCAAACGAGAAAAATTCATTACACCTTGTTGAAGGTTTTGATGATATATTGAAAAACAACCGCAAATAAAGCGGTTGTTTTTTATAAAGTAAATTATGAAGTGTATGACGAAAATACAAAATAAACAATATTTGATTTAAAAGTACGGCTACAAATAAAAAAACCTTGCGTGCTGCAAGGTATGATTTTTACTTGGTAGCGGCGGTGGGATTCGAACCTACGACCTTTCGGGTATGAACCGAACGCTATGACCAACTAAGCTACGCCGCCACAAAATGGTAGTCCCAAGGGGACTCGAACCCCTGTTACCACCGTGAAAGGGTGGTGTCTTAACCACTTGACCATGGGACCATAAAATTGGTAGCGGGAGTGGGATTTGAACCTCACGACCTTCGGGTTATGAGCCCGACGAGCTACCTAGCTGCTCCATCCCGCGACAAACTTCCATAAGAAAGCGTGTATATTTTACTGGAAATTGGTCCCATTGTCAATATATTTTTTTGTTTTTTCAAAAATAATGTGGTCAATTTGCTTTTTAGTCATAGCATAGACAGTAGTATTATATGTATAAAAGTTGTGAAATATGATGAAAAGTACGAGATTATTAGAAAGCAATGCAAAGCATGCTCGTCTCAGAATGACTCTTATTGTATTGTCATATCGATCGACAGAATGGAGTGGAGATATCTAATAGATTTTTCCATGCACTCCGTTTAATCGAAATGACAGTATAAAAAAACACCAGTCTTTAAGCTGGTGTTATTTTTCTATAAAGTATGTGTGTCCTTCTTTGCCCCAATTTAGGACCTCTCTTGCGTAGTCTTCAAGGTAATTTTGATAATTGCTATAAGGATTATTAGGATCGCCGACATAATTAGTTTTGCTGTCAAGGTCGGCATATTCTTGTTGGAGCGCGGAGGAGGTGTTTTCGAGTTGTTTATTTTTGGATTTTAGATTGCTTATTTTAATAAATTCGTACATAAGCACAAAAAAGCAAATCACAATCACTAAGATTACGATTACGCTAATGATTTTCATTGAATTGCTTTTTCCTCTTATTTTCATCTATTTACTCAACCACTTTCCGAGTTTTGTCGAAAGAAATTTTTTATTTCCTTCAATACATTTATTATATACTTTTGAGAAAATATGTGCAAATAATTTACCTATTGTTTTTCGCTCAAAGTATATGCCGATTACGACTGCAAGCACGAAAAACCACCTTATTTCGCCCATATTGTACTTATTTGCTAGATACAAAAAGGCAAAACCCGAAAGTATCGGCAGTATAAAGTCGAGTATGAAGCGAATCACTCTATTGTTTTTCAAAAACATAACAATATGATTAAAAAGTCCAATAATTACTCCTACAACAATGCCGAACAAGAAGAAAATGAGAAATAGTAAGTATTCACTTGTCACTACTTAAATATCCTTTTTAGTGCGTTTCCTCCGCCATACTTTATACTATTTATTGTCCCAGTCGCCTCGAGAACTCCTTCTTCTATACTAAGTCTGCTCACATGTAAGTCGCTTCCAAGTATGGTCATTTTTGTGTCTTTGATTGTGAGTATTATCCCGCTCTCATTTGTGCTGTCTACGCGTGTAACCCCAGTGACAGATATGCTGTTTCGGTTGTCTAGTACGACACGACTATTGGTGGTTTCTGATTTTTTTACTACATTTTCCATAAAAACTCCTTTTGATATGTATATGATTACAAGTCGTTAAGTATTATTAAAAACCATAAAAAATCGCAATAAGTATCATTTTTCTACAAGATATCACACACTCAAAACTTAACTAAAAATTTTCGCTGTTTTATAATTTTTTAGAGGTGAAATTATGATAAGATGGGATACTTTGATTGATAAATACAAAAACCATATTATAGTGAAAATAATAGGATATATTTTTTTAGGAATAGCATTTTATGTGCTTGGGCAGGTGTCGATTGGTTTTGATGACCTTAGACCTCTTGGAGTGGCGCTACTTTTGCCAATACTTACGTGCAAAACACGACCGCTATTTGTGTGTATCATGTTTTTGTTGGCAAATTCGCTTGCGGGTTTTACGCTCGAGCATCTATATATATCCCTCAATATTGCAAGCATCGGATATCTTGCGACCTTGATTCATAACAAACTAAAAAAGCCAATGGGATACTTAATTTATTTATACTCGACATTGTCGCTAGTCACTTTTGTTGTGCTGAATTTGACTGATTCAAAACACTCCCTTGCGGTGATTTTGGGAGTTTTGCTCACCATGATTGTTTTGGCGTGTACGGAAAATTTTTTGCACGCTACTATCAAGCGAGGTTTTAATACAAAACTTAATCTTGACGAGCAGATTTGTGGTGGAATACTGCTTATCGTGTTTTCGCTTGGATTGAGCAGATTGAGTTTTGGTGGATGGGAGATGATAAAAATATTTTCGCCCCTTGCTATTCTTATATCCACATATCTCTTTTCTGCAAGCACAACCTTAATTTCAAGTGCGCTTATGGGTGTAGGGTACGCCTTATTTAGTCTCAATATTACTTATGTATCTGTATTTGTTTGTTATGCTATTCTGTCCCTTGCTTTTAGAAGTACATATAAGTTTTTAAGTCCTGTTGCGATTGTTTTGGCTGAAGTGGCTTTTGGACTTTATTTCAAAATATATCCGTCTTTTTCTTACCCAAGCATTATCTGTGTGAGTATAGCTGGTGTGGTTTTTGTTTTATTTCCAAGAGTTGTGCTCGAGACAATCAAGGATTTGCTTGGTGGAATGAGGGAAAAACTTGCGATAAGAAATGTTGTTAATCGAAGCAAAGAGGGGATTTGTCGACGTATGACCGAGCTCAGCAATGTCTTTGGTGAAATGGACGGGGTTTTTCGTAATATGGTGAAAGGGAATTTGAGCGAAGATGATGCAAAGGAAATGCTGATATCCGAACTTAATGAAAAAGTATGTAAAAGTTGTCCTGATTTTGCAAAGTGTATGCGTATGAACAGTGAATACATGGGCAAAGTACTTGGTGGAATGGTGGAAAGTGGACTCGACAAAGGTAAATGTACATTGCTTGATATTCCGCAGTATTTGAGTAGTAAGTGTGGTAGACTTAATTTACTTCTCAATACACTTAATCAAATGCTTAAAAATTATAAAAGTTATTCGAGCATGGTAAACAATATGGACGCGAGTCGAGTACTTATCGCCGAGCAGCTCGGAGGCATTAGCAATATACTAAAAAAACTCGGTGAAGAAGTACGCCACAACATAACCTTTGACACCTATCAAGAAAACACAATCATGGAAGAATTGAGTTATAAAAACATTATCTGTATTGAAGCGCTAGTGTATGAGGAAAATGTGGCCAATAAAAAAGTCGTGCTCATACTTAAGGGTGATTTTGATGAAAAAGTAATAGAGAAGATTGTGAGCAAGGTGTGCAATCTTAGAATGAGTATTGATAGTATTGTTGGTGCCAATATCCCAAATGCTCGACTGGTTACGCTTAATACAAGTCCCAATTTTGACCTTGTCTTTGGAAGTAGTACTTATAGTAAGAAAGGGGTTTTTAAAAACGGTGACGCTCATTCACTTATAAAAATAGATAATGGCAGGTATATGCTTGCTCTTTGTGACGGTATGGGGAGTGGAGAAAAAGCAAAAAAGGTGAGCAATTTGTCAATCTCGCTTATTGAAAATTTTTACAAAGCGGGTTTTGACAATGATACGATACTTAGCAGTGTAAACAAATTGTTGTGTCTTAATGGTGAGGAAAATTTTACAGCAGTCGACCTTTGCATTCTTGATTTTCACAACAACACTAGTGATTTTATAAAACTTGGTGCGACATATGGTCTTGTCAAAAAAACTCAAAGCGTTGAGGTCGTGGAGAGTTCGGGGCTTCCTATTGGTGTCCTTGAGGAAATACGACCGCACATAACAAAAAAGATGGTGTCAGAATGGGACAATATTATTCTTATGAGTGACGGTGTCACTGACGCATTTGGCTCGGTACAAAATCTACAGGAGTTTGTTTCAAGTCTTACCACAATCAATCCGCAGACAATGAGCGAGGAGATTATTGATAGGGCTGTTGATTTGAATAATGGCATATGCAAGGACGATATGACGGTACTTGTCGCAAGAGTTTTTGCTAAAGTTTAGAAAGGTATTGAAAAATAACAAAAATTGTATTATAATATCTAAGTACAAAATTTACAAAAGCGAGAAGAAGTATGATAAACATTGAGAAAACCATTGTAAAACATAATCTAATAAAGAAAGGCGAGTGTGTTGCTGTTGCGTGTTCGGGTGGAATGGACAGCATGTGCCTACTTAGTCTTCTTATGGGACTACGCGAAAAACTTGAATTTCAATTGGTTGCGATAAATGTAGACCATAATTTGCGTGAAAATAGCAAAAATGACTCACTTTTCGTAAAAAACTTTTGCGACCGAAACAATATAAAACTTTACTCTTTTAGCGTGGATGTGGAGACATATTGTGAGAATAAAAAAGTTACTACCGAGCAAGGTGCAAGGGACTTAAGATACAAGGCATTTAAAAGGCTTGTTGACAAACACCAAGTAGACAAGATAGCACTTGGACACCATCTTCAAGACCAAGCAGAGACAATACTACTAAATATATTCCGTGGTGCTGGACTTAGTGGTGCATGTGGAATGGAGTATATCCGTGACAATGTGTATATCCGTCCTCTTCTAAATACTAGCAAAACCGAAATCAAGGCATACATTGAGGCAAATGATATTCCTTTTGTGGAAGACGAAACCAATCACCAAAATGATTATTCCAGAAATTATATCCGCAATATGATTATGCCTCTTCTTCGTTCGAAATGGTCCAATATTGAGGGCAACATCTCTGCATTTGGAGATATATGTCGACAAGACGACGAATATATCAATGGGCAAATAGACGAGCGTGCTATACTAAAAGAAAATGAAGGCACAGTAAAAATCTACACCAATTATTTTGTAGGTTCGCAATCGGTAGTAAATCGACTAATCATGAAAGCTCTAAAACAAATAGGTGTAGTAGCTGATATTGAAAGACGTCATCTAAATATTATAAGAGACATGGCTATTGAGAGCGAAAATGGTAGCAAAATCAGTCTTCCAAATGGTGTTTCGGTGATAAAGGAATATAATTTTATTACAATTACAAACAAAAAAATTAAGGCAAAACCATTCACATTAAAACTAGCAAAAGGCAATTTTAATATTCCGAATGTGGGAGTTTTGGAAGTCGAAAACTTGAAAAAGATTGATATATCCTCTCACCAAAATGTTTTCGATAAAAATAAGGTGCCAAAAGACGCGGTGTGGAGATTGCGTCAAGACGGTGACTATATAGTAAAATTTGGTGGCGGAACAAAATCTCTTAATGAGTATTTGATTGATAAAAAAGTACCAGCTCGACTTCGAAACTATATTCCAGTGCTTGCAAGTGGAAGTGAAATACTTGTTATTGCAGGTGTGGAAATAAGTGACAATGTAAAGGTAGATAAAAAGACAACTGTTGCATATGGCGTAAATATGGTATTATTTGCATAAACAAAAAAACACTCAATTAAGGTTTAACCCTTTTGAAACTAGTGAAATAAAAAAAGAACATTTGATTCATGTTCTTTTTTACAACTATAAACATTTATTTTTCATTTAAATCTATATGTTTTGTTCTTTTATATACCATAAATAAACAGAAAGCAACAACTACAGATATAACTGCAAAAATAATTAAAGCGGCAATATTTGTATTAAAATCGATATATTCCTTATATTTACAAACCAAGATTGTTCTAATAATGTAATAAATTGAAAGTAATATATATGAAACAAATCCGATAAAAGTCACAATTTTTCTTCTTTTCAAGAATTTTATTGACTCAACTGGAGCGAATAGAGTATTACCGTCGCGAACCATATGTGTTGCTTTATATTCATCACCTAAAAAAGCATATCCTATACCAAAATTAATTAAGGCACCACCGCCCAACAAAGACATTAGGAATATCATGCTTGCAATATCGGAAAAGGTGGACACCCAAACAGATACTCCGAGGAAAGCAAGTCCAGCTAAAATACAAATAATTCCTATTGGTATTCTAAACACCAAAATAAATGACTTCGTATACTTATCCATAAAAACAATAAAACTCCATTTTATAAAATAAGTATAGCATAAATTTATAGAGAATGTATATATTTTTTAATAATTTTATAAATATTTGGCACTTAAGATGTGTACTTTCATATACAAGTGTCATCGCTTCGCTTCGACAGACAAGTACACTATGAAATAAAGTAACCAAGAAAAAAAGAACTAGTTTTTATAGTTCTTTTAATTATTACGCTGTTTCGAGCGCCTTAGTTTTAAATTGAGTGTTTTTAATTCCAGTCGTCTCTGCCTACCATGTAGTCAAGTGATACATTGTAATAGTCGGCAAGTTTTATAAGAAGTTCTATAGAAATAGAACGAGTATTGTTTTCATACTGTGTATATGTGTTTCTGCTGATGTTTAGAATTTCGGCAACTTGTGCTTGAATAAGTTTTTTCTCAAGTCTCAATTCTTTCAGTCTTTTTCCTATATCCATGTCGACTCCTTTTTATTATCCTATATATTGTAACAAACTGAGACCCCTATTTGCGATATTGTCTCGATATGTGACATTGAAAAATATTGCAAGCACTTTCTTTGTTTTTAGTTTTTCCTTAATATTGGTATAATAAAAATATGAAAGAAATATTGAGTGAAAATTTAATAAAACTTAGTAATGAGTTTTTAAAAGAAGAGAGTAGGCTTTATGTTGTCGGGGGTTATGTTCGAAATTATTTTTTAGGCCTTCCTCTTAGTGACATTGATGTTTGTGGAGCTTTGCATTTTGAAAAAGTGAAAGCGATTTGCGAAAAATTGGGTTTTGAATGTAAGGAGATAAATAAGAGGCTTGGGACCCTTCTTATTGTTGTAGGTGAGGAAAAATATGAATACACGCCGTTTCGCACTGAAAATTATGTTTTGGGAAAACACTCACCTGAGAGTGTGGAATGGACTGACGATATCAAAGTAGATGCCAGACGTCGTGATTTTACTTGCAATGCACTTTATTACGATATAGCAAATGATGATATCTTTGATTTTTATGATGGTATTGAAGATATAATTAACAAATCTTTAAAAGCGATTGAAACGCCTGAGTGGGTTTTTTCTAGTGATGGCTTGAGAATATTGAGGCTTGTCAGATTTGCTTGTAGTCTGGGATTTGAAATCGATAGAAAAACTTTTAAAGTTGCAAAAAAAATGCTTTATCAATTAAAGTATATATCTGGTGAGAGAAAAACAGCTGAATTGAAAGAAATATTTTATGCCTATATAAAATATAGCAGGGAGGATATTTCTTTAAAGTTACTTAATAAATTTAATATATATCCTTATATTATAGGAATGCCAAATATTCCACGAAGAATAAATTTGCGAAAATACTATAAAGTTTTTTCAAAATGTGAAAATAAATTTTTGGCATTTGTGTATATTTTGCTTTTGAGTAGATATGGAAAACAAAATGTAACTACCAATCAAATAGTTTTTGATTTACAGACACTTGTGAATGATGTCTTACATGCGGGTGGAGACATAAAAGAAATGAGCAAAACCCTGTATGTAATCTCGCGTATGCAAAAAGATAGGGATAGCCTTGAGATGTGTGTAATGTATAGTGACCTAAAGTATGAAAGTAGGCAAATTGTAAAAAGTTTTTGCGATACTCGAGTGCTTGTGGAAAAAATCAATCAAATGAAAGCGCAGAATATACCGCTTAATCTTGACCAATTGCAAATAAGCAATGGTGAGATTATGGAAATTGTACCTAAGGAAACCATATCTTATGTGAAAAATCTACTACTTCAAAAGTGTCAAAATGGTATTATACCAAACGAACATGACGCACTAATTAAAGCAGTCAAAAATCTAAATCAACCAAATGATTCGATTGAAGTAAAATAATAGCAATAACACATAATTTGATTTAATAAATCTCATACTAAAGTATAAAAGTATGAGGTTTTTTTATGAAAGAGAATAAGGATAAAAAAGTTTTGAGCGGGGCAGAGCAGGCACCGAGCGACTCTAAAAAAAATACAAACAACACAAAGAAAAAAACAACAAAACGTGTTTCAAGAAAGTCTCGTAAAAAGAAAAGGAAAGATAAAATGACGGCGGTTTTGTTTGGGCTTAGTCTTGTGAGTCTTGTTATGGTTATGGCGGTCGTGGGCCAGTTTTATCTAATGGAAGGGGAAGTTGATCAGAAAATTATAGAGAAGGGCACATACGTCAATGGCTACAATCTTTCTGGAATGACTCATGATCAAGCGGTGGATTATATTCAAGACGTTTTTTCTACATCAAGTGAAAACTTTAATCTTACACTCACTCATAATGACAAGTCTTGGAATTTTACCAAAGATGATTTTGAAGTGAATAGTGATATTTTTACCATCATTGAGATGTCGCAGTTGAGGGAGAAGGAAGTGGGTAGTTATCCAGAACAGGTAGATTATCTAAATACTGCACAAAAAGAGGGTAGGAGTATAAATGTAGCCTTTAATTATATATTTGTCGGACTGGACGACAAGATAAATGAAGTGATTAAGGAAATTGAAACAGATCCGGTCGATAGTGAGATACATTTTAATCCAGATGGTAAGGAAATGTTTGACATAACAAAAGAAGAGTCGGGGTTGAAAGTTGATAAAATAAGGCTTTATGATCTTATAAACACTGAGTTTTTAAAAACCAACCAAATTAGTGTGGAAATCCCTATGATAGAAGTCTTGGCAAATACAACAATGGATGATAATCGATCGCTTACCCATAAATTAAGTGAGTTTAGCACTAATGTCGCTGACAGTACAGGTGGCAGAAAAACAAATGTAAAGCTTGCTCTTAGTAAATTTAATGGAATGAAAGTTGATGCAGGCGAAACGGTTTCTTTTAATGAAATAACGGGGCCACACACACTTGAAAGTGGATACAAATTGGCAACAGTTATTTACAATAGTCAGTTTGTGGAGGGTGTTGGCGGTGGAATATGTCAAGCAAGCACAACGTTATACAATGCCTTACTTACAGCAGGGGTGCAAATTGATGAAGTTGCAAAACACACACTTCCTGTAAAATACGTTCCATTGGCTCTCGATGCTATGGTTAGTGAATATGTTGCTGATCTGAAATTTACAAACGCAAGTAAGTATCCAATATTCATAAAGACTTATAGTGATGAAAATAGTGTTTATGTAGAGGTGTATGGGCATAAAAACGATGAAGGTTATACTTACAAAACGCGTAGCGAAACGATAGATACATTGTCGCATACGGGTGATATTGTAAGACCAGATACTGCACATGAATATACCGATAAAGTCCTATTTAAAGGCGAATATTACAGATTGACTTATCCTAGAGTAGGTTATGAAGCAAAGGCTTATCTTGAGACTTATAAAGATGGTGTTTTGATTGAAGAAAAGGAAATTCGCCACGAAATATACAAGCCTCAAAATGGTATCATAATTGAAGGCGTCGAAAAACCTCTTGAGGAAATTTCGCCTACCCAAACGTATGACGAGGTGCTTGACGAGGAGCAAAATGTATATAATGAAGATTTTATGAATAATGCAATTCCTGTGAATATGTGTCCGTAATTGTCATATTTTGAAAAAATAGTGTGCACAACTCACACTATTTTTTATTTTTTACACACATTACACTGACAAAAGTGTCATTTTTACAAAAATGTTTGTGGACAAATATGTGGATAACTGTGGAAATGTGGATAACTTAGGTGAAAAAGTGGGTGTAAATATGCAAAATGCCGTATTTTTACCCAAAACTTTATAAATATTCATAAAAATTTATAAATAAAAGAGTGTGTATATGTGGATAACTTTTGTTGGTAAGTGGGGAAAACATGAAAAAACCCCTTGAAACCACGCCAAGGGGTGTAAATATATATATCGACAGCAAAATTTGCTGGTAAATGGGGGAGGTATAATAATAAACGTTTTTTATTATACATTTCATACTATGTATACAAATTTAAAAATGTTACTTGCATATTCAATCATTTGTGTTTTTCTCTTGTTTTGTATACAATATACATATCGAGGAGAAATTTTATGAATAAAGTAATAGTTATTACAGGCGGAACAAGTGGTATAGGTCTAACCACAGCAAATATGTTGAGGGCTAAAGGAGATAAAGTTGTTGCTTTGGCTAATATGGGGGGTGAAAATGACCCTGACTTTATGTTTTGTGATGTGAGTAATGAGCAAAACGTAAAAGAGTGCTTTGAAAAAATCGGTGAGAAATACGGACGTATTGATGTGCTTATCAATTGCGCCGGTTATGGACTTAATGGTGTGTTAGAACTGCTTACACCTGAGCGTATTAAAAAACAATTTGAAGTAAATGTATTCGGGCTTATTTCATGCACAAATCACGCTTTGCCACTGATGGGAAAAGGAAGCCGCATTATCAATATATCTAGTGCTATGGCATTGTTTCCTGTGCCTTATAGAAGCATGTATGCTGCATCTAAGTCATCGGTACTTACCCTTTCATTTGCGCAAAGAATGGAGCTTAGGACTTGTAAAAGCGGAATAGATGTATGTGCGGTGTGTCCTGGTGATGTTAATACCAATTTCACTAAAAATAAAGAAATAGTAGTAGAGACTAATGAGAGGTATGGTGACCGCATTAAAAATGCTTTCTCAAAGTTTGACGACCCAAAACGCAAGGAAAAACAAATTAAGCCAGAGAGTGTGGCGAAAAAACTTGTAAAACTTTGTTATGCGAAGAAAACTCGACCAATGATTATTATTGGCGGTAAAATGAAAATGTTGTATTTTGCGACTAGATTTACATCTAAAAACTTACTTTTAAGTGCTATAAGTAAGGTTTGTGGCTAAAATTTTGCATACAAAGTATTGACTAAAATTATTTATAAGTCTATAATTATAATAGATTTGGAGAATTATTATGTTGGTAAAACTTAATGATGATTGCAATAATAATGTCGATACACATTGATAATGGGTACTTTATTGCAAGCAAAAAAGTTTGATACATATACGTGCCCTTAATGATAGATTAAGGGCTTTTTTTAAAATATATATCCAAAACACAAATTGGCAAAAATAAAAGCGTAAAAACAAGCGAGGAGAAAAATATGGCTAATATTTACAAAACAAACAACTGTGGAGAATTGAGACTTGCAGATGCAGGCAAAGATGTGCGACTTGCAGGCTGGGTAAATAGTATAAGAAAACTTGGTGGTCTTACATTTGTTACATTGCGTGATCATTTTGGAATCACACAATTGGTGGTGAAAGATGAAAGTATGATAAAGGACATCAATAAAGAATGTACTATAAGTGTAGAAGGTAAAGTTCTTGAGCGTGAGAGTAAAAATCCTAAAATGCCTACTGGCGATATTGAGGTGGAGGTAAACAAATTGACCCTTCTTGGAAAATGTCAAAATGTTCTTCCATTTGAAATTATGGATGCTCCTAATACAAAAGAAGAATTGCGTTTAAAATATCGTTATCTAGATCTTAGAAATCCAGAAACTCACGATATCATTGTTACGCGTGCACGACTTTTGAATTTTGTCCGCAACAAACTTACAGATATGGGATTTTTGGAGGTCCAAACCCCAATTCTTACATCTTCGTCTCCCGAAGGTGCAAGAGACTATATAGTACCTACTATCAATGCTCCAGGTGAGTTTTATGCGCTACCTCAAGCACCTCAACAATTCAAACAATTGCTTATGGTGTCGGGTTTTGATAAGTATTTTCAAATTGCACCATGTTTTAGAAATGAAGCTGCTCGTGCAGACCGTACTCCGGGTGAGTTTTATCAAATAGATATGGAAATGAGTTTTGCGACTCAAGAAGACGTTATGACAGCTTGCGAAGAATTGACTACAAGTCTATTTGAAGAGTTTACTGACTTTGAAGTTTCGACTGCGCCATTTATTCATTTGTCTTATAAAGAAGCCATGGAAAAATATTGCAGTGACAAGCCAGACCTTCGCAATCCTCTTATTGTGCATGACATTTCAGATATTTTTGCAAATACCGAATTTAATGCTTTCAAAGGAAAAACAATAAAAGCTATTGCTGCCAATGCTGGAGAAAAAACACGTAAATTCTATGATGACCTTGGCAAAACAATTGTTAGTTATGAGGGTAAAGGACTTGCGTGGGTAAAATATCTTGATTGCGAATTTACTGGAAGTATTGTCAAATTCTTGACAGATGCTGACAAAAAAGCATTGGTGGAGGAGTTTGGGCTTAAAGGTGGAGAGAGTGTATTTATGATTGCAGATACTGCAGTTATGGCTACAAAACTTGCTAATGTGCTTCGTAATGAATTGGGTAATCAACTTGGACTTATAGATAAAAACAAGGTTGCTTGTTATTGGATAGACAATTTTCCATTCTTTGAGATAAACGAAGAAACAGGAAAGCTTGACTTTGCTCACAATCCATTTAGTATGCCTCAAGGAGGAATGGATGCGCTTAATAGTAAAAATCCGCTAGACATCAATGCGTATCAATATGACCTTGTTATCAATGGATACGAATCATTGAGTGGTGCTGTACGAAACCATGATCAAGATTTGATGGTAAAGGCATTTGATTTGGTCGGTTATGACGAAGAAACTATCAAAAACAAATTTGGTGCGCTTTACAATGCGTTTAGTTATGGTGCGCCTCCTCATGCGGGTTGTGCATTTGGTTTTGATAGATTGTTGATGCTTGTTACCGGTAAAGACATAATAAGGGAAGTAATTGCATTCCCTATGAATAAAAATGCTCGCGATCTTATGATGGGTGCTCCAAGTAGGGTGAGCGAACAACAACTTAAAGATGTCGGCATCCAATTGATAAAAAAGGAGGAAAAATAATGTTTAAGACAGACATTGCTATACTTTATAGAGATGTAAAGGCTTATGCAGATAAGGAAGTTACTGTTGCGGGCTGGGTGAAATCTGTTCGTGATGTAAAGAGCTTTGGTTTTATTGACCTTACAGACGGAACTTGTTTTAAAGGTGTGCAAGTAGTATTTAATGCAGGCGATATCAAAAACTACGATAGCGTAGCGAAGCTAAATACAGGAAGTTCGGTTGTGTGTACAGGAAAACTTATTTTGACTCCTGAAAACAAACAACCTTTTGAGATTGTTGCTACAAATGTTGATATTGTGAATGAAACAGACAATGAATATCCTTTACAAAAGAAACGTCACTCAATTGAGTTTTTGCGTGAAATAGCACATCTAAGACCTAGGACCAATACCTTCCAGGCTGTCTTTAGAATAAGAAGTGTTGCGGCTATGGCGATACATTCTTATTTTCAAGAAAGAGGATATGTCTATGTGCATACTCCGCTTATTACATGTGCTGACTGTGAAGGTAGTGACCAAATGTTTAAGCTAACAACTCTAGATTTCAATAATCTTCCAAAAACAGAAGATGGAAAAGTTGATTTTTCAAAAGACTTGTTTGGAAAAATGTCGTTTATTACCGGATCGGGTCAATTACAAGGCGAAACCTTTGCTATGGCATTTAGCAAAATATATACTTTTGGACCTACTTTCCGTACAGAAAACAGCAATACAAAAATCCATGCAAATGAGTTTTGGATGATAGAGCCTGAGATGGCTTTCTGTGATTTGGAAGGTCTAATGGACGTTGAGGAAGATATGCTAAAGTATGTTGTGAATTATGTTATGGAGAAATGTCCTGACGAATTGGCATTCTGTGACAAATTCATTTCAAATGGACTTCTTGACAAATTGTCAAAACTTGTTGGCAGTAAGTTTACACGTATTGCACATAAAGATGTAGTTGACATTCTTAAAAATGCAAAAGTAGAATGGGAATTTGAGCCTACTTATGAAGGCGATATTTCAAAAGAACATGAAAAATATATCACTGAGTATTTTAATGGCCCTGTATTTATTACCAATTGGCCAAAAGATATTAAAGCTTATTATATGAAAGTCAATGATGATAATAAAACAGTCGCTGCGGTAGACCTTGTTGTGCCACAAGCGGGTGAGCTTATGGGTGGTAGTCAAAGAGAAGAAAATTATGACAAACTCGTAAATCGCATGAAAGAAATGGGAGCGGATGCTTCATCAATTGATTGGTACCTAAATTTGCGTAAGTTTGGATCATGCGTTCATTCTGGTTTTGGTATGGGATTTGAAAGGCTTATCATATATCTTACAGGCATGGAAAATATTCGTGATGTTATTCCTTTCCCTCGCACTCCTAAAAACTGTGAATTTTAATTAGATTATTATGTGTACTTACATAATTTCTAAGAAAAAGATTCTTGTTTTTTAGATTTTTGAAAATAACAATTACTTATAGAAAAGATAAAAAGACCACAAATGGTGGTCTTTTATTTTTATATATTGTTTTTGTTTGGTGTATCAAAATTTGAAAACTGTTTTATAGGTATTTTAGCAATTCTGGGAATTTGGTATATCCGGCTTCGCCATTTAGGTGGCCGCCGTTCTTTATTTCTATTATTTTGGTGGCTTCAATGTCTTTTGCAAAGGCACTTGGCGCATCATAACCGATATATGGGTCATTGTTGGAGAAATAGCATATGCGCTCAGGTACAAAATTTTTAAGTTGGGGTAGAGTATTTGTAAAGAAAGTACAATTTACATCGTCATAATCTTCGTTTATACCAAGATAGTGATTAAATGGTGCTACAAAAACAACCTTCCCTGCTTTTATTTTGTGCTTTATTAGATATTTGCATAAAAAGACACAACTGCTTGAGTGGCAGAAGAATATTGTTTCTTCACTTATAAATCTCTTAAGAGAATCTAATACCATTTCCCAATTTGTGAAATTTTGTCGACCCACTCCTATAGGCATATCTAAATTGTATACAGTGTACCCACCGCACGAGATTTCTTTCTCAAGCCAAGGGAACCAATTGCTTTGGCTACTTCCAAAAGATCCGTGTAATATAAAACAATTTTTCATAATTTTCTCCTATTTTCTAAGACGAAGATCGTCGCCTTCAAGATTGATTGTTATGTTTTTATCTTTATTGATAAGTCTGCTAAAAATCCTCTCGTCGTATGTGTCCATAACTTGTTGTGGGGTGAGATTTGTAGATATAAGTGTAAATTTACCTTTTTGACTTCTTTCATTTAAGATAAGGTAAAGGTACTCAATGGTCACGTTTTTTAATATATTTTCTGTTCCAAGGTCGTCGAGGCATAAAATATCACAATTGATATATTTATCTAAAATGTCGTCTTTTTGGTTTATTGGAGCAAGGTGATAACTCAACATATCTTGGTTTAAACTATATGCTGTAGTGTATACGGTATAAATATTGTTTTTGATTGCAAAGTCTACAAAGCACTCACTTAAGTATGTTTTGCCTACACCCACTTTCCCAAATATACACAGCATGTTTTTGCTGATATTTGGATACTTTTTGACAATATCTTGCATTGTCTTGACAATAATCTTCACATTGTCTCTTGTCCTGTCATTGTAGATAGAATAGTCAATTTTATCAAAACTTGGAAGATTTTTATTTAATCCGCTTAAGTCCAATAGATATTTATTTAGTAATCTATTAAAGCAAGTACATCTTTTATTACCTATCAATCCGGTATCGTTGCATTTCTTACAAGTGTAATTAGGTTTTAGAGAATTTCTATCTATGTTGTTTTTCTCTAGCAATTTATGTAAATCTTCTTTGTGTTTATTAAAACTGACTTTTAAATCATCTAAATTTTTATTTTCATATGATGACTTTGCTATTTCAAATTTAATTCGATTACATTCATTATATGCTAATTTGACTTCGTCGACTTCAAGTGCAGTACGTAGATTTTCGTCTGCAATTCTTATTGCATTGTCGTGATGTTGTTTGATTAAAAGGGATATTTCTTTTTCAATTTTACTCATATCACACCTCAATCTCATGAATATCGTCAAACAATGAATTTAGTTGTTTTGCTGAGTATTCACGCGCAACTGGTTTTTTAGTAGATGGAGCAGGTGTATTTTGTCCTGCGACTTGTACTTTCTTTGCTTCCTCTACTGTAGTAATGTTTTTACTGTGATATGAGGATATAAGTTTTGTCATGTATTGCATTGGTAGATATTTACCCTTGCTTTCTTCAATTGCAAAATCCAACAATACTTTTGACACATTCCAATCATATACCCAAGTTTTGTAAAGTTGGCGGTCAAGTGCATTGACTTGTCTATCAATACATAGTCGTGTCAAAATGTCATTGATTTGCTCGTCATTTTCAAGAAGGGCATTTATATGATTCTCGATAGAGTCTACTGTAAGAAGACCTTTTTTGAAAAGTTGTTGGACTTTACTGTTCATTCCTTCAAGTGTGCGCACGCTTGAGGTAAAACAAAAATTGGCGATTTTGATAAGAGTTTCATTGTCAAAGCCATAACTATTCCAAGGTACGATATATGTGTCAATGACATTTTCCAGATTTTCGTATCTAACACCCAAGTTTTTGCAAATAGCCTTTGCTGTATCTTTAAGAAGTGTAAGGTTTTCAAAATAGTCATTGATTTCTTTAATGCTATAAAGTTTTAAGTTATAACATTTTTCAATAGTATTGTTTAGTTTTGACATACCACCATTGTTTTTACCTTGTTTTTTAGCCAAAAACATTATGATTTCGAGTGGCATTTCAAGTTCTTTTACCCAATCAAGATAAAGCTGGTACTCTTCATTGGTAGGGTTGCGTTTTAGACCCAATTCTTTTAGCACAAGACATACGTCGCTACTGCTTTTTTCTTGTTCTTTAAGACGTTCTTCCACGTCTTCACATGTAAGTATACCTTCATATGCCCAGTTTTTAGCAACTGTAGTAATGTAAGAATAATTGACATTGTTGCCTTTAAGATTTACGCAGTATTGCATTATCATAAGCAAGGCCTCAGGCTCTACATGATATGACTCGATTATGTAATAATACTCCTGAAATTCCATTGGAGTAATAAGATTTGCTTTTATTTCTTGTGCTTTTATATTGAAAGCTTTGTATTTGTCCTTATTAAATTTCTTTAGTCTTCCACTACCGTTTTTGATAGGCAAGTATCGCACTTCTAAAGGACTGACATTTATTGTTTGGACAAGTCCAAGCTCTTGCCAATATAAAAAACAACTAATTATGTCTTCGCTTGACATGTTTAGAATCCTACAAAAGCTCTCGATATTGTTATCGAGTGATAGCGGATTGTTGCATTTATAAAGGCCAAGCAGATAGACTTTTACGCAGTTTTCAGGTGCGTTTGGCATAAACTCATTAAAAAAAGCATTGTCGATATTTATTGAATTGCTTTGGACCCATTCACTTGAAAAATTGCAAAAAGCCATAATTTTATCTCCTGTGTTTTCTATTATAGAGCATTTTTTCCAAATAAACAATATATTTTTTGCTTTTTCTATTTTGGCACAAAACTTGAAAAGGGGTATCATATTGTGGTATTATTATGAAAGAAAGGGTTTTTGGGGGATTATATGAAAACATTTAAAGTATATAAAGTCGATGGTGTAACTCTTCTTTACCAAAGAAGAAGAGTGAATAAAGGTGTTAGATTTGAAATCAACATACTTAGTGGTTCGGGCGATGAAAAAATACCTGGTAGCATGCACTTGATGGAACATATGTTTTTTAATGGCACAACAAAACACTCGTCTGACGAGCTTGGTAAATTGATGCGTGCCCAAAACACTCGTATCAATGCAAGCACAGGAAATAGTACTGTAAAGATTTACACCACAAATAGTGTCCGAAATTTCGAAAAAGATTTTGCGCTATGCACTGAAATGCTTTTTGACTCGACATACTCTCAAAAAATGATAGACAAAGAAGTGGGAGTAGTAGAGCAAGAAATAAATAGGTTTTTGGACGATAATGAGAGATTTTGTGCGTGGCAGATTTGCCAAAAAATCTACAAACACCCGTGTTATAAAGAGCACACTTTAGGAACAGCCGAAAGTATAAGAAAAATCAAGGAAAAAGACCTAAAAAAGATTTTGAAAGAAAAATTTGTCTGTGAAAATATTGTTGTGAGTGTCTCGGGAAATGTTTCGGCGAGAAAATGCAGAAAAATGATAAGTAGATATATCGTTGGTAAAATTGAAAGGGGTACAAATCAATATGTTGAGTATCAAAAACTTGCTATAAATGGTGCACCTTGTATGGTTGTAAAGAAAAAACCAACCAACAAAACTTGCCTATATGTAGCCATTAAATGTGATGGCCTTGCTGATATTAAAAATAATTACATCTTTGATGTATACAGTCAAACATTAAATCGAATCAAGGGCAGACTTTGGAATACATTAAGAGAAGAAAATTCCCTTGTTTATTCGTATGGCGTAAATCGCACTTGTGGCTTCAGTGATGGATATATCAATTATCAAATGTTTACTAGTGCTGACAAAATAAATGCGTGTATTGATGCGCTTGCTGTTATGTTGAAAGATTTGCGCGCGAATGGCATTACAAAACAAGAGTGGGAAAATTTCAAAAGCGAAGAAAAAGTCAGAGAAGATTTGGAAATAGAGGGCTTTGAAAGGCAAGCCAATAGAAACTTGTGGAATTATATCTATTGGGGAAAATCACGTGAAAAAGAATATGAAAAATTGGAAAAGAAAATAACCTATGAAGAGGTCAATGAATATATAAAAAATATGTCGTTGAATGAAAATATATGGGTATCTATCGTGGGTGACGTTGATAAAAGAAAGATATATTCGCACAAACAGATAGTAGAGAAACTAAACTTTTAAATCGTGCATTTATCGGGTACGTAATAAAGGGGTGCAAAGTATTTACAAAAAACAAATATTGTGATATAATGACATTAATTTTATAAATTTTTTAGAGAAAAAGGAGAAAAATAGAGTGGAACCGCTCACGCAACTAGGGGCAATTTCTAGCACCCTAAGAACAAACTTATTATTAAGCATAGTCGTAGTACTATTGCTACTTTGCTCAGCATTTTTTTCAGCATCTGAGACAGCATTTTCGACAGCCAATGCAATAAGGCTGAGGAATTATGCAGACGAGAAAAGGAGGGGAGCAAGAAAAGCAGTATATGTGGCCGAAAACTACGAAAAAGCGCTTATTACTATCTTGGTTGGGAACAACCTAGTAAATATCGCTTGTACTACTATATGCGCCTTTATTTTCTCAAACACCATAAGCAATCCTACCATTGCAAATCTTCTAAATACTATTATTATGACAATAGTTGTGCTTATTTGTGGTGAAATAACACCAAAATGTACTGTAAAAATCAATCCTGACAAATGGGCTTTGAGATTTTCTGGAGCAATGTACTTTTTAATGAAAGTAATGATACCTCTTACATATCCTTTCTATTTGTTGCAAAAAGGTTTGCTTAAGAGAGTGTCCAATAATGATACCCCTACAGTCACAGAAAACGAGCTTGAAAGTATAATTGATAAAATGGAAGAAGAGGGTGTCCTTGATTCCAATGACGCAGACCTTATGCAAGGTGTGCTTGATCTTGGAAGCAAAACCGCATATGATGTTATGACTCCAAGAGTAGACGTGACTGCAATTGACATAACATCAAAAATTGATGAAATAAAAAATTTATTTATAGAAACACAATATTCGCGAATACCTGTTTATTCAAAAAATGTGGACCATATTGTAGGAATTCTTTCACAAAAAGACTTCTTCACAGCACTTCTATCGGAGGGCAAAGTATCGGTAAAAAACCTTATGGTAGAGCCACTTTTCATAAATGAAAATATGAAAGTTGATGCTATTATCCGTCAAATGCAAAAAGTCAAAAAGCACATGGCTGTAGTCATTGATGAGTATGGCGGAACTAGTGGTATAGTGACCATGGAAGATGCAGTAGAAGAGGTTGTGGGAGAGATATATGACGAGCATGACGACGTGGAGAAAAACCCTGACGATATTCAAAAAGTGGACGAAAACAAATATCTTGTAGACGGAGATATTGAGATTGAAAAATTATTTGAATTTTTGGAAATCGAACACTTGCCAGACACTCAATACGTGACTTTAAATGGTTTTTTATTTGAGCTTGCGCAAAACCTACCAAAAACTGACCAACAGCTTGAGTGGATTACCATAGACGAACGTCTTGACAAAGATGCAAATTACATAGAAAAAACAATTAAGATGCAATTCAAACTTACGAAAGTAATCGAAAAACGCATACGAGAGGTTTTGATTACAATTGACGACACAATCTAAACAAAACAACACTTTAAGTCATTTTAAATAGTGGCAAAAAGTGTTGTTTTCTTTTTGTAAAAATGTATTAAAAAATAACTTTGAAGAACACTAAAATTTGTGGTTTTTACATAGTAAAATACAAAAAAATCACATGAAAAATAATAACAAAATTTCTCAATATTGCATATTGACTTTGAGTTGGCTTTATAGTATAATATGTTTGTAAAAATTTTGACTCTGTTTTGATGGAGGTGTAATTATGAAAAAGTTTTTGGCGTATTTATTGGTAATAGTATTGACCGTGTCTTTGGGATTTGCGGTATTTTACCTTGTTAATGACAATGAGGTAATTTCTTTGTCGACCACTTCTCTTTATAAAGACGCTGGTAGCACTTTCGAATTGTCTTTGGATATGAAGAAAAACAATTCGTATACCACAATTGAAGTTATGACAAGTGACGAAAGTGTGGTAGAAATTGTTGATGAAGATATAAATATTGGAAAAGAGATTGCGAAAGCTACTTTTGTTGCAAAGACAGGTGGTGTAGCACGTATAAACTTCCGCACCAATAATAGCAAATTTAGAAATCTATATTGTGACATTACTATTGGTGATGGTAGCAAAGAAAATCCTTTCTATATTTCCACTCCTGCACAACTTAGTCTTATTGGAAAATCTCTAGAAAATGGCGAAGAAAATCCATATACACTAAGCAGTTGTTATGAGATTGTAGCAAATCTTGATATGAGTGAAGTAGGTGAAAATTGGACACCTATCGGAAGTGAAGCCAATCCATTCACTGGTGTAATAAATGGAAATGGTTATACTGTATACAATCTAAACATTGATAATAGCCCTTCCAATAATTTGGGACTTATTTCAAATATAGGACTTGGTGGTAGTGTATCAAATGTTAAGTTTGACAATGTGAAAATCACAAGTTCATCTGTGACAGAAAATATCGGCTGTGTGGCTGGTGTAAATACAGGCAATATTGAAAGAATTGAGGTAAAAAACTTTACTGTCGAGAATACTTACGAAAATGTAAATATTGGTGGTATTGCTGGACAAAACGTTTCTCAAGTAAACAATGTATCTACTGTAAATGCAAGAATATCTAGAAGTTCGGCAAATATAAAATTCTATGGTGCTGAGCTTGAAGACAAAACTCTAACAAATATTAAAGGTGTTGTGGGCGGAATCACTGCTCAAAACATTGGCGGAACTATCATAAATTGTTATACAAAAGGTTCAGTTGTTGTAGGCGAATACGTAACATCTTATGGTGGTATTGTAGGCGAAAACAAATATCTTCTAAATAGTGGCACTGCTAGTGCTTACTCTGGAAATATTGGCGCAAGAGTAAAAGATTGTTACACTCTTTTAAATTGTGAATACGAACAATATAATCCAGGTCAAAATATTGGTGCACTTATCGGTATAAATGATGACCTTGACAATGTAAATAGCCTTGTAGGTCTATACTACAATGATGCGTGTGTGAAAGATACTGTATTTGGTGTTGGCCAAACAGTAGGTGACGAAGCATTGGTTGTTACACGACTTACAGCTGACAAGATGAAAGATATGAGCAATTATCTATCTTATGTAGAGAAAGTTCCATATGTTGAGGCTGGTCAAGTTAAGTATAAAAATGGCGATAGTATTTATTGGGATAGCCAAATCTGGCAAATAGTAAACACAGAAAATGACGGATTCCCAATCCTAAACTATTCTGCAATGCAAACAAGTGACAATTTCCCAGGTGGCGAGGCTGAGATTTTAGTAGGTTCTGCTGAGCAACTTAATCACCAACTTCTAAATAATCTAAACGGAGCATTTGTAATCTCTCAAGATTATGACTTCTCGGATTATGAGTGGATTCCTGTAGGAACATACGAAAAACCTTTCCAAGGTTCGCTTGTAGCGGCTTACAATGAAGAGGCAGGTAGATTCTTTAAAATAACAGGTCTTCGCACAGCTGCGACAGTAGAAAACAATCATGCAGGACTATTTGGAGCAATCGGTGAAAATGCTGTTGTGAAAAATATTGTACTTGAAGATGTTGCAATTTCTCATGAGAGTTATTCAGTGGCAGGTGCAATCACTGCATACAATTCTTGGAAGAATGGTAAAGGCGGTTCGATTGAAAACTGTGTAGTAAGAAATGGTGTTGTTTCTGCAAAAACAATGGTAGGTGGAATATCTGGATACAATAGTGGAAATATCCAAAATTGTACTGTATCTGGCGAAAACTATATGGCAGAAGAAGTTATTGTAAGAGAAGCTTCAATGCTTATTAGTGCTACAAGCACAGAAAAGAGTTGGGCAGGTGGTATCGCTGGTACAAATGACGGAAATATCACTGGCGTGGAAAAACATACACAAGTAGACGGTTTGGTTCTTATTAAGAGTTCTGACACTGCAAAACAAGCTATGCTTGGTGGTATTGCTGGTGAAAATAATGGCGATATCAAAAATGTAAAAGTAAATATCAATACAAAATACAATAATGTAAATTATGGTATCACTACTGCCAATTCGGCAAAATCATACACTGGTGGTGTTGCAGGATTTAGCACAGGTGTTGTAACAAACGCTGGAGTATCTGTACGCATTTCTGTAAGTTCGTCAAACAATACTTATGTTGGTGGTGTAGTAGGATACCTAAATGCAAATAATGAGAGTAGTCAAGTATACAATATCTCCAATGCATATGTTCATAATAGCAATATCTATGGCGGAAGAGTAGGCGGTATTGCAGGTTATGTTACTACCGAATATTCTCAAAGTTATTCTATAAGTGACAATTACATTGAAAAATGGTATGCAGAAAAATTGTCAATCAAGGGCGAAACATACAATCAAAACCTAAAAATTGCTATATTTGGTTGTGGAGTTGAAGAAAATGTTGTGCTTTCAGGCTCACAAATTGGTGGTTTTGCAAGCGAAATCAATCGTGGTGTTGTGTTTAATTCATATTCAAAAGCTGAATTAAGCGGTAGCAAAAATGCTGGTTTTGTATTTACAATCCTATTCAATAGCTCAAACAAGAGCGGTGGTTTGATTTCTCGTAGTTATGCAATTGTAAATTTGAGAAATGGCAATGAAAACTATCATGTTAGTGCATCAAACATACATGCCGAAAGCGCTCTTGCAAGACGTACTGCTGGATTCATTGATGATTATTACTATGCTGTGAAAAATGATCACAATGGCAAAGCTCCTACTTACAATGGTGGCATAATAATTGGTATAGGTAATTTGTTTACATCTGACGAAAAAACATTATCGACTCGTGTAAGAGATTTGTCCACACTTCAAAAAGCATCTGTATGGAATTCATTTGCTGCTAATGACCCAACAACAGGTAGTGCATCTGTATGGACAGTAGTAGAAGGAAGTCTTCCATCTCTACCTCAAGCAGAGAGAAACAAATAATCACATACAATTGTGAAAATAATTGTGAATAAAAACAAAAAAAAAGAAGTCTTAAAGACTTCTTTTTTTATATTTAGTTGTGTGTTTAAATGACGCATAGTCAGAAAGTAGATTATTCTTCTACTGGTTTTTTCAATTCTTCTTCAAATGCTTTTAGCACAACTTTATTCAATTCCTCACGAGTAGGGGTATTGATAGGGTGTGCAACATCTTTGTATTGACCATCTGGGGTCTTTCTGCTAGGCATACTAACAAAGTATCCTTGTGTACCTTCTAAGATTTTGATGTCGTGTACTACAAAACACTCATCAATAGTAATTGATGCAACAGCCTTTAATTTAGAATCATCTTTTTGCATTAGGCGAATGCGTACGTCAGAAATTTTCAAATTTGTATACCTTCCTTTTTTATTAGCAATATAAATTACTTAATTTATCATAGCATGAAATATATATTTTTCACAACTTTTTTACACTACTTTCATATATATTTTTTATGGAAACGACAAACATAAAAAAATATAAATCTATACATTTTATAGGTGTAGGTGGGGTGAGTATGAGTGCGCTTGCCTTTTTTATGCTGAAGAAGGGAGTTTTTGTAAGTGGTAGTGACCTTCGTCCCAATGATTTTACTGAAAAATTGGAAAAGGCGGGAGCGCTCTTATATTTTGGACATAATGCTTCAAATATTCCGTACAATTCAGACTTAATTGTTTTTACTGGTGCAGTAAAATCTGACAATCCTGAGTACGTAGAGGGAGTGAAACGAGGACTTAAAATTATGGAAAGATCGGAGTTTTTGGGATATGTGTCAAAAATGTACGACAATGTTATTGCCGTAAGCGGAACTCATGGCAAAACCACAACAACATCAATGATTGGTGAGATTTTTATACATTCGCATAAAAATCCTACGATACATTTGGGAGGTGAGTGTGAGAATTTTGGCGGAAATTTTCACAACGGAGGTGAAGATATATTCATAACCGAAGCCTGTGAGTATCGCAATTCATTCAAATATCTCAATCCTACTACATCACTTATTACCAATATAGAGAAGGACCATACAGATTATTATAAAAACATGCAAGAAATCAGCCTTGCTTTTTCGCATTTTGCTAATAATAGCATGACAGTAGTTGTTTTTGAAAATAAGGAAATCGAGGAGTATATAGACAAAAAAGTCAATATAGTGCATTGTGGTTTTGATGAAAACAATGATATTGTGGGTTACAATGTGAAAAAGGACAGAAATGGTTGTTATTCATTTGAGGTGAAATACAATAATACGTATATAGGATATTTCAAATTGGGCGTTATTGGTTTTCACAATGCAAAAAATGCACTTTGTGCAGTCGCAATATCTTTGCTTTATGGTGTCAGTTATGGAGATATGTACAAAGCTCTTAAAGATTTTCACGGGGTAAAACGCAGATATGAGAAAATAGGAGAGTATAAGGGTGTGCCCGTCGTGTGTGATTATGCTCACCATCCGACTGAAATTCAAAACAGTATAAAGGGAGCGCTCACTAGTCACAAAAAGATATTGTGCATATTTCAGCCTCATACATATAGCAGGACTCTGGCGCTTATGGACGAATTCTCTACTTGTTTTAAGGGTGTGTATAGGCTTGTTGTTTATAAGACATATCCTGCAAGAGAAAACCCAATTGATGGTGGCAGGGCTATTGACCTTCTAAACAATATCAAAAATTTACGAGGTCGGAAATTTTATTGTTATAGTAAAAAGTGTCTTGAGCGAACACTAAAAGAGATGGACAAAACATATGACCTTATATTAGTGCTTGGAGCGGGGGATATTTACGACATTTGCAAGAAAATCATTGCAAAACTTTAAAAAAATGTGTTGACTAAGTCAGAGTTGTATAATATAATAGTTAAGCATTATTTATATGAGGTGAAACGCAATGAGACAAAATATACATCCAGATTATCATGAAGTTGAAGTTGTATGTGGTTGTGGAAATAAATTTAATACACGCTCTACTGTAAAAGGCGACACTATTAAAGTTGAAGTATGCAATAAGTGCCACCCTTTCTTTACTGGTAAACAAAAACTTGTTGACACTGCAGGACGTGTTGAGAAATTTAAGAAGAAATACAACATCGATTAATTCAATACTCATATAAAGGCATTAGCATATTGTTAGTGCCTTTTGTGTTGTAAAAGGGGAGTTATGTACGCTATCCAAGAAAATCTTAAATTGTGGGAACAACGACTTCTTCAAGCAAATATAGAAAATGCTCGTCAAGAAGTTTTTTTCTTGTGCAAAGAATTGGTGGGCTTAGATAAGGTAAATTTACTTACTCAAGACACTTTTACAAAAAATCAATTTAAAATTTTGGAAAGGGCGGTTATTCGCAGGAGTCTGCATATACCTTTACAATCAATTATTGGTTTTAGCGATTTTTGTGGCTTGAAGATAATCGAGAGCAGACATACCCTCACTCCAAGACCTGAGACAGAGGTTTTGGTGGAAAAGGTGGAAGAAAATGGCAAAGGTAATAAGGTGCTTGATTTGTGTGCCGGTAGCGGTTGTGTTGGACTTGCGCTTAAAAGTATGGGTTTTCATGACGTGACACTTGCCGATATATCTCAAAGAGCGCTAAGTATGGCAAGAAAAAATGCTAAATTGAATGGGCTTGAAGTAAAATATCTTCGTACAGATATGTTTAATAATGTGACAAGTACTTACGACATTATTGTGTCCAATCCACCATATATTCCGAGTGGGGATATAAAATCACTTACAAAAGAAGTCAAAAAGTTTGATCCAAAACGCGCTTTAGATGGTGGACAAGACGGACTAAAATTTTATAGAATAATAGCAGATATAGCACCTCAATTTTTGACAAGGCAAGGTAAAATATATCTTGAAATAGGTAAAGGTCAAGAAGAAGATATCGTGGCTTTACTTGAAGAAAATTTTGAAAACATAACCGTAATAAAAGACTATGCGGGTGTGAATAGAATAATAAAGGCAGATTTGAAATGTTAGATAAACTAAAAACCTTAAAAGATAAATATTATGCACTTCAAAAAGATATTGTCAATCCAGATATTATTGCAGACAATAAAAAATATATCGAAGTGGCTAAGGAATACAATAATTTACTTCCAATCGTAGAGACATACGAGACGTATGAGAGAGTTATCAATGATAGCCGTCTTTGTGAAGAAAATTTAAAGACTGAGACAGACGCTGAAATGATAGAACTTTACAAAGCGGAATTGAAAGAAAATAAAAATCGTATTGCCGAACTTGAGGACGAACTAAAAGTATTGTTGCTTCCAAAAGACGAAAACGACGAGAAGAATGTTATCGTCGAGATTCGTGGTGGAGCAGGCGGAGAAGAAGCGAGTCTTTTTGGAGGAGACCTTTTCCGTATGTATTCTATGTATGCTGCACGTCTTGGTTGGAAGGTAGAACTACTTAGCATGAATGAGACCGAGCTTGGTGGTGTCAAAGAGTGTTCGTTTATGATAAAGGGAAAGGACGCATACAAACGTTTGAAATACGAAAGCGGAGTGCACCGTGTCCAACGTGTACCAGAGACAGAGTCGAGCGGTCGTATCCATACATCTACCTCGACGGTGGCAGTGCTTCCAGAAAGAGAAGACGTGGATATTGAAATCAATGAGAAAGATTTGAAGATAGACGTTTATCGTAGTGGCGGTGCTGGTGGCCAACACGTAAATACAACAGATAGTGCAGTACGTATCACACACTTGCCTACAGGTATGGTAGTAGAGTGTCAAGATGAGAGAAGCCAATTTAAGAATAAAGACCGCGCAATGTCAATTCTTAAAAGTAAATTATATGATTTCTATCGCACTCAAGCAGACGAAGAGTATGCAAAACAAAGAAAAACTCAAGTAGGTTCGGGAGATAGAAGTGAACGTATTCGTACATACAATTTCCCGCAAGGAAGACTTACTGATCATCGTATCAATTATACTGTTTACAATCTCGAGGCTTTCCTAAACGGTGACTTGGATGATCTTATAGACAATCTTATTATTGCCGATCAAAAGGCAAAACTTGAAGGTCAAAAAGACTAAAAAATAGAAATAAAAAAGAAAAATGTTGGGGATAAAAATATTTTTCTTTTTTTATTCGATTGTCATTGAATTTGAAAAAAACATGTGTTATACTAAAACGCATTTTGACAAAAAGAGGAAAACATGGCTAGTTATTTTAGAAGTGAAATCAATGAAAAACGCACAAGATACGAACTTAATATAATAAAACTTGTTAAGTCATATGAGTATTTTGTAGGAGAGATAAAGAAACTTTCGGATAAAATTATCCAAGCACATTCTTTTGGTGAAAATTATGATAATAATATCCAATCGCTTTACAACAATATGAAGGGACTTGTGGATTCTGTTAATCTATACGGTAGACGTGTAGGTGTTATTAGTAAAATTTATGGCAACAATAAAATACCTCTTTCTGAGCAAGTAAACGCTATTTTGTGCAGTGGCAATATCAATGACTTTGTAAAAAAGTACTCAGAGATAATCAATAGCGACAAATTTCTTCCAATGAAAAGAAGAAAAATATTTGTATCACGCTCTTTTAATTTTAGATTGAAAGAACGTATTGGTAATATTGACGTGCCTATTACATCAAAAGGTTTTGTCGAAAGACTGAAAGCATCAATCGGTTGTACTGTGGAGGACTTGTACGGCGTCAATATTTTTGATATACCTACATGTGGTATAATGCAAAACGAGGAAAAATACATAAAGATCAAATCACCATTACCAATTCTTATTGAACGAGAATTTGAGCGTCTTGGGCTTCCAAGTGGTACAAAACAAAAATCCAAAGCCTTTGGAGACCAAAAATTGATTGTAGGACAAAACACAAGTATTCTTGGTGCAAGAGTGTATGGAAGTCGACACATCAATCAAAAACCAAGCGGTCGCTCTATTTTAGCAGAGAGAGTGTATGGAAGTGACACGTCAGGAAAGACAAACGGCAGATAAAAAAGAGGGGAGACCCTCTTTTTTTAGTTTACAAATCCGCTACATCGATTACAACCACACGAATTACAACCGCATGAGTTGTTGCAGCCGCAAGACGACTGTCCGCTAAGCACTAGAAGAAGTAGTAGTAGAAAATTGGTGTTGGTGTTTAGGTTGGTGTCAGTTGCGCTGGTAAAGACGGATAGTAGCAAAATCAAGAGTATGTCGTTGGTAAGATTCATTTTCCCCTCCATATTACAAAATTTTGTAATATTAGTGTTTATGCAACATTTTCCTTTTTTGTGAGTTTTGATAGATTTTGCTAAAATACAATCAATAAAAAGCGCCAAAACAGGAGTTGTTATGCCAAATATTTTGTATCTAAATCAAACAACACAAAACAACATAAATGAGTACATGCCGTCAGTAGAAGCACTTGAAAAACTTGCCAATTTTTTCAGTATTTTTAGTGACAGTACACGTATAAAAATAATAACAGCCCTTTCCATGAGCGATATGTGTGTTAATGACTTGTCAATTGTGCTAGGTCTCAATCAAACCACTGTGAGTCACCAATTAAAACTACTTCGACAAAATTCTCTTGTTAATACATTCCGCTCGGGCAAAACCATATATTATTCATTATCCAATGCCAATGTAAATGACGTTATGCTAAAGGGTGTAGATTGTCTACTCGAAGCAAAATAAAAGAATGCTTCACTTAATACAGATTTATAAAAAATACTTTTACAAGTCTAAAAAGTGAAGTATAATATAGATATGGAAAATCGTATCAAATACATTAAGGAAAAAGTAAGTAAATTGCCATTGCTTCCAGGGGTTTATAAGATGCTGGATATGTATGGCAATATTATTTACATTGGAAAGGCGAAGGCATTGAAAAACCGTGTGTCGTCTTATTTTATCAATACCGCAAAACCTGAAAAGGTACGACAAATGGTAGCCAATGTGTATGATTTTGACTATATTGTTTGTCCGAGCGAACTTGAAGCTCTTCAGCTTGAGAGCAATCTAATTCACGAAAATATGCCTTTTTACAATATTTTACTTAAAGACGGAAAGGCATTTCCTTATCTGAAGATTGACATAAAGAGTGATTTTCCAAGGGTAGAAATAACAAGAAAAGTAAGAAAAGATGGTTGTATGTATTTCGGTCCATATTTTGGAGGGATTAACATAACCGAACTTTATAACATAATAAATAATACTTTCAAACTAAAAGATTGTAATATAAAAACCGTACAAAAGCGTGCTTGTCTCAATTATCATATCGGAAATTGTCTTGCTCCATGTATCAATAAGGTGAGCAAGGAGGAATATCGCGAAGAGGTAAAGAAGGTAATTGCATTTTTAAAAGGTGATTTGACTGAAGCAAAAAACATATTGACCGAAAAGATGATGAGGTGCAGTGAAAATCTACTTTTTGAAAAAGCTCTTGAATACAAAAACAATCTCGAAGTTATTGAAAAAATTGACAATAAACTTATTACTCAATTGACAAACACTGACGATATTGATGTTTTTGGATATGCTACCAATGGACAAAATTCGGTCGTTACTCTTTTGATTGTGCGTGGTGGAAAATTGGTGGGAGTGCAAAACTACAATATTATTGATGCGTCACTTGAAATGAAAGACAGTGTCACCAATTTTATTACACAATATTACATGCAGAATCCAGCAATACCAGACAATGTTGTGGTTGGATTTAAAAATCCGATATTGGCCGAATGGTTGTGTCGCGAAAAAGGTAAAAAAGTTAATGTGGCATTTGCACAAAAGGGCGTAAAGAAGCGACTTTTAGATATGGCAGTAAACAATGGTCAAGTCGACATGGAAAAGTCTATTGAAAAGGAAAAACTTTATTCGCTAAAGACGACGGGGGCCATGAAAAGACTTCAAGAGAAATTGGGGCTTGTTCGTTTGCCAAAAAGAATAGAGGGTTTTGATATTTCGAATATTAGCGGAACCAATACAGTGGCATCTATGGTTGTGTTTACAAATGGTGTGCCTAATAAAGCACATTATCGCAAATTCCGTCTTTCGCGCAATACCCCAAATGACTTTGAGAGTATGAAAGAGGTCATAACTCGTCGTATTTCAGAATTAAAAGGAAAAGACCCTAGTTTTTCATGCACGCCCGATCTTATATTGATTGATGGTGGAAAAGGACAATTAGGCTACGCATATAAAGTTCTGCAAGAAAGCGGACTCTATTGTGACATGATTTCTCTTGCAGAGCGCGAGGAGGAAATTTATCTCCCAAATGAGAGTGACCCAGTCATACTTTCTCGTAATGATTATGCTCTAAAACTTTTACAGAATGTACGTGACGAGAGTCATAGATTTGCAATTACATTTCATAGAAGTTTGCGTCAAAAAAATACACTGACTTCAAAATTACAAAGTATTGATGGTGTTGGAGACAAAACAATCAAAGCACTATATGCTGTACTGAAGAGTTTTGAAAATATAAAAAATGCCGACCTTAAGACATTGCAAGATATCAAGGGGGTAAACAAAACCCAAGCAAAAAACATCTATGATTATTTTCATGATGAGCAAAACTAAATAAAATGACTCCAAAATACAAAGTGTCAAATTCGAGAGTACTATAATATATTTATATATAGTACTTTTTTTATGTAATAAAAGATTTGAAAATTTTAAAGTTTTGGGGTAAAATATGGGTAGAGATTTTGCGACATTGTATAGAAAACTGAAAAAATGTCTTTACAAAGGAAAAATTTATAAAAATGCCGACCTTAAGGAATATTCGTCGTACAAAATAGGAGGTCGAGCAAAAATACTAGTAGAAGTGACAAGTCTGGAGGAGATTTTTAAGTCCCTTACAGTCCTTGAAGAGACAAACGCAAAATTTAAAGTCATAGGCAATGGCACCAATGTGCTTTTTTCAGACGAAGGTTTTGATGGTGTGATTGTCGAGATTTCTTCTCTTTTTAATCGCATTGAGAAATGGGGCTCAAAACTCATTGTGGAAAGTGGTGCAAGTCTCAATAGTGTGGTTGCTTCTGCAATCCAACATGGACTACAGGGGATTGAGGAGGGTGCTGGTATCCCGGGCAGTATTGGCGGTGCAGTGTATATGAATGCGAGTGCGTATTCTTTTCAGATGGCAGACGTTGTTAGTTCGGTATTGGCGGTAGTCGATGGCAAAATCCGTCACTTCACAAATGAGGAGTGTGGTTTTGCTTATAGAAAATCGGTTTTTCAAGACTATAAAAATGCAATCATTATTCGAGTAGAACTATCGCTAAAACGCGGTAAAGAAAAAGAGATACGTAAGACCATGGTCGAGACCCTAGCCAAGCGAAAACAAAATCAGCCCTTGGATTACCCAAGTTGTGGAAGTGTATTCAAACATATCGATGGTGTGGTTGTGTCAAAACTTCTAGATGATATGGGATTTAAGGGAAGACGAATAGGCGGTGCAGTTGTTAGTGAAAAACACGCAAATTTTATAATAAATGACGGAACTGCTACAGCAAAAGATGTATTATCTCTGATTGAGGTTATACAAAAAGAAGTATATGAGAAAAAAGGCCTTAGACTCGAAACTGAGGTAGAGTATATAGAATAAAACAAGGAGAAAACAAATGTATATTTGGGGAGATTATCACACACATACAATTTATACCCACGGAACAGGAAAAGTGGAGGACAATGTAAAATCGGCTATTGATAAAGGATTAAGACAAGTAGCCATCGCCGAACATTCTTTTTCACACTTGGCGTATGGAGTAAGACGTGACGAATTTAATTTGCTTCGTATAGATGTGGAAAAAATGCGCAGTAAGTATGGTGACAAAATTGATGTTTTGTGTGGTCTTGAAAGCAATATTATTTCCCATGACGGAACAATTGACCTGCCTGAAGAGGACAGGGGAATTGTTGATATTTTAGTCATGGGATATCATAAGGGTTTTAAATGCAAAAACATAAGTTCATTTTTCAAATTTTTCCTTCCTAATCTATTTAAGTGCAGAAGTAAAAAGAATATTGAGCGTAATACTCAGGCTTATATCAATGCGCTTAATAGATACGATATTGATATACTAGCTCACTTAAATCGCAAAGGTCGTTGTGTTGTTGACGTGGCTAGAGTTGCGAAAGTCGCAATGGAGCGCGGAACATATATCGAACTTAATGGTAAGGGTACATATTTTACAGATAAAGAAATGAAAGATATGATTGCTACTGGTGTAAAATTTATTATCAGTAGTGACGCTCATAGGCCAGAACATGTGGGAGTCAATAATCACGCTTACGCACTTATAGAAAAATACAATATTCCACACGAACAAGTGGTTAATTTAAATAAAATACCACGTTTTAAGACATACAATTTACATATAAAGGAGAAATAAATGGAAACTCCTATATTAGATGGGTTTTATGATAGTAAATGCTATTTGACTGCTGATAAGTGGGTTTTGGATAAAAACATAAAAGCAAAAAAATACATAAAAGAACATAAGATAAAGACTGCAATTTTGATATTTAATAGAAATCTAGAAAAGACTCCAGAAAAATTTGGACAAGCAGTAAAAATTGGTGAGATGCAATCGGGTGAAGACGTACATGGTTTGTATGTAATAGACAATATTCTTTTGACCGTTCCTTTCGTAGGAAATCCAAATGCTAGTGCGACACTAGAAGAATTAAAGGCGCTAGGTGTAAAAAATATCATTGCTGCAGGTACTGCAGGTCTTATTGATGACAATTTTGATGATGAAAAATTTTTAGTTGTGAATAGAGCGATAAGAGATGAGGGTGGTAGTTATCATTATATGCAGCCAAGTCGTTATGCTTACACAAATGAAGATGTTACATTAAAAATTTTAGAAGTTTTTAATGAGAAAAAAATACCTTACGAATTGGGCACAACTTGGACATTTGATAGTTTTTTCAAAGAAAGTATTGCTCGCATTGAGAAAAGACGTAGTGAGGGCGCAACAGCGGTCGAGATGGAATGTGCTACATGGTGTGTTGTTGCGGAAAAACTTGGACTTAAATTTGGTCAATTTCTATTTTTCTCAGATAAGGTAGCAGAGGAAGATTGGACAAGAAAGGGTACGACTGAGGACAGGCTAAACGCAAAAGATCAGGCGACTTTACTTTGTCTTGAGATTGCTAAAAGATTGAAATAAAAATAAACACTAAAACTTGTGTTTTGGAAAAATAAAAAACAAAAATAAAAGCGATGGTGAATTATGTCATTTGCATACAAAGCAAAACTAGAAGTATTAAAACAACCTATTGAAAACGACTGTTGTTCAATCGCTTTTTTGAGCGCCATTATTAAATGCAGTGGGCAATTGAGCATAACTGAAAATGGCAAATATGCAGTAGAAATATTTACTGAAATAGAAGAACTTTTTGAGAGAGTAAATAGTGTAGTCAATCAATATTATGGCATGGATTGTGAATTGGAGGTGGCAGAGGAGACCAATATTGCAAAGTCAATCAGATATCGCATAACTCTACCTGAGAGTATCACAGACCAATTGCTTGTTGACCTTGGTATCATGGGCACAACGCATGATGGATATAAGTGTATAAACAACGGGATATCCAATTTTCTTGTCGCTGATGAGTGTTGTAAAAGAGCGTATATTATGGGTGCTTTTGTAAGTTGTGCTACAAGCAATATAGTAATAAAAAACTACAATAATGAGACAAAAAACAATAGTGGTTATCATCTAGAATTTGTTTTTAATTTTGAAAATTTGGCTCAAGATTTTGTCGAGCTTTTGAAGACTTTTGATATTTCTAGTAAAATAACAATCCGCAAAAATTCGCCTATTGTATATATTAAAGAGTATCAATTGATTTGCGATACACTAGCGCTTGTGGGAGCATACAAGGCTGTTATGTCACTTCAAAATGAGGCAGCGATAAGGGAAGTGCGCAATAATGTCAATCGTCAGACCAATTGTTTTAATGCTAATCTAAATAAGACAGTAAAATCCAGTGTAAAACAATTGAATGCGATAAAAATAATACAAGACAATATTGGTCTTGAGAATATAGACGAGAGCCTTGCGGACCTATGTTTTATCCGACTTGCCAATCCTGATGAGTCGCTAGAAAACTTAAGTAAATTATTTCCTTATCCAATAACAAAGAGCGGTATAAATCATCGTTTTAATAAGCTGTACAAATTGGCAAATGAAATAAAAAATCAAAGCATGAAAATAAAGACTTTATAGTTTTTAAAATATGAAAAGGAGACGATATGGGCAATTTTGTTCACTTACATGTACATACTGAATACAGTCTGCTTGACGGTGCTGCACGCATTGACAAATTGGTTAAGGTGTGCAAAGAGTACGGCATGCCGGCGGTTGCGATTACAGATCACGGCAATATGTATGGCACAGTGCGTTTTTACGACGCATGTAAGAAAGCGGGTATAAAACCTATATTTGGTTGTGAGTTTTATGTGGCAGACGACCTTAATGAGAAGAAAGGCAAAACCAAACTTGCCCATCTAGTTTTGCTTGCAAAAAATCGCGAGGGCTATCTTAATCTTTGTAAACTTAATACTATTGCTTTCCGAGATGGTTATTATTACAAACCACGTATCGATTATAAGACACTTGAGCAATATGCAGAGGGTATTGTGTGTCTTTCAGCGTGTCTTGCGGGAGATATTCCACAATTGATATTAAAAAGACAATATGATGACGCTGAAAAACTTGTAGTTTGGTTTAAAAATTTGTTCAAGGACGATTTTTATCTAGAACTCCAAAATCACTTTTTGGAAGAGCAAATTGAAGTAAATATCAAACTTAAAGAGTATGCGAAAAAATATAATATAAAGACTGTTGCTACAAATGACGTGCACTATATTTATAAAGAAGACGCGGTATTCCAAGACGTGTTAATGTGCGTTCAGATGGGCAAAACAATAGATGACCCTGATAGGCTAAAATTTTCTACTGACGAGTTTTATCTAAAAACTTATGATGAAATGGCCCAACTTTTCCCAAATGACCTTGATGCACTAGAGACTACAATGGAAATTGCGGACAAGTGCAATTATTCTTTCAAAGAGGACCATATTGACGAAAATAAATATATGTTCCCTAATTTTATTCCGCCTGATGGAAAAGATTGTGTGGAATACCTGCGCGAGCTTACTGAGGCGGGACTTGTCCGTCGTTATGGTGAGGTCACACCAGTAATTCGCGAGCGTGTAGAACACGAACTTAAGATAATAAATGGACAAGGTTTTGCGCAATATTTCTTGACAGTGCAAGACTACATCAATGCCGCAAAAAAAATGGGTATCCCCGTAGGTCCAGGTCGTGGTAGTGGTGCGGGTAGTGTAGTAGCATATTGTATTGGTATTACAAATATCGACCCATTTAAATATGACTTACTCTTTGAGCGTTTTTTACATACAGAACGTGTTACAGCGCCCGACTTTGACGTCGACTTTGCCGACGATAGAAGACCTGAGGTTATTGAATATGTAAAACATAAATACGGACTAGATAAGGTAGTAAAAATAGTTACATTTGGTACTATGGCTGCAAAAAACGCGATAAAAGACGTCGGTCGAGTACTTAAAGTACCATATTCTACTATGGACCGTATTACAAAAGCAATTCCGAATATACCTGCAAAAAAACATGACGTAATCCAAAAATGTTTTGGTTTTTATCATCCAAAAGAGGGAGACAAAGATTTTGGTACAGACTATGCTGTGCCAGAACTTGTAGAGGCCTACAATAGCGATGACGAGATAAAGAAAGTAATAGATATAGCCATGAAAGTAGAGGGTATGCCAAGACAGACTTCTACTCACGCGTGTGGTGTTGTTGTTGCGTGTGATGACTTAATGAAATTTATGCCATTGTCACGTAATGGAGATGACTTGACTACTCAATACGAGTTTGCGGACATTGAGCGTCTTGGTCACTTAAAAATGGACTTTTTGGGTCTTCGAAACTTGAATGATATTTCGAAATGTATTCGTTATGTAAAAGAAAATCATGGTGTTGATATTGATTTCGAGCATTCGGATTATAGCGACCCTAATGTATACAAATTGATTTCTACAGGTAACACAAAAGGTATCTTCCAAATTGAAAGTGGTGGCTTCCAAAAGTTCATGAAAGAGCTCCAACCAACCTGTATAGAAGATATTATCGCGGCGGTTTCCCTATATCGTCCGGGTCCAATGGATAGTATCCCTAGATATATCAAAAACAAACATAATCCTCAAGAGACTACATACGACCATCCAATTTTGGAGAGTATACTTAATGTAACATATGGTTGTATTGTATATCAAGAGCAAGTTATGAGAATCGTACAAGACATGGCGGGATATACGCTTGGACAAGCGGACATGGTTCGTCGTATGATGGGTAAAAAGAAAATGGACGCTATGATAGCCGAGCGACAAGTCTTCTTGTACGGAAAACCAGCCGAGAATGGCAAACCAGCAATTGATGGCGCCATAAAACGTGGCGTGCCAGAAGATGTTGCGAATAAAGTGTGGTCAGAGATGGAGTCCTTTGCGTCTTACGCCTTCAACAAATCCCACTCAGCCGCATATAGTTATATAACATATCAGACTGCATATCTTAAGACCTACTATGAGCCTGAGTTTTTGACAAGTCTTCTAAACAATCGTATTACAAATGCCGAGGAAATCAAAAACTATGTTACTTACGCAAAAGAAGAAAAAATAGATGTTTTGCCGCCTGATATCAATAAGAGCGAAACATACTTTAGTGTAAAAAACAATCAAATTCGTTTTGGTATTGCAGCGCTAAAGAATGTAGGTATTGGTGTAGTGGAAAGTATTATTGCTGAGAGAAAACAAAACGGCGAATATAAGAGTTTTCCTGACTTTATCAATCGTGTTGATACACAAGCACACAATAAGCGTTGTATTGAAAGCCTTATTCTTAGCGGCGCGTGCGATTGTTTTGGTGTAAAACGTAGCCAATTGATGCGAGTGTATCCTGAAATAATTGAGCGTGTTGCGGGGGATAGACGTCGTCAAGCGAGTGGTCAATTTAGTATGTTTGAGACTCTGATTGAGGATGTAGATGATGAGGTTGTTTATCCAAACATTCCTGAATTTGACAACCAAACAAAACTAAAACTTGAAAAAGAAGTGGTAGGAGTATACATTTCAGGACACCCACTTAGTCCATATATGGATAGATTTAATGCATACAATCTTACAAGTGATATGTTTCAGACAGACGAAGAAGAGGGTATGTCAGTAGATGAGGAAGAAGCAAGAGAAATCAATTATACTGGACTTACTGATGGCATGGAAGTAACATGTGGCGGTATAATCGCAGAAGTTAAGAAAGTGCTTACAAAACGCAATAATCAAGAGATGGGTATAGTCAAAATTGAGGATTTGTATGGCACAATTGACTTGATGCTTTTCCCAGCTGTGTATGCGCGTTTTAAAAATCTACTTGTAGTGGACAATCTTGTCACTATCAAAGGAAAATTGAGTGTCCGCGCTGACGAAACACCATGCGTACTTGTGGATAGTGTGGTCAAATGGGAAGACAATAAAGTGGAAGAGAGTGTGAGTGTGGCTCCTCAAAAGAAACTTTATCTAATGTTTAATCTTCAAGATAGTACTGTTTATGATGGTGTTATGGAGATTCTAAACAATTATCCAGGCGGAACACCAGTCATTGTGAAAAATACGGCTGATGGAAAACCTTACAAACTTGGTGTACATATAGAGCCAAATAGTTATCTTACCAACGAACTTCATGCATATATAAAAGATGACTTTATAAAACTCGTATAAGGAGAGAAAAATGGAAAGAATAGCGGTTTTGTGTAGCGGTGGCGATAGCCAAGGCATGAATACTTGCATAAAAACTATTGTAAAGATATGTGAAAGTCACGGCATTGTGCCTATTGCAGTAAATCGTGGTTTTCAAGGCCTTATTGAAAATGATTTTAGTTTTCTAAATCATGAAATGGTGGCAAATATTGATAATTTGGGCGGTTGTTATATCAAGACATCTCGCTGTAAAGAATTTGAAACCCCAGCAGGCGTCAAAAAAGGGGTCAAAAACCTTCAAAAAAACAAAATTGACGGTTTGATTGTAATTGGTGGAAATGGCTCGTTTAAAGGTGTGGAAGAGCTTGTAAATGAAGGTATAAATTGTATTGCTATTCCTGCCACAATAGATAATGACCTATTTTATACAGACAATTCGCTTGGTTTTGATACAGCTGTAAATAATTGTGTCAATGCAATTGAAAATATCCGCCAAAGTATGCTTGCAAATGATAGGGCTTTAGTGGTGGAGGTTATGGGAAGAGAGTGTGGAAATATTGCTCTCACAACAGCTTTTGCGACTGCTTCTCACTCAGTATCTACTAAAGAATTAAAACGCTCAGTAAAAGATATCGTGAAAGATATCCGAAAGGTGATAAGTTTTGGTATCAAATCGCCTGTTGTTGTTATGAGTGAGCACTTGCCTTACACTGTGGATGAGGTAGGGGCTGAGATTACAAAACAACTTGGCGTCGAGACACGTACAGCAGTGCTTGGTTATATCCAAAGAGGTGGAGCACCTAGCGTCACTGACAAACTGCTTGCAATTAAATGGGGTATTGAGAGTGTTGAAATGTTGATTGCTGGCAAGAGCGGATATGCACTTGCAGTGAAAGGAAATAATGTTTTTGCTACTACAATTCAAGAAGCAAATCGTGTAAAACAAAGTTTTCCAATGGAGACATATAAAAATCTAAGAAAATTGTATAATTTAGAGTGATAAAAAAATGTATTTTCTCGTTAGTCATCGGACATTATGTCCTGCGGCAACACTTGAAAATACATTTTTATTTATTATTGATTATTATTTCTATTATTGCAATCGCAATTGTCTTTATTACAGTCTTTACATGAGTGCGAATTATTAAAATCGTTTAGTGGAGAATTGGGATGATTTTGATTTCCCATATCACTAGACACTTCCATATTATTGCGATTTTCATAATTACTATTTGATGCGTATTGTTTATCGTTTTGAATATTGGTGCGACTGTCACTCTGCATGTTTTGATTTTGGCGATATTCGTCTCTTGCCATGTCATTACTGGATTCAGAGATAAGCGCAGGTTCTTTCTTAAAGTTTTCCTTTTTCAGTTTTTTCATATTGAATGTAAGTTTTCCTTTATTTTTAATAAGATTGACTACTACAATAGCTGCGGCGACTCCAATTACCACATAAACTATACGACTAAAAATATTGGCTTGACTGCCAAAAATACCTGCCACAAAATCAAACTGAAGAAGTCCAATACAAAGCCAATTGGCGCAGCCCACAAGGACTAAAATAAATGAAATCAATGTCAACATATAATATGACCTCCTGTTTTATTTATTTTGCCCCATTTTTAAAATTATATGTAAAAAAGGTTGAGCCGGTGTATCGACTCAACCTTTTACTATTTCTATAACAAATTTGTCCTCATAAAATGTTTCTACAAAATCTTCTTGTGTGAAGAATGTGCTATTAAAAAGGAGAAAATTTTTGATATGTTTTGTAAGTACTATAGGTATGGGAATATCAAGTGTATGGCACATTTCCTCTATGTACTCGAAAAAACGTTGGACCATAAATTCACCCTCTACAGTATATATCATGTCTTTTATGACCTTGTTGTCTTTTATTAGTTTTGCCCAGATTCTAAACATATCCTACTCCTTATGATACTTTGACAATTTTAGCACAAAAATTGGTATTGTTTAAGCAAATTGTCAGAAAAATTTTGAGCATTATTTATTTTGTAACAATTATGCATAATTTTGCTTATAAAAATATAATATAATTTTGCATTTCAAGACTTAAATTTTGATTGACAAAAATTTTATCATAGTGATATAATACCACGCAAGTAAAGAAAACTTTTTACATTCTTTGGATAAGGAGGTCAGATAATGGAAAATGAAGTTTATCTAACAAAAGAAGCTTATAAAGAATTGCAAGAGAAATTAGCAAAACTTAAAAGCGAAGGAAGAGTTGATATTGCCAATAAGATAAGCATTGCACGTTCTTTCGGCGATATAAGTGAAAACAGTGAATATGACGCAGCTCGCGAAGAAGAAGCAGCATTGGAAATGGAAATCATGTCCATTGAAAATGACCTTCGTAATGCTAAGATTATATCCAAAATGAAAGTTGATACAAGTGTAGTAAATGTCGGCTGTGAAGTGGTGGTAAATGACCTTGACTTCAATGAAAAACTTACTTTTCAAATTTCAGGAAGTTATGATAGCGATCCTACAAAAGGTATTATCTCTAATGAAAGCCCAATAGGAAAAGCGCTTCTTGGTAAGAAAAAAGGTGATTTGGTAGAGGTTTTGATTCCTGCTACAAAAGCTACAATGCATCTAAAAGTACTTAATATCAAATACTAAAATAAAGACCACATTGAGTGGTCTTTTTCTTAATCTACTACTATATTGACAAAATAGCAAAAAAATGATATACTACTTGTGTATTAAATGAAAAGCGAGAAAAATATGAGTAAAAAAAATTATGATGATTATCGCACAAATAATGTAAACGTATTTATTTGGCTTAGAAAAAATAAAAACAAATCAATACCAGAAGATATATATAAAGTAGATGAAAAAAACTTTTCTTATAGAGTTTTGTGCCAATGCAATGGCGAAGTTCATGTGAAAAGACATATGAGTGGCAGACCTATCGTCTTTACTGGATTGTATGGCAAGCACGTAGAAGAGCTTTCTTGGGACTGGGGTACACTAATGTTGCCCGAACAAGCACAAAATGGCGAAGTTTCTTGCAGTGAATACAAGTGTTTGTTTTTTAGACCTATCATGCGTGAGTTTTTAGGTAAACAACAACAAGCAATCTTGGATAAAGATCCAAAAATACTTAATGAATACGTGAGTAAAGTGCAAAGTTGGGTCGGAGATAATCTAATATATGTTTTTGAGACAAAAGACGGAAAAGTAAATCTAAAACCACATGATCAAAATATATTAGAACACCTTAATGGAAAATATGTGCCTACTAGGATTTCTGAAGCTCCATTTGCGCGCGACAATTTCATCAATATAATCGGTAAAGATATGGTGGGCGAAAATATTAAAAGAATAGACCCAGATGCTGAGAAAGAGTATACAGTAGTGGAATTTGTTGAGTCGAAATTTAGTAAGGCTGTAAGAGGTATAAGAAATTTCCTTCGCCTTGACAAAAACCATGATATTGAAGCAGTAAATACACGTCCTTTTGAAAGCAAAGATGAATCAAAAAATATAGACTCAAACATAAATGAAAACGAAGGTAAATAAAAAAGACCTCATATGAGGTCTTTTTTTTTGGCGCAGGCGGTGAGATTCGAACTCACGTGCCGATTACTCGACAAACGCATTTCGAGTGCGTCCCGGTACGACCACTTCGGTACGCCTGCATATAATATCTACTTTTCATTAGTGGTCGTACCCAAGGTACGTCCTAGGCATAGCAGGTTAGTCCGTCAAGCGGAATGACATCTAGTCATTTCTTTCCTAAGTAGAGCAGGTTGGTCCGTCAGGTGTGCTACAAATATGCCACTGGCATATTTGCTATACGCACTTTCCACTTCGGTACGCCTGCAAGAATATTGACTAAGTATAAGTGTGTCCAATTTAGTACACCATGTCAAAATTGACTGCTCATATGATATCATTATTTTAAGTTTTTTGCAAGACAAATGAAAATATTGCTTGGATATATTTACATGATTTGATAAAAACATTATAAAATATAAATAGAAGTCAAATAAATAAAAAAGGTAATTTGTTTATAAATAAAAGACGGAGGAGATATGAAAACAACAAGAAAGATTCTTACAATAATATCAATCGTAACAATGATTGCGAGTGTATTGATGCTAATAGGGGCTCTTTTCGGCGTTCCTGTATTTAAGGGTACATTATTTAAAGTGCTTCTTTCATGTGCGACTTTAGCAGTAGGTTGTGCATTTGCAATAAAGGCATTGAGTATTTTTAGACGTAGTTGTGTAGTATCAATTATATCTTTGTCATTGATAACTTTGAGTATTGTGCTTGCATTTATAGTCTATTGGATAGGATTTGAAAAGTCAGTTGCGTTTAATAAATTTTTATTGATACTTGCAATGGCGACAATACTTTTCAATATTATTGTATCTCTAATCATAAAACTTGATAGAAGATATATTGCTTTGCAAGTAATAACATATGGATTGGTGCTAGTGATAGATACTATTATCACATTGCAAATATTAAACGTAGATATTTTTGGTATTAAGCACTTTTGGAAATTCTTTATTGCTATTTGCCTTGTTGCGTTTGCTTTGCTTTGCACAACAAGCATTCTTGGCAGAAAGTATGATGGTGGTGACAAAGAAGGTAAAGACAAACAAGGTTTTGTAAAAATACCTCAAAACGAGTATGATGAATTAAAATCAAAAATCAAAGCATTGGAAGAAGAGAATACTGTACTAAAACAACAACTTAACAAATAATCATAACTTAAAAAAGGTAAAACAATTTTGTTTTACTTTTTTTGTGAGTTTTTCTTGCAAAATATATTACATGTGATATAATAAAACTACCATAAAGAGTGCGTGAGGGACAGCCCCTACGACCGCACAGCAACCTGTATTGTACAAGGTGCTAATGGCTGAACGATGGGTATCAAAATAATTGACTTTTAGACCCCTCGTTTTGCGTGGGGTTTTATTTTATTACAAGAGAGGAAAATTATGAGAAAAGTAGTTACGAGTGAAAGTGTAAATATTGGCCACCCAGACAAAACGTGTGATACCATAGCAGACGCATTTTTAGACGAGGCTTTGCGTCAAGACCCAAATAGTCAAATGGCGGTGGAGTGTGCAATAAAAAACGACAAACTTTTTATTTACGGCGAGAGCACAACAAAAGCCAAAATTGATTATGAGGGTATTGCCAGTAAAATATTGAAGGATATTGGTTATGATAAACCTTTTACTTTTATCAAAGAAATTAGTATTCAAAGTCCTGATATAAATCAAGCGGTAGTCAAAGACGAATTGATGGCAAATGACCAAGGTATAGTATTTGGTTATGCTACAAATGAGACCCAGTCTTATATGCCATTGACTCTAGAAGTTGCTCACAAACTGATGAAAATCTATGAGGACTTTAGACGAAAAAACAAAAGTTATTTTGCAGACGCAAAAAGTCAGGTATCGGTAGAGTATGAGGATAATACGCCTATCAAATTTACAAAAATATTGTTGTCGGTGTCGCATTCTGGAGACCTTACATTAGAGCAAATCCAAAACGATATAAAGAAAAATGTTGTAGGGAAAGTTTTGTCAAAGTACAAAAATTTCGTATCAAGTGATATGGAAATTATTATAAATCCAAGTGGTAAGTTTACTATTTGGGGAAGTTTTGGAGATAGTGGTTGTGTCGGTAGAAAAATAGTTGTGGATACATACGGTGGAGTCGGTCACGTAGGCGGCGGGTGTTTTAGCAGTAAAAACGCAACAAAAGTCGACCGTAGTGGTGCATACTATGCTCGATATGTCGCTAAAAATATAGTCGCACACGGATACTGTGACAAGTGTGAAATTGAAGTTTCGTATGCGATTGGACTAAGTCGTCCACTAAGTCTTAGAATAGACCCATTTGATACTCTTAAAAAAGGTATAAGTATTGATGACGTGTATGAGTATGTGGAGAAAAATTTTAATTTTTCTCCAAACAATATCATTAAAGAACTTGATCTTCTAAAACCTATCTATCAATCGACTGCTTGTTATGGACATTTTGGACGCAATGAATTTACATGGGAGAAAATTAAGAAATAGGCTAGACAATTGATTTTAGCGTGATATAACAACAACATAGGAGTCAATGTGGAAAAAGTATTTGTATGTGAAAGCGTGTATATGCCTAAAAGTGAGAATATCATAAAACAAGCACGACTATTAGGTTATTTGCTGGCTGATTCTGGCGCGCAGTATATTCAAGGTGGTTGTGCCAAAGGCTTAATGGGAGAAACTCTAAAGGCATTTCTTACAAAAAGTTAAAATGTCCGTTTTGTTATTCCTGAAAAGTATTTTGACTATGACGCTCCCGAACTCGAAGCGTTGGTGGGAAAAGAAAATTTCATTTACGAAAAGGTGAGCGGTGAAGCAGGGCGTCTTGCTAAAATCAAAGAGGCAGATAGAATAATTGTACTTCCAGGCGGACTTGGCACGCTTGAGGAATTGTTGTATGTAAATGAAACAGCAAGAGCAGGTGAACATGCAAAACAAATCGACCTTGTAAACATCGACGGCTATTACGATGGTTTTTTACAACAAGTTAATACAAGTAGCGAGCAAGGTTTATCAAAATCATCAGTGTTGAAGTTTAATATTGTGAAAAACATTTCACAATTAAAAGGTTTTCAAAAAGAAGCAAAGGACACAAGAAGTGAAAAAACTAACACAAAAAACCATCAAATAAATGATTTTGTAGTTGAAAAATAAAAAACACTCCTTAAGAGTCGAATATTTTGAAACTAGTGTAATAAGCAGAATAATTTAATGTTTACAATATTCAAAAAAAAGACATCTAAGTAGATGCCTTTTTTTATTTTTGATTATATTTTTCTACGACTTTGTCTAATATATCTTTAGGTAATACTAAGAAATCGTCAAAATCTCTTATATTTCGTTCCGTAATCCATAATTGACCTTCTCCCACATTACCTCTGTGTTGGCTCGGTTTGTAATGCTTATTGTATTCAACTTCAGTATTTTTTAAAACCCAGTAAACAATTTTATCTTTCCATACAGCAAACCAAATAAATACATCACAGCACCGAGGTTTTATTTGCTGAAAATTCATATTAAATCTTTTTGTTGTATTTGAGGCAAGAGCTTTTTCAATAGGAGGTAATTGATTTTGATCCCTGTCTACACCACGAGATGCCTTTGCTTCAATTTTTATTCCTTTATACCAAAAGTCATATTCACCATCATAATTAGGGTCTTTTGTTTTAGAAGGACGTTCAAGTTCTTGCACAAGTTCACTCAAATGATGCTGTCCCCATGTTTCACCAAATGTTCTAGGAGCAAGCTCAAATAAATGCAAATATTTGTTTCTTTCTACATATGAATCTCTTAAGTTTAGATAATCATCTAATGTTAATAAATCATCTGCTAATAGATGACTAATAACATATTCAAACCTGTTAAATGGGTAAACTGAATTAAGATGTTCAATTTCATTCTCAGTTAACTTGCACTTGTCAGATAATTTATTTTTATAATTATCCAATATTTTAATCAATTCTTCCATACACAACCTCTTTTATCCTTTGTATTTCTTCTAATGAAAAATTATAATATGAGAATAATAATTGCTCCACACTTTCATAAGAATCGGATTTATTTTTAATAATATTTATCACCAT
>JAZONM010000006.1:0-25786 GCA_045654505.1 Clostridia bacterium | reverse complement strand
AGTAACAAGATTCTCCTTTATTTGTTAGATGTTAAAGAACTTGTTAACCCTGTTGTTGTTGAGTATTTATCAGTTGACTCAACCACATAAGTTCCACCACGCTTCTTCGGTGGAACTTTTTTTATATTAAATACTGTAGTTATAACAGATTATTTCAATTATAAAAGTCCGCCATATGACGCGAGGTAGTCGGCATTTACCTTCTACCGACTGGTAAAACTATAGCAATATTGAAGTTTTAAGTCAAAGCTTTTTTTGAAAGTTTTTAAAAAAATTTAAGTTTTCAGTTTCACTTTATACTACTTTATATAACTTTTAACAACTTTCTACATTTTTGCCGAAAACATAGGATACAAGACATAAAAAAAGAGGACATCAGTCCTCTTTTTATATTTAATAGAATTAAGCAATTTAGTTTTTATCAAAAACTATAAAATGAATTATGCAGCATAAGCAGCAACTGCAGTGAAGATATCAGCTGCTTGAGCATAAGTTGGCTCAGCGATTACTTGACCATCAACAACAACATCTTGAATAGCTACAAATTTTACTGTAATAGTAATAGTTGCATCAGCTACATCATTTTTCAATGCTGTAGACATTGTGAAACCAGTATTATTAAATATTACTTGTGCACCAGTAGTAGTAGCAGAAATTTTTGTAAGTTTATCAGCTGTACCATAATAATATTCAGCAGTAGTAGCTCCATCTTCAATTGTACCAATAGCAGTCCAAGTGCTAGCTGGAGTAAGAGATTTTACGTCCAAATCAACATCTTTATCTGCTGTAAGTGTGACAATTGCTTTAAGATATGCGTTTGCTGTAGAAGAACTTGTAACAGTAACTTGAATATCACTATTTACTTTTTGTCCTGGAACTACATCAGTCAAGTTTGCTTGCAATACTTTAGGGCTACCAGCAACTACACTACCACCCATCTTAACAGTATTGTTAGCAGTAACATTGTTACCAAAGTAAGCCAAAGTAGCACCTACTGAAACAGCTACAGTCAATACAAATGCCATAGCAGCACCTGCGATGATTGCAATCAATTTCTTTTTAGATTTTTTTGCTTTTTCCATGTTTTTTCTCCTTTTATAGATTATACCACACAATAGGCAAGCCTATCATGAAAGTACCAATGTGATTGTATCCCCTACTATATTTAAGGGAAAGTATATTTTACTTCAGTATTAAGCAGCAGTCAAAGCATCAAAGTATGTAGCAAATGCAGCGTGTGTTTTTGCTACAGCATTACCGCTTCCATCCCAAATATTAGATTGAAGTGCTTTAAATTCCGCTGTAAGTGTACATGATTGACCACTTGCAGAATTTCCGATAGTACTAGGAACAGAAACAGGAACAGTAAATTTTACTGCTACTCCTGAAGTACTAGGAGTAACTGTCTCTAGATTTGTATCAGTAGTTTTGTTTACAAGATATAGGTATGTTTTTCCACCAGCGACAACAGCTTTCCATACTGCTGAAGTGGATTTTGTACCGCCGATATATGCATCAAAAGTAGTGCCGTCTGTAATGCTAAATGTAGCACCAGTAGTACCTGCAGTGAATGTAAGTTGTGCCCTAACAACTGCAGGAGTAACTGTACCTGTACCAGCTTTGATTGTAGCAGTAGCGTCTACAGTAACTGGTTGGCTAGGTACAACATTTGCAGCAGAAGCAGCAAGTGCAACACCACCTGTAGAATCCATAAAGATAGATGCACCAAGTGTGATATTTTGAGTGTTTGATTTTACGTCACCAAAGTACGCCATAGTGATACCGATAGTAGCGCCGATACAAGCGACTAAGATTACGGCAAATGACGCAATGGTGATAATGTATTTTTTACTAGCTTTCATTACTTTTTTCATAATTTTATTTTCCCATTTTTCCTTTTTTCTATACACAATAATACAAAATTCTACATTTTTAGTAAAGCAAAATGAGGTAGATTTTTTAAAAATTTTTATTTTTTTTATTGGCTTTTACACTACCCTCGTATTATAGCCATTTTTTATGATTTTGCTTATATTTCTTTAAACATTATATATAATGTATACTACCTTATATATAAACTTAGATTTCTCGACTACGCTCGAAATGACAATGAAAACTTACACAATCTCCACTACTTTATTGTCTACAAGGTCGCAAGAAGTAAGATAATAAGTGACGCCATTTTTGGTGGAGACAAGGTTTTGTTTTTTATCATAGCTATGCAAATGCCCAAAAACCACCTTTTTTACGCCGTATTTTTCAAATAGCGCTGTAAATGGAGAGTCGTGGAGTAAGATATCGAATGGCGGAAAGTGTATCATGGCTATTATCTCCTCGTCATTGGTCCTTTGGCGGATTGCGTCTTTAAGGGATAATTCTAGCCTAAGGATTTCGCGATTAAATATCTTTTCGTCCTCGGGTGATTTGTGTGTATTTTCGGGTACAGTCCAGCCACGAGTACCGCAAAATATCTTATCGCCGATTTTGATAGCGTCATTTTGGATAGCATACACGCCTTGTGGCAAGATACCACGGACTGTGCCTATGCCCTTCCACCAATAGTCGTGATTGCCTCGGATAATAAGTTTTTTACCCGGAAGTGATGCGATATACTTAAGGTCTGGGATTGCGTCCTCTAGTCGCATAGCCCACGAAACGTCGCCGGCGATTAGCAGTGTATCGTCGTCGGTGATGCCAGCGGACTTGATGCTCTCCTCGATATCGCCGAGGTAGTTTTCCCACACAGGGCCGAAGATGTCCATTGGCTTGGATGTTGTTGTGCTTAGGTGCAGATCACTTATTGCAAATACTCGCATACTCTCTCCTTTTTCGACTTTATTATATCACACTCGTTTTTCTTTGCCAAAAAAATATTAACACTTGTGGTGGTTTTTGCATAAATTGAAGTATACAGGCTTATTAAAAAGGAGGTAAAATATTATGTCATTTTATTCTGATACTTGCAATACTTGCAGACCTGGTCCTATCACAAACAATCCTTTAAATGGCTTGTGTGAAAAAGCGTGCATTAGTGTAGAAAAGGTTTTTGATTCGTGCATGAAACAAATGCAAGAAACCGATATCGCTGTCACTCTTACTGACCTTACTCCTGCAGACCCTGCTCTTCCGCTTACTTTCGTGAGTGCGACTTGCGTGCCTGAGGGTGTTACTATCACCAATCTTACAGTGGATCGTTTTGAGGACAGACCGTGTTTTGCGAGGGTGACTGGCGACATAACCATTCCTGTGACCGTCAATTATACTGACGCAAATGGTGTGGCAGGTACTGGTACTGGTAGCATTACTGTCAATCAAGATGTTGTGCTTTATGTGCCCCAACCATCTATTGTTCCTTACACTATCCGTGCTTTTGCTACTTGTCTTGGTGTGGACGGTGAGTACACTGGCGACAATGTCTTTACTATTGATGCTTGCATCACCACCATACTTAAAGTCGTAGTCAATACAGATATTCTTGTTCCTACATACGGATACTGTAAAGTTCCGCCTTGCCAAGAATTTACACAAGATGTTTGTACTGGTTTCTTCGATTTGCCACTTTACCCAGCGACAAATCCTGTAGTGGACTAATTACATATTTGCGCGATTGTAAAGCCGTTTTTTGCGATTTTGCATAGCACAAAACTCAATCTATTCTCTTTTAATGTGTAATAATACAAAAAAACACCCCAAATATAAGGGGTGTTTTTATTCATATCCGCTGAGGGAGAAGTGATAATGAGATTCTTAGAATGTCCATCAAGCATGTCCGTCTCAAAATGACATGCATGCTCGCAATAGCCTGTCATCTCGATCAAGGCGGAGAGTTTTAGTCAGTTTTATCTACTAGCTTTTTCGACCACATACTAAACAAGTTTATTTTGTTTTTAATTCGACCATATTATTGTCGATAAAGACTGGTGAGTCGAAAATGCCTGCAAGGCCGGTCAGAAATCCGCACACAAGCACTACGTACATGCTCACACCTGGGGCGAATTTTAGGAAAATGTCGTCGGTATTGGTGGAATACGAGGTGTTTTGAATGCAATACACAAGTGTGCACACAAATGCCATAATCGAGGTAATGCAAATGATTATGCCGATTATTTCTTTTGTTTTTCCGCGGGCAATCACGCCAAACATCTCAAGCATTGCAAGTACGACTAGTCCTACGCAAAGGAAAATAGTCAAAATGGACAAAACAAAAGATATTATTAGCCATGGGGACGAGTAATTGAGATACTCGAAAAGTGTAATCGGACTTGGCACTTCCTCTATGCCCTTACTTAGCACCATTATGGACGGAAAAAAGAAAGAAAAAGCAAGTAGCAATACAAATACCAAAATCAAAATGTCTATTAGAAAATGAAGTTTTTGAGGTATTCTTTTGTACATAAACACACACCTCTACTATATTATTTTTCATATTATAACTCAATTTGTGACATTTATCAAGTATTTATATCTTTTTTGCTTTTTCTATTCAAATAATCTTTATTAAAAAACCGCTTTATTGCAGATTGTTTTCCACGCTAAGCATGTTTTCGATTTTATCAAGCACTGCGTCTTTGCCGTAGCGGGTTTCGCTGCTTACGCCGAAAACATTGGCTGTCCCTACCCCTAAGGCATTGGCTACTTTTGTCAATGCGGGTTTTAGCTTGGATTTTACGTGTTTGTCGCATTTGGTCGCGATAATAATGAACGGGATATTGTAATAACTCAAGAAGTCAATCATTTGTTTGTCTTGATCGGTCGGCTCGTGCCTACTATCCACAAGGACACAAACACATTTTAGATTGAGATTGCTTGTAAGATAAGGCTCGATTAGCCCTTGCCAGTCGTATACCATGGATTTACTTGCTTTTGCATATCCGTAGCCCGGAAGGTCAACAAAATAGAAATCCTCATTGATTTCAAAGTAATTTACGAGGCGGGTACGGCCTGGGGTGCTACTTGTCTTGGCTAGTTTTCCATTATTGACTAGCATATTGATAAGACTACTCTTTCCCACATTACTGCGACCCACAAAGGCAATTTGTTTTTTATTGTCGTGTATTAGGTGTGCAGCGTCGCTGACGCTCCTCAAAAATCTACTGCTCGTAATCTTCATACTCTCTCCTCTTCCGTAAAATATTGGCTTCTTTGCGTGATATTATGCGGTTTTGCATACTACTTTGCATAGCAGGCAAAATTACGCTGTTTTTGTGTCTTTGTTTTTATTTTTGTGGCTTGTTACCTTAATTGCGCCTCCTACCACTTTTACCTCTACCTTATCTACATTCTTTTCGCTTGGTAGATTGTACATTGTGTCTGTCATGGCGTCTTCGATTATTGCACGAAGTCCTCTTGCGCCTGTTTTTAACTCAAGCGCCCTTTTTGCCATTAGTTTTATTGCGCTCTCCTTGAAATCAAGTACCACATTGTCCATTTCAAACAAGGTTTTGTATTGTTTTATAAGGGCATTTTTTGGTTGGGTCATTATTTTTACTAAGCTATCTTCATTCAATTCGTCCAGACCCACAACTATTGGCATACGTCCTACAAATTCAGGAATAAGTCCAAATTTAATTAGGTCTTGCGGTTGGAGTTTTTTAATTAGTTCGGCATTGCTGTATTCTTTTTTAAGTTCGCCATTAAAGCCAAGCGTGCCGGTATTTACTCTGCCTTCGACGATTTTATCCAATCCTACAAATGCGCCGCCACATATAAACAAGATATTGCTTGTATTGATTTGCAAACACTCTTGATGAGGGTGTTTTCTACCACCTTGTGGAGGTACATTTGCTATGGTATCCTCGATTATTTTCAAAAGAGCTTGTTGGACCCCTTCTCCACTAACATCACGTGTTATGCTCACATTCTCGCTTTTTTTAGTGATTTTGTCTATCTCATCAATGTATATAATCCCGCGCTCTGCTGCCTTTATATCATAATTGGCATTTTGGATAAGTTTTAGGAGAATATTCTCCACGTCCTCGCCCACATAACCCGCTTCGGTTAGTGTTGTGGCATCGGCTTGCGCAAATGGTACTTTTAGTATACGCGCAAGTGTACGGGCAAGCATGGTTTTGCCTGTACCAGTAGGCCCAATAAGCAGTACATTGCTCTTATCCAATTCGACAGGAAGATTTTTGTTGTCAGTTTTTTTACCTTTGCTATTCTTTACATTGTGATTGATACGCTTGTAATGATTATACACCGCTACAGATAGCACTTTTTTCGCCTCGTCCTGCCCTACAACATATTCGTCAAGGAGTTTTTTAATCTCCTTTGGTGTAGGCAAATCTATAGTATCAGACGTAGGCTCTAATGTTGTTATCATGTCACGGCATAGTTTTACGCACTCAGTGCAGATAAAACTACCCCCGTCTGGGCTCGCTATCATGTCTCTTCCGTCATTTGTATCACTTCCACAAAAGGAACAAAGCGTTTTGTTGTCGTCCATCAATATCTCCTAGTTACGTTTTGTAATTACTTTATCGACCAAACCATACTCCTTGGCTTCTTCGCTTGTCATAAAATAGTCTCTATCCATGTCTTTTTCGAGTTTTTCTTCCGATTGTCCTGTGTGCTCAGACAGTATTTTTGTCATATTTTTCTTGATGCGTTCGATATGTTTTGCGGTTATCATAATATCGCTCGCTTGTCCTTGAGCACCACCAAGAGGTTGGTGTATCATAACCTCGCTATTCTTTAGGCACAATCTTTTACCTTTTGCACCACTTGCCAAGATAAACGACGCCATAGATGCTGCCATTCCTACGCAAATTGTGCTTACGTCACATTTGATATAATTCATAGTATCATAAATCGCCATTCCTGCAGTTACGCTTCCACCCGGCGAATTGATGTATAGGCTTATATCTTTTTTAGGGTCTTTCGCCTCCAAATATATCAATTGTGCCACAATTGTGTTTGCCATAGCGTCATTGATTTCGCCTGATAGAAAAACAATCCTATCCTCAAGCAAACGGCTATATATATCATAACTCCTCTCACCATGAGAGGTTTGGTCAACAACCATAGGTACCAACATATTTAAATCTCCTCTTTATTTAATCAAATAGGGTCGCAATCATGCCAATCCACAACTGCGACCATTTTTCTTTTGTATAAATTATTTATTGTTTTCTACAAGGAAGTTTAGAAGTTTTTCTAGCAAAATATTGTTTTTGATGTAAGCCAAGCGTTGTTCGTCAACTTGTGCTTTGTAATCCTCAAGTTTTTGTCCAGCCTTTTCTGCCATCTCTTTCAATTGTGCATTTACTTCACTGTCTTTTACTGTCATTTTTTCTCTCTTCAAGATTTCGCTCATAACTAGACGTACTTTACATGCCTTTTCAGCCTCTTTACGACGTTGTTGTTTTAATTCATCAACAGTCACATTAAGATATTTAGCATAATCTTCAAGTCTTAAACCTTGATACATCAATCTATACTCTAAATCATGCATCAAATTATCAAGTTCGTTGTCTACCAAAACTTCTGGAAGTTCCATTTTAGACTTGTCTACAATTGCATCAATAATTTTATTTTCAGTCTCTACTCGCGCATTTTTAACAGCGTGTTCAGTAAGATGTTCTTTGATGTGATTTTTCCACTCTTCCAAAGTCTCAAACTCACTTACATCACTTGCAAGTGCGTCATTGATTTCTGGAAGTTGTTTTTCTTTTACTGCGTTTACTTTTACTTTGAATAGTGCAGGTTTTCCTTTCAATTCTTCTGCATGATACTCTGCTGGGAATGTTACATTAACATCTACCTCATCGCCTTCTTTATGACCTACAAGTTGGTCTTCAAAAGTGTCAATAAAGTTATGACTTCCAAGTTCTAGGTCATAACCTTCGCCTTTTCCACCTTGGAAAGCAACTCCCTCAACAAATCCCTCAAAGTCAATATTTACAATATTGCCAAGTTTTGACGCTTCTTTTGTTTCTACAAGACGAGCTTGTTCGGCTTGCACCCTTTTCACTTCGTCTTCTACTTGTTTTTTAGTAACTTCTTTTGCTTTTACATTGATACCAAGTCCTTTGTAATCGCCAAGTGTAACCTCAGGCATAACAGGTATCTTCGCTTCAATTACAAGACCCTTTTCGTCCAAACTTTTTACACGAATATTTGGAGCATCAATTGGCTCGATATCTTTTTCTTTGTTCATGATAGCAAGATAGTGTTTTTCAAAGGTATTTGTAAGTGCTTCTTCCACAAAAACATTTGGGCCATACATATTTTCGATTACTTTTCTAGGTGCTTTACCTTTTCTAAAACCTTCAATATTGAATTTACCCTTAGTTGTTTGGTAAGCGTTTTCTACAGCTTCGTCCCACTCTTTCTTATCAACGGTAATTTCCATTGTAACAACATTTTTCTTGTTTTCTAAAATTTGGTATTTCATTGTTTTCTCCTTAAACCTAAAATCTAGTCGGGTTTATTATATCATAGTTTGTTTTGATAATCAATTTATTCTGCAAAAAAAAGCGCCAAAACACTTGGCTTTAGCGCTCAAAATTTCAAAATTTGTCATTTTACAAACCACGGAATGTAAAATACATCATAAAAACACCCATCATAACCAAAAAGAAAATAATGATATTTTTATTCATTTTCGCTTCTTTTTGAGCAAGATTGGTTTTCTTTATTTCTTTTTCATCATCATTCATAAATTCGGTTATGTCTACACGATTTTTCTTTTTTTGGTGCAAAGCTAAAAGCACACCCGAATATATACACTCAGCACCAATGAAAAAGACACTTACATTGATAAGCCACGATGCAAGCGGAGACAATGCAGCCAATATTAAAATCAAAGCAATAATTGCTATCCACGCAATAATGTATGGATTTTTCAAAAATTTCTTCATAAGTAGCCCTTTTTTTATTTTAAAAACATCATCACAACGATCACAACAACACAAACAATCCATGTAATAAGGTACGCAATACCTCTACGACTTTTCACAAAATAGAAAGATGAAATAGCGACCATAACATATGCAATAGCATTGGCAATTGTAGTGCAAGCCACTTTGATACTAGATGCAAAATTGATTTTAGATAAAATCAAAGACACTGCGATAAGAATTATTGCTACAAATGCAAGCAAGTTCATCATCGATTTAAAACCATTATTGTTTTTTGACATATTATCACCTCTTTATTGTTATATATTAGCACAATCCAAATTTTCTTGTCTAGAAAAAACAAATTTATTTGTTTGATTTTCTTAATTCAAACAGCACTTCCTCAAAATATTTAGGCAGTCCCACTTCAAAACACATTTCCTCTCCTGTTCTTGGATGTCTCAACACCAACTTATATGCATGTAGAAATTGGTTGTGTTTATAATATTTTTCTTTCCTCGCACTATATAGTTTATCGCCCAAAATTGGGTGATTTATTCCTTCGCAGTGTACACGAATTTGGTGAGTTCGGCCCGTCTTTAATTCAAATTCCACAAGTTCGATTTTATCAAAACTCTCCTTCACTTCAAAAAGAGTATGTGCAAGTTTCCCTTTACTACTATTAGCCATTTTAAGTCGGTTTTTGTGACTGCGCTCGATATAAGTGACAATCTCACCCTTTTCTTCTTTTAGATTGCCCTCAACTAATGCTAAGTAATATCTTTTACAAGTTTTCTCTTGAATTTGGCGAGAGAGTTCGACATGAGCAAAATCATTTTTTGCTACTACCATCAGTCCACTTGTGTCTTTATCAAGCCTATGCACAATACCTGGACGCATAACCCCATTGATACCGCTTAAGTCCTTGATTTTATAAAGCAATGCATTGACAAGCGTATTGCTAGTGTTTTTCACTGCTGGGTGCACCACCATACCCTTTTGCTTATTGATTATCACAAAGTCGTCGTCCTCATACACAATCTCAAGCGGTATGTCTTGAGGCAAAGCCTTGTCAGGCACCTTTTCCTCTTCTTCAATAGAAAGAATATTGCCTTCTTTAAGGGCATAACCTGCTTTTACCTTCTTGTCGTCAACAAGAATAAGTCCGCTTTCAATCATTATTTTAATATGCGAACGGGTTTTGTCGGGACACAAAGCACTTACAAAAACATCAAGTCTTTGTCCCTCATCTTCTTTAGTTATCTTTTGTCTTTGCATCTTTACTCCCCTTTTTATCTTTTCTTGTGTATATAAAAAGAATGTAAATTACATACAAAACACACCCTATTGTAATACAGATATCTGCGAAATTGAAGATAGGGAAATTAACAAAATCAAATGAGAAAAAGTCTCTTACATAGCCTAAAAATATTCGGTCAACAAAATTTCCAATTGCACCAGCTAGAATAAGAGAAAAACCAAGGTAATTTAGCAGGTGTCGATCGGTATTGAAGATATCCCATACTACCAATATCACAACAAAAGCGATTGAAGTAATTACAATACCAATAGTTTTGCCTTCAAATAGACCCCATGCCACCCCTCTGTTTTCTGTATAAGTAACAGAAAAAACACCATTGATTATGTCAACTTTATCTCCACCTTCAAGAAAATATTTTTGAAGAAAATGTTTTGAAAGTAGATCTATTGCAATCGCAACAACAATGATTGAGAGTTTTATCAGTATTAACTTGTAGTTTTTTCTAAGATACTCTTTCATGTCTTTATATTACTACAAATTAAGCCAAAACACAAATTATATACATTTTATTATTGCAAATAATTGCGCAATTTGTAACACGAATCCAGCACTTCCATAAAGGCATATTTCACTAAGTGCTGATTATTTTCTACTGTAAGCATCTGATTGACTAGCAATTCTAGCGTGTCTTCAATAAAAAGAAAAGTATTGTGAATATGGTTTAGATTTTTATTATTGTATTTTGTGTACAAATTAAAAATATTTGATTTGAATGTCGCCACTTCACTCTTCATGGTATTTGCAGAAGCGCTGACTGCAATATTACTAAGTTTTCCAGTATCGTAATCTATACTCAAGTCGTATAGTCTTTCATATACTTTATTACAAAACTCGACCGCATCCTCAATATCCTTCCGCTCACCCCGTGTTATGTCCTCAACCACAAATTTGCACTTTTTTAATTTGATTTCATATACACTGGCCTTGTATTGTTTGGATATATTGTCCACGACTGTGGTGCAATCTTTCTCAGTTTTGTATACAGAACCAAGTACAATATATTTGTTTTCACTGTTCCAGACATATCCTCCACCACCTGCTTGAATAACCACATTTGCAGTTTGTTTTGCGTCATCAATATTGTCATACTCTCCCATGTTAAGACCATAGTAGGTTATGCCTCCTACTTTGACTTTATCTCTTTGACCAAGTATATGTGCACCCAATGTTCCATCACTCACACTCGCAAAAACACTACCAAAAGAAACCGCAACAATAGATACAAAGACCAAATAAAAAATTACTTTTATTTTTTTCCTAAATTTTCCCTTTTTTTTGATATACATTACCTCTTTGCCGTATTTTTTTGTCATAGAAAATTGAATTCCGCCCTTTTGCCATTTTATAATTAGTATGTGGTTGGAAAACAAAATATTAAAAATAAACTTATTTTCTACGTATCTCATATATTTAGAAAGTAGGAAAAATGGAGGAAACATGAAAATAAAACCAATATATGATAGGGTTTTGCTTCGCCCTATACAGAAAGAAACTACGAGCGGGCTTATCCTTCCCGAAAGCGAAACCAAATCACAATTGATGGAAGTGATAGCACTAGGCAATAGTAATGATTTTCAAGTGAAAATTGGTGATAAAGTACTCATCAATTCGTTTGCTGGTTCGACATGGACTTTTGAAAAACAAACCTTCACTCTAATTAAAGAAATAGACATTTTGGCTATCGTAAAGGAGGATAAATAATGGCAAAACAATTACTTAATGGATTTGAGGGCATTAAAGCCATTGAGAGAGGTGTCGACACACTTGCAAATGCAGTAAAACTGACACTAGGTCCAAAAGGCAGAAATGTTGTGCTTGATCGCCCATACTCCACCCCACTTATCACGAATGATGGTGTTACAATTGCAAAAGAGATAGTATTATCTGACCCTTTTGAAAATGTAGGCGCAAGTATCTTGAAAGAAGTAAGCATTAAGACAAATGATATTGCTGGTGACGGGACTACTACTGCATGTGTGCTTGCCCAAAGCATTATTAAGGAGGGGATAAAAAATTGTACTGCAGGAGCAAATCCCGTAATTATCAATAAAGGCATCAAAAAAGGTGTCGGAATATGCGTAAAAACACTCAAAGACATGTCTTTGTCTATCAATGATAGTCATGATATTTTCAATGTTGCTTCTATAAGTGCTGGAGACGAAGAAGTGGGACATCTAATTGCGGAAGGCTTTGAAAAAGTAGGAAAAAACGGTGTTCTTACAGTAGAAGACAGCAAAACAATGAAGACATATTTACAAGTGGTCGAGGGTATCGACTGGGATAAAGGATATGTGTCACCATACATGGCGACAGACATGGAAAAAATGACTTCACTTCTAGACAATGCTTACGTACTAATCACCGATAAAAAAATAAACAACATAACAGAAATCCTACCCTTGCTCGAAAATGTATCTGCTTCATCAAGTCCCCTACTAATCATTGCAGAGGACTACGAGAGCGAAGTAATCAATACACTAGTACTAAACAAACTACGAGGAATACTAAATGTTGTTTGTGTAAAAGCACCGGCATTTGGTGACAGAAGAAAGGCATATCTGCAAGATATTGCGACCATAACAGGCGGTACATATATTAGCGAAGAATTGGGACTTAATCTAAAGGACGCCAGTATAAATATGCTAGGCAGAGCAAAAACCATCAAGGTAACAAAAGACACCACTCTACTTACAGGTGGATACGGCGATAAGGAAGATATAGATAAACGCATCTCTCTTGTAAAACACCAAATAGAAGAATGTGAAAGCGACTTTGATCGAGAATCACTAAAAGAGAGACTTGCAAAACTTTCAGGAGGTGTCGGAGTTATTTATGTAGGCTCAGCGACCGAAGTGGAAATGCAAGAAAAAAAACTAAGAATTGAGGACGCAATTAGTGCGACAAAAAGCGCTATTGAAGAAGGTATTGTAATAGGTGGTGGTTGTGCACTAATCAATTGCATTACACCTCTTGAAAAACTAAAAGAAAATCTTTCTGGTGATGAAAAAACAGGTGTTGATATTCTCATCAAAGCCATTTCATCTCCTATCAAGATTATCGCAGAAAACTCAGGAGTGAATGGTGAAGTCGTAATCAATAAAGTCTTGGAAAACAAAGACAAAACCAACTTTGGTTTTAATGGACTTACAAATGAATATGTCGATATGATTACAAACGGTATCGTCGACCCCACCAAGGTTACGCGCACAGCTCTTGAAAATGCTAGCAGTGTCGCATGTACTCTTCTTACTACGCAGTGTATTGTTTGTGATACACCTCAAAAAGACTCAAAATAAATCACTACTATGCAAAAACAAAAAAGCACGGATTTTCCGTGCTTTTTTTAATATTGCGTAGTACACATTAAAGACTTGTATACTTAAAATCTTTCCAAGGAATTTGTTCTTCATTTGGATACGCTTTAAAGGTCATCTTTTCTCTTGTTGTCGGATGCTCAAATTTCAATTCATAACACCAAAGTGCAAGATTATATCCCTTTACCATACCCTCTCCACCATACTTCATATCTCCGAATACAGGACAACCTATATTCTTAAACTGAACTCTGATTTGGTGACTTCGACCAGTAATAAGGTTTACTTTAATAAGCGAGTACTTCTTGTAAGACTCAATTACCTCATAATCAAGAATTGCTTCTTTTGCGCCTGTAGTCAATTGAGGAACAATACTCACCCTATTTGTTTTCTCATTTTTTAGTAGATAATTGGTAAGACGATACTTTCTCTCTTTTGGAGTGCCCACTGTGACTGTAAGATAAGTCTTAGACAGTGTATGATTTCTTATTTGCTCACTAAGACGACTTGCAGCTTTACTTGTGCGAGCAAAAACCATCACACCTCCTGTAGGACGGTCTAGTCTATGCACAAGACCGATATATACATTGCCGGTTTTGTTGTATTTTTCTTTTACATATTCTTTTACAAGACTAAGCATATCCTTGTCTTTTGTTTCGTCCTCTTGTGTCGGAATATTATGCGGTTTTTCAACGACAATTATGTGATTGTCCTCATACAAAACTCTCAACATTTTCTACCACCTATTATAGAGTTTTGAGAGAAATTGTGACTTTTACATTGTCACCCACTTCCACTTCTCTCTCAATGTCTGCTACAAATTCAGCCTCATTGTACTCCACTGCCAAAACTTCTTGTTTTATTTTATCAGCATTATCTTTCAATACTTGTGTAAGATTTTGATCATCACTTACAATATTTAGTTTTACGCGTGCATCAATATTAAAGTCGGCTTCCTTTCTTAAAATTTGCGCATTACGCACAACTTCACGAAGCAATCCTTCATTGATAAGCTCAGCTGTCAACGTAGTGTCAAGCACGACTGTGATGCCTTGTTCTTGTGCCATAACAAATTGTGCTTTTGGCTTACTATTTTTAATAAATAGACTTGCATCCAATTCGCCCCAAGGTGCAACATTTACTTTACCAGCATTATAACCCTCGACGTATTTTGCCATAGCATTGTCATCAGCATTTTCTAATGTCATTTTCAGTTTTTGCACGTCGCCTTTCAATACTGCTCCTGCTGCTTTAAAATTGACATTTAGCAAATAATCATTAAATTCAGAAATATTGTCACTCACAACCATTTCTTTAATATTTAATTCTTCCTTGATTAAATCTTGGAAAAGTCTTACAGTGTCAAGTGTGTTTTTATTCTCACTTAACACATACGCTTTAGACAATGGTTGTTTTACCTTAAGAGAATTTTCATTTCTTAATCTGCCACCAATTGAAGTAATATTCTTTACAAGTTTTACATATTCTTCATATTGCTCAAAATTAAAGTTCAGCGGAGATGCAAAACCATTTTGGAAAATACTCTCATGAGATTTAGGCTCCACTTCCCTCACCAAGTTTTGCCAGATATGCTCGGACAAGAAAGGCATAATTGGTGCCATTACTACAGCAATATTTTTAAGCGCAGTATATAGAGTCCAGTATGCTACAAGTTTGTCATCCTCATCTTCACTTTTCCAAAATCTTCTTCTATTACTACGAATATAGAAATTGGTTACGTCATCTACTAGCACTTCAAAATCTTTAGTTACATTAAAGAATTTTTGCTCGCTGTAGTTTTTATTGCTGTTTTTAATAAATGTATTTACAGCTTGAATCAACCACTTATCTGTTTCGTCCAAATCTTTTTCATTTGGTGTAAATCCGTCAAGTTTTGGATTGTCGATAAGAAGATAAGTATTTAGGAAAACATAAGCATTCCATAGACCAAGTATCTTCCTTCTATTGTCATCACAAATACCCATACCAAAACGTGTGTCATTAAGCATATTGTTTGACGCGAAAATATAACGAATAAGGTCAGCACCTGTTTGTTTTACAAGGTCATTAAAACTTATATTGTTTGGACCCGATTTCGAGAATTTGCTACCATCCTCAGCCACAAGCATTGCAAAACCAATTACCTTTTTGTATGGCGCAACACCCTCAAGCACAATAGACATAAACAATTGAGCATAAAACCATAGTCGGATTTGCTCTTTCATTTCGATTACACAATCACTTGGGAAATTTTTTCTCCAGAAATCCTTGTCTTCAAAATATTTTTTAGTCGAGAAAGGTGTAATACCCGCATCAAGCCAGCAGTCACCCACTTCAGAAACACGTTTTACTTCGTGTCCACAATCTGGACACTTAATCAAAACATCATCAATATATGGACGATGAAGGTGTGGAAGACTATCCACTTGTTTTTCATCAGATAGTTTTTTCAATTCATCAAGCGAACCTACCACAGTCAATTTACCACAATGTTCACATTTGTAAAAAGGAAGAGGAAGACCGTAAAAACGTTTACGTGAAATATTCCAATCACCCATATTAGCCAACCAATCAAGCATACGTTTTTTCATGAATTCTGGTTGCCATTCTACAGTTTCTACCGAATCAATAAGTTGTTGGCGTACAGTATCGACTTTTAAGTACCATTCCTTTGTAAGACGGAAGATAAGTGGATTTTTACAACGCCAGCAGATAGGATATCTATGTGTGTATTTATGAGTATAGTAAAGTTTGTTGCGTTTTTGAAGCTCTGCAAAGACTTCGTCTGCCACCTCATCAGTGGTTTTACCGCTAAAGAATCCAAAGTTTTTAAAGAAAACACCACTCTCATCTACTGGGCAAACTTTAGGTAGTCCCAATCTCTCACCTAGTTCAAAGTCCTCTGCACCACAGCCAGGGGCAATATGCACCGCTCCACTACCCTCAGTCGCGTCAACTTCGTCCCATGCTACAATCTTATGCTGGAAGTTTTGCTCCTCAAGTTCTGGAAAACAAGTCTCGTATGTCAAGCCTACAAGGTCCGCACCTTTAATCTCCTCAATCACACTCACAATGTCGTCTTTAAGTACTTTCTTTGCGTCTTTTCCTACAATAATATTTCTGTCGCTACTCTTCACTTTACATACAAGGTAAGTAAGTTCTGGATTAACAGCTATTGCCACATTACTTGACAAAGTCCAAGGTGTGGTAGTCCAAACAAGCATATCATTATTTGTGTTTTGTATAGGAAGATGGAAAAATACTGCTGTATGTTCCATATCCTTATAACTATCAGCAAGTTCGTGCTCGGAAAGAGATGTTCCGCAGTGACTACACCATGGCATTGGGCGGAATTTTTCAATTAGCATACCCTTGTCATGACATTTTTTCAAAAAGTGCCAAATATATGTGATATTGGTGTCACTATTAGTAAAATATGAGTCGTCCCAATTCATCCATTGTCCAAGACGTTTTGATTGGTCACTAATAAGACCTGCAAAGTGGTTGACACGTGAAATACATGCCTCTGTAAACTTGTCCATGCCATAACGCAAAACATCACGTTTGTCCGAAAGTCCAAGCTCTTTCTCAACACCTACTTCTACCCAAAGGCCTTGTGCGTCAAAACCATTTTGATAGTGGCAGTCACAACCATTCATTGCATTGTATCTTAGCATAATATCTTTAAGGGACCTATTCCACGCATGGTGAAGTTTCATCTCATTATTGGCGGTAATAGGACCATCAAGAAAAGCAAAATATTTGCCTGTTTTTTTGTTTTTTTCCTTTACCTTTTCAAAAATCTTGTTTTCGTCCCAAAACTTTAATACATTTTCTTCCATTTCGGGAAAATTTGGTTTTGTAACTTCTTTTTTCATTTCTCTCTCCTTTTCAATAAAAAATGCCCACGTGTTATAAGAAACACCTGGACAGTATTTACCACTTATAACAATATGCCATCACATACGGTTTCTATAACGGGAAACGCCCGTACTCTCTTACTGCAATTTTCTGAGAGTCGACTAAAAGGTGATACCAAAAACAAAGTGTCTAGAGTTTTGCACCCACCAACTCCTCTCTGAAAGACCGCTTTTGTCCTGACGTGTCCTTTATTATCGTCTTTGATATTTAGTTGTCTTTATTGTAATACAATTTTTGACATTAGTCAATCATAAATTCTTATGCGTAGTCATCAAGTATCTTATTGATATCCAAAATGTCAGCTACAGTTATGACACCAATCGGTGGTTCAAGTAAACTACCTGTAGGAGTAATAAGCACTATTGAAAGTTTGCGATTTTCAGTAAATAGATTAAGCACCATGTCAAGCGCAACATCTTTATTGACAATGGTATAAAAACCATCATGCGCAAATTCTTTTACCACATCCACTATAGGTGTATCAAGATAGTCATTGATATCTACTTTTTCATATATTTTTTGACCGATTGTCTTACCAATGCGATTGCAATTGGCAACACCTACAAGCATGCCATCTTTATATACTGGCAGATTGGAAAATCCGGTCTTGTACATATACGACAAAACATCTCTTAAAGACACAGAAAAATCAACACATTTTACGTCTTTTACACACACAGTCTCTACAGCAAGAGGTGGAGTCGTAATAAGTTTTGCTATTTTCTCGTACTCCTCTACTACCTCTACATATGGCTCTGCGATAGCAACATCTTCATTGCTACTATGCACAATAGCATTTCTAAGTCTGCCATAATCCACCAAGACTTCCTCATACTTTCGCACAATACTATTGGTACGAGCTGCACGTCTTACTGCCTCAGTATAACTTATACTGCGTTTCATATCCCCCTGCATACGCAAAGCAAGGTCAATTGTATTATACGCTTTTATAAAACGATTTGCATTTGAGCTATTTTTTGCCATATTTTTCTCCATTTCTGACTTTATTTTAACATAAAAGTTTTATCTTCACCAACAAATATACTTATTTTTCTAAATATATGGTGCGCAAAACTTTATTTATTTTATGTCAATTTTACAATTTTTGACCATTCAATATTTTAGATGCAAAATTTGTCACAGATACTTTACTTAAAAATATATTACATTTGACAATGCTTGTAATCTTTGCTATAATGAGAAAACCATACTAGGTGGGGAGTTAGCGGTGCCCTATTCCTGAAACCCGCTATATGCAGGACCGAATGCCATTCTCGGTGACACGGTATGTAAAAATTTCTTATAAAATCAATGTTGAGTTTAAGGTCTTATGCAATGTTGTGCCACGAACCATGTCAGGGGCGGAAGTCAGCAGCATTAAATGGAATTCAATGTGTGCCATAAGGTAGCTTTGAAGGAGTTGGGTTTATAAGTGTTTTTATGTGTACGCCATCAAAAATGGATGTATGGTTTTTTTGTCTTATTTAGTGTGCAAAGCACTACTATGCAAATACGTAAAAAGACCCTATAAATAGGGTCTTTTTTATTGTTTTGTGTTTTCTTTTATATAGTTTTCTTTTAAAGCTGATACTACCTTATCAGGAAGTGCATTCAATACACTAATCTTTAGAGCCTCGATATCATATGCCTCTTCCATCTCCACTTTAAGCAGATTTAGTTTTACAGCTTTCAATACCTTTATCACATTGGGGTCAAGCTCTTCATATTGTTGTTGGGCACTGCCCTTTTGTATCAAATCGATTACTAGCACCGGAGTCATATTTTTTCTAGTAAAAACAACCACATCGACATACTTGCTCATTATGGCATTATAGGCATTTCTATCTTTTTTAGGTGACACCAATTGATCCACTCCTACACGCGGGAATGCAATAAAATCTTTTGGCATTGCTCTATGTAAATACTCCAAAAATTTCATTTCTTGATTACTACAAAAATTGGAGTTTAGCCCGACATCTATTTTAGAAATATTCTGATTCAGGTTTTTTGGAGCACCAAATTTTTTTCTTAGATGAAAAAATATAATGACAGCAATAAGCACCCCTGCAAGTAATATAATAATTGGTACCACTACACTTGTGCCAAGCAAATTCAACATAATATTCTCCTTTTTACGTAATTATTATATCACAACGAAGTTTTGATGTAAATAGTCATTAAATATTCTCAATTTGCCAATCAATGGGTTTTTCTCCAAGATTTTTTAAAATCTCATTCGTTTTTGAGAAATGTTTATTTCCCCACCACCCGCCTTGATTAGCACTCATTGGACTTGGATGTGCACAAGTAAGTTTGAAGTGTCTTGAATTAGTTACTTCTTTGCCAATCTCTCTTGCACTGCCACCCCAAAGCAAAAAAACAACAGGTTTTTCACGCTCATTCAAAAGTTGGATAATACGGCGCGTAACCAATTCCCAGCCTTTTCCTTTGTGTGAATTTGCTTTGCCTTTTTCTACCGTCAACACACTATTAAGGAGCAAAACTCCTTGCTTTGCCCATTTGGTAAGATTCCCATTATTAGGCACAAAACAACCAAGATCGTCCTGCAACTCCTTAAATACATTTCTTAATGATGGCGGGAAAACCACACCCTGCTCTACTGAAAAGCATAGTCCGTGAGCTTGATTAGGTTCGTGATAAGGATCTTGTCCGATGATTACAACTTTGACATCATTATATTTTACAAGATTGATTGCATTAAACACATTTTGCGGCAAAGGATAAATGGTTTTTCTGTTATACTCCTCATCCAAAAAACGACTCAATCTTTTATACTCTTCTGTCTCAAAAGTCGATCTCAATAATTGATACCAATTGTTTGCTATAGGAAACATTTTCTCTCCTGTTTACTCTTTCTATTCAAAATATTTTTTTAAAAAGGTTTTGACTATTGTTTTATTTTATCAAAATAAAAAATTACAATTTATTTCTTAAGACTGCCTATATATCTTATAACACTCACACCAGCAATACAGCCATCGCCTACTGCAGTAGCTACTTGTTTTACAGTTTTCTTTCTTACATCACCAGCAGCAAATACACCTTCGATATTGGTTTGCATCTCATCATCTGTGATAATATAACCATTTTTATCCAATTCAATTTGTCCGTCCAAAATCTCAGTATCTGGGATGCGACCAATAGATATAAATAGCCCGTCGCATTTTATATCTCTCACACCATCAGGGGTCTCAATTTCCAATGTCTCAACTTTATTCGTACCTTTGATTCTATTTATTTTTGCAAACTGAATCTCAGTGATTTTGTAACTGTTTTTTCTATAACCTTCAAGCAATTTTGCATCACATTTTATACGATCGTCTTTATTGATAAGAGTCAAGCGTCCTGCTATACCTACAAGATTAAGCACTTCCTCAATAGCACTATTTCCTCGACCTACTACGACCACTTCTTTGCCTTTGTAAAGAGCACCATCACACACTCCACAATAACTAACACCACGCCCTACAAATTCTCTTTCGCCCTCAATCGCAAGTCTACGTGGAGATACACCATTGCAGAGTACTATGCACTTTGCATGATACTCGCCATTCGAAGCCATAATTGTCTTGTTTTTAAAGTCAATATCTTCGACTCTTTCATAAACAGTCTCAAGACCCAATTTCTCTACTTGGGCATGCATTTTTAGTGACAATTCCACCCCACCAATTTTTTCAAAACCTGGATAATTTTCTATATCCCAACCTTGACTTGCTTGCCCTCCTATCATATTTCCCTCAAATATCAAGGTCTTTAGATTTCCGCGTAAAGTGTATAGTGCAGTAGTAAGTCCAGCAGGACCTCCACCAATAATAATTACGTCATATTCTTTTGCCATAAGTCACCTACTCTATTTAATACTTAATTATATCACACAATAGTCTATTCTATAAATTTTTTACAATACTTTATTTTATTTTTTTAATAATCACCAAAAACAAAAAAGACACGAGTAATCGTGTCTTTTGTCTGCAATATAAAATTAACGTTTTCTAAATTGAGGAGCTTTACGAGCTTTCTTAAGACCGTATTTCTTTCTCTCTTTGATACGACTATCACGAGTAAGGAATCCAGCTTTCTTCAATTCAGGTTTTAGGTTTTCTTCAGCTTTTACAAGAGCTCTTGCGATACCGTGACGGATTGCGCCAGCTTGTCCTGAAAGACCACCACCATTTACATTTACATATACATCATATTTGCTGTCAGTGTTTGTCAAAACCAAAGCTTGTTTTGCAACAAGTTGGAAAGTGCCAAGTCCGAAGTACTCTTCCAAGTTTTTGCCATTGATTACAAACAAACCTTTTCCATTAGGAAGAAGACGTACACGTGCTACAGATTGTTTTTTTCTACCAGTAGCAGTGAATTGAACTACTTTTGCAAATTTGATTGTTTTACCTTTAGCAGGAGCAGCTTTTTTCACCTCTGCTTTTTTCTCAACTACTTTTTCTTCTTTCTTAGGAGCAGCTTTTTTAGTAGCAGCAACTTTAGTAGTTTTTTCAGTTTTTACTTCTGCCATTATCTAACTCCCCCTTTGATTTTATATTCTTTAGGTTGTTGAGCAGTGTGAGGGTGAGATTCACCTTTGTATACTTTTAGTTTTCTAAACATTTGACGTCCAAGTACATTTTTTGGAAGCATACCTTTTACTGCTTTCTCAAGAGCAAAATCGCTCTTATTTGCCATCAAGTCTTTATATTTTACGTATTTGTCTCCACCTGGATATCCAGAATAGTGGAAATATATTTTTTGATCCAATTTCTTACCAGTAAGGATCATTTTATCTGTATTTACTACTATAACATAATCACCTGTATCAACGTGTGGAGTGAAACAAGTCTTGTGTTTTCCTCTTAGGAAGTAAGCCACTTGGCTCGCAACACGACCGATTGGAAGACCAGCAGCGTCTATCAACAACCATTCTCTCTTCACAGTTTCAGGTTTTGCCATAACTGTTTTCATATCTTTTCTCCGTATAATTTAATAAATTTATTGTAAATGGTGTCATTGCAGGGGCTAATTGCAAATCACTCCATAATACATGCGTGTACATTTTATAATATTATCGCCTTTTTGTCAAGTGCAAAATCGCAATATTTGCAGAAATTTACGACTATTTTCAAGCTCTTGATTGTGTGTCAACTACAGAATTATTTGATTCAATAATGTCAACTTTTTCACTTAGCTTAGCATAACGCGACTTTGCACTATCATATTTCTTCTTAGTAGTATTTTCATTTTGTTTTATTGTCTCTTGTGCTTGTAATACTTGATTATATGTGCATGTGTCGTCAGTTTTGCATTTTTCAAGCAAGTTTACAGAGTTGACCATATTGTTGTACATTCCCATAATAGATGAATGGATTTTATAATTTACAAATGCAGTTTCTGCATCAATATTTGGAAGCACAACTTTTAAAAGTTTTGTTTTATCCTCAATATTTAAAATATTCTCAACAACTGGAAACATAGAAGTAATCAATTTTTTTGACTTAATTATACTTTCACTCGCAGTATCCACTCCTTGAATATATGACTTAATACAATCTTCTATCCAAGATATTTCTTGATTTATTACTCCCATGAAAATATTAAGATTGATATCGTATCCATAACAACAATTTAAAAGTTTTTCATAATTGCTTTCGACTTTTTTATCTTTTGTCATAATACCCTCCTACTTAACTTCTTTACCTACTCGTCTATCAAGAGTACTTTTAAATAAAGAATGTTTTGAGTTGTTTTTCCCTGTCAATGCTATGCGGTCTTTAGATATTCCGTTTATTGTGTTTTTAGTCCATTTTAAATCAATCTTTTTATCAGTATGACTATGATGAAGTATTACAGTCTCCCAGCGTGAAGCAAGTGCAAGACTTGTATACATTTCTTTTATCAGATTAAATGTGGACTCATCTTTTTTAGCAATATCCGAATACTTTTTATCAAATTGAAAAAAGTGTAGATATTTTATTTTTTCATCTCTAATCATTGGTATCAATGCTTCAAGTAGTACATTGGTATAATTGTAATTGTCTTCAATTGCTCGACGTAATTTTTCAGGATCATTTTGAAGCGGAACAATCGAAGAATTTAGCTTTTCTGTATGATAATCTACTAGTCTAAAATTCTCCTCTATTTTGCCAAGAAAACTTTCATATGCAATATTAAATTTGTTTTTACATGAGTCAAATCTATCATGCAAATTGATTTTTACTTTGTCTTCCATAATTTTTCCTTATTTACTCCTTTATAATAACACACAAAAAGCCCTACGTCAATAGGGCTTTTGATTATTTATATGTAACAAATACTTGAAAAATATCACATTCTTTTAAAATTTAATTTCAAAAAAATATCAACAATTATCTGTATAAAAAATAATTTTGAAAACAAAAAAAGAACACTCTGAGAGGGTGCTCTTTTAATTATTAACTTGGTGATTAGAGATAGGACTTATCCGTCTATTCTATCTTATTACGGATAAGAATCATAGGAAATGTGCAATGTGTGAGTACATTGCATTATAGACTGTATTTAGCAATCGCTAGGGTCTATAAATTCTCTTTAAAAGGAGGTGATCCAGCCGCACCTTCCGATACGGCTACCTTGTTACGACTTAACCCCAGTCATTGGTTTTACCTTAGGCAGCTGCCTCCTATTGCTAGGTTAGCTCACCGACTTTGGGTACCCCCAACTCCCATGGCTTGACGGGCGGTGTGTACAAGACCCGAGAACGCATTCACCCCGACGTGCTGATTCGGGATTACTAGCAACTCCAGCTTCGTGTGGGCGGGTTGCAGCCCACAGTCTGAATTGAGAACGGTTTTTTGAGTTTGGCTCCATGTTACCATATTGCATCTCTTTGTACCGTCCATTGTAGCACGTGTGTAGCCCAAGGCGTAAGAGGCATGATGATTTGACGTCATCCCCACCTTCCTCCGTATTATCTACGGCAGTTCTGCTAGAGTGCCCAACTGAATGATGGCAACTAACAGTAAGGGTTGCGCTCGTTGCGGGACTTAACCCAACATCTCACGACACGAGCTGACGACAACCATGCACCATCTGTTTATGTGTTGAATTGCTTCAAATTCTCTACTTTCATAGATATGCACAAAATGTCAAGTCTTGGTAAGGTTTTTCGCGTTGCTTCGAATTAAACCACATGCTCCGCTGCTTGTGCGGGTCCCCGTCAATTTCTTTGAGTTTTAATCTTGCGACCGTACTCCCCAGGCGGGATACTTATTGCGTTAGCTACAACACGGATGGAGTCGATACCACCCACGTTTAGTATCCATCGTTTAGGGCGTGGACTACCAGGGTATCTAATCCTGTTTGCTCCCCACGCTTTCGTGCCTCAGTGTCAGTAATATTCCAGTAAGCCGCCTTCGCCTCTGGTGTTCCTCCTAATATCTACGCATTCCACCGCTACACTAGGAATTCCACTTACCTCTCCTACACTCAAGCCTAGCAGTATCAAATGCAATTCTGCAGTTAAGCTGCAGGCTTTCACATTTAACTTACCTAACCACCTACGCACCCTTTACGCCCAGTCATTCCGGACAACGCTTGCCCCCTATGTATTACCGCGGCTGCTGGCACATAGTTAGCCGGGGCTTTCCTTTGGGTACCGTCATTTATTCGTCCCCAATGAATTGAGCTTTACAATCCGAAGACCTTCTTCACTCACGCGGCATTGCTGGGTAAGGCTTTCGCCCATTGCCCAATATTCCCCACTGCTGCCTCCCGTAGGAGTCTGGACCGTGTCTCAGTTCCAGTGTGGCCGATCACTCTCTCAAGTCGGCTACCCATCGCGGACTTGGTGGGCTGTTATCCCGCCAACTATCTAATGGGACATGAGCCCCTCCTGCATCACTAAATCGTTTTTACCACTCTTCCATGCGGAAGTGTGGTCTTATCCGGTATTAGCACAAATTTCTCTGTGTTATCCCGGTTTGCAGGGCAGGTTGCTCATGCATTACTCACCCGTTCGCCACTAAGATATCGCTATCTCCGTTCGACTTGCATGTGTTAGGCATGCCGCCAGCGTTCGTCCTGAGCCAGGATCAAACTCTCAAGTTTGATCTTGACCTATCTAACGCTGTCATCCTTTTTTTACTTTGCGTAATTCGATGTCAACATTACATATTCTTGTTTAATTCCAACAAAAACACACTCTGTTTCCTTTCCTATTTACCTGTCAATGTGCGTGCCCTCTTTTTGGGAGAGCCTGTATAGAATATCACATTAAATTTTGAATGTCAACAGTTTTTACAAACTTTTTTAAAAAATTTTTAAAATATTTTTTTATCCACATTTTTGGCAAAAAACGGCTTGTTTACTGGCTTTTTATCCGTTTACAATAAATAAAG
>JAZONM010000005.1:0-234005 GCA_045654505.1 Clostridia bacterium | reverse complement strand
GTCTAATTAGAGTGCCCAACTTAATGCTGGCAACTAATTACAAGGGTTGCGCTCGTTGCGGGACTTAACCCAACATCTCACGACACGAGCTGACGACAACCATGCACCATCTGTGACAGTGTTTGTAGTAAACTACAAATTTCATATGTTTCCATACTATGCACTGACATGTCAAGTCTTGGTAAGGTTCTTCGCGTTGCGTCGAATTAAACCACATGCTCCGCTGCTTGTGCGGGTCCCCGTCAATTCCTTTGAGTTTCATTCTTGCGAACGTACTCCCCAGGCGGGATACTTATCGCGTTAGCTACGATACGGAATAGAGACTATCCCACATCTAGTATCCATCGTTTAGGGTGTGGACTACCAGGGTATCTAATCCTGTTTGCTCCCCACACTTTCGAGCCTCAGCGTCAGTTGTGGTCCAGTAAGCCGCCTTCGCCTCTGGTGTTCCTCCTAATCTCTACGCATTCTACCGCTACACTAGGAATTCCACTTACCTCTCCCACACTCTAGATATCCAGTATTAAGTGCATTTCTGGAGTTAAGCTCCAGGCTTTCACACTTAACTTAAATTTCCGCCTACGCTCCCTTTACGCCCAGTGATTCCGGACAACGCTTGCCCCCTATGTATTACCGCGGCTGCTGGCACATAGTTAGCCGGGGCTTCCTCGTAGAGTACAGTCACTTTCTTCGTCCTCTACAACAAAAGTTTACAACCCGAAGGCCTTCTTCCTTCACGCGGCGTTGCTGGGTCAGAGTTGCCTCCATTGCCCAATATTCCCCACTGCTGCCTCCCGTAGGAGTCTGGTCCGTATCTCAGTTCCAGTGTGGCCGATCACCCTCTCAGGTCGGCTACCTATCGTCGCCTTGGTGGGCCGTTACCTCACCAACTAGCTAATAGGACGCAAGGTCATCTCAATCCGATACATAACTCTTTTACCCCTGTACCATGCGGTACTGTGGTCTTATGCGGTATTAGCAGCTATTTCTAGCTGTTATCCCCCTGATTGAGGCAGATTCCTCACGCGTTACTCACCCGTCCGCCACTAAGCATTTCAAAAGCAAGCTCTCAAAATGCTTCGTTCGACTTGCATGTGTTAAGCACGCCGCCAGCGTTCGTCCTGAGCCAGGATCAAACTCTTATGTTTTAATCTTGACTCTAAACAAACTACTTTGCGTATTAGTTCGTATAGATTCATTTAATTTCAAAAAAATTAACAAAGTTTAAATTCATCTATCTCTATTCACTTGTTAATGTTCTCGCTGTTGCGCTTTTCAGTTTAACAGCAAGTACATTCTACCACCGCAGACCCCCTCGAGTCAATACTTTTTTCAAAGTTTTTTTAAAAATTTTAAACTTTTTTCACCCCTTTCTGCATACACACACCCGAGTGTATCGCAAAAAGCATCTTTTTTCTGGTTTTTCAAACACATTTTGTTGAGCATTAAGGATTTTTGACTTCATTTTGTTGCCTAGATGCCATTTCAGATTTTTTATTACACAACAATACTCACACTCAAGATTGCACATATGAACACCCAAACAATTAAAAAAAGAGGGTCTCCCCTCTTTATTACTATATATAATATATTATATTACTTTATATACTTTATAAATAATTATTTTCCATTGCGTGGATTTGATGTATGCTCACTAATAGATTGCGCGCTCTTTCCTACTGCAGAAGTATGCGCCTCTCTCAAAACAACTGACATAGGATCATGTTTTGTAGGAGTTGTGAATACTGGATTCATAACAAATGCCATGATAGAGCACAAATTTGCCTCTACCATATGACCACCATTTTCACCATTTACGTATTGGCTATTTGCAAATTGCAATGTTATGTCTTTATCATTTTTAAAACGAGTCAAAGGCTCTTTTACAAATACATTGCCATGGGCAAGTGCATTTCTTAGGGTTTGCAAAACTCTCTTTTTGTCTTCATTTGTTTTTATTATTTGAGGGAAAACTTTACTGTTTTTCATTCTAATATACGAATTAAAGTGTTTCATATCCAATTTTGCGATATTATCCTCATCTTTCTTATCAAGTTCCCACTTAATAATATCACTATTAGCCACAGCATCAGCATAACCTGTCTCAATCAATGCATTGTATAAAGCATACACACCCAAAAATCGAGAAACTTCACTTTTAAAGAGTTGCATGCCATCTACTGTTACCAAATCTAATGAAACAGAATCCCCTTCCATTTTATCACCACCCAAATGATTAAGAGACTCATTTATAGCCCTGACCACAACATTCATTCCCTCATAATTGAACGGAAGAGCTTTTCCGACTTTACTCAATTTTAAAATATCCAAAGACCTTTCATTCATTTGATCGATATACATAAGTTGTTCTTCCAAACCAAAACTTTCATCAAAAAGACCATATTGCACAGCTCTATCTGTAAAATAGTTTATCGCATTAGGTATATTTGATTTATTGCTTCCTGCATAATATTTGTCATTCAATCTCACAGGATAAGGTGTAATTTCATAATTTTTAAGCTTATATTTACCACTTAATCTTTGATTTAGCAAAACAAGCACTTGTTTCTCTAGTTTTTCCCACAGCTTATTTTCATAATCGGATAAAAGTTTTACCGCATTAGGTACATACTTTCCATCTTTTTTAAGACTATAATTATAGACTTCAAGATGCTTTTTATACTCAGCAAAATTTTTGATGTATTTTTCGTCCATATAATCTTGTATTTCACTAATTATTGTCTTTGCTTTATTTAATGATATATCATCATTTATTACCAAATCAATATAAAAATGTTCCTTCAAATACTTAGCAAAGTCTTGTCTGCTTCTAAATGGTTGCATTTTATCTTTACTGCAAGGCTTTAGCGCTAAAGTAAATTGATTATTGCTTGCAAGCGTACCAAGATTAGGTTTTACATCAAAAAATCTTGAAGACCCTTGATTTTCCGAATTTTCACCGTATAGTATTTGGTCTAGATTCCCCACCAAATTATTCATGAGACATTCTAGCCACTGAACAGAATATTGCAATTCAGAGCCATCAATACCATCACAAACATACCAATCATTGTCTGGATTTTTGTATACTGAATATGCATCATGTGCGTGAGTATTTCTAAACAACGACAAATACTTATATATAAAATTATTACTGTAATTTTCATTTACAGTCAAAAGTTTTCCGTCTGCATTATAACAAAGAGGTGCGGGTGCTATCATACACTCTTCAATTACTGGTTTATTGTTTAGTCGATGAGGATTAAAAAGGACAATATTTTCCAAATTATCATCATATCGCCAATCAAACTCAATCTTCATTTCGCCATTATCAAGCAAAGTGTATTTCGGAAAAGCATTTTCACTTTTTTCATAACCATTGTCATCTAAAAATACAGCTCTACCCTTCTCTACTCTCAAGTATCTTCTGACATTCAACAACCTTTTAGGATGTATGCCCTCGCCTTTCTCAAGCGAATTAAGAACCTCATAGATATCAGATAACACCGATGCATTCATAAAAGGCCCATTATTTTTATATTCAATTATAAGAGCTCTTTTATCTTCAGGCAATCCATTGATTTTATTATTGTTTTTTAAATCAAAATTTTTGCCTGCAAGTACTTTGTCTATAATATCATTGTAATCCTTAGTATCAAATTTTTCCATGACAAATTCATTTACTGATTTAGGACTACTGTGTTTTACACGCGAAAAAACACCATTGAATATATCACACCATGTATCATGGCTAATCAAATTGATGCGACTATCAGTAAGAGAAACCGAAGTGAAATTGGCAAGTTTTGTCCAAAAATCCAATCTACTGTAATTAGGCAAATCCATCTTGATATATCTTTTATCCGACAATAGTTCTTTCAATTGGGAGTCAATCATTTCATTTAGCTGACTAAGCATCCTTTCGATTCCGCCGCCCATAGCTTTTGCTTGATGAGGGTTTTTAAGTGCATTTACGACCACAGATGGCAGCGATGTATCTTCAATCAATTTGTTTATGAGAGCTTCTTTTTGCTTGCGCAAAAAATCTTCACCCGCCTCACTTTGAGATGTTTGGGATTGTATACCATCAATATCAAACAAAACCCTATAGTAAAAATCTAAAATCTTTAATATTTTTTTACTTTCATCGAGGTGTTGTTTTCTTAAAGTCTTCAAATCTACTTGATAATCACTCAAAACTCTTTCAGATTTCCACATATATCAAAATTCTCCTTTTTATATTTTACCATCAATCTCCTTATATTTCAATACATATTAGCCAAAAAAATGACCATAAAAGGTCATTTTTTACATAATTTATTATTTATTAAAGAAGTCAAAAGCCTTCATTATCTCGTCCAAATCTTCTTTTGGATTAAGAGCTTCTTGCAAATCAAATCCGCTCTCGCTCACAGGTGCTTTTTTCTTGCGATTTATGTTGCGTGCAAAAGCATTGTTGTCATTCTCTCTTTCTTCAAGGTAGGCATCTACAAGATTGTCGTGTTTTGTGCCAAGCTTTGCATTAAGTTCTTGCAGACGATTACTGATACTTTGAAGTTTTACAGGCTTTTCCTCAGTCTTTACGTGTTTGTGTTGCTCAGTGGTATCAATCTTAGCAAGTTTTTTAGGAGCCTCAATATCTTCTTCTTCCTTATTGATCACATAATCCATTTTGTTTAGTAGGTTTTTTATGTAATTATCACTATTATTTTTGATCTCGCTCTTAATGCTAGTATTAGCTATCTTTTCGTTTTGTTTTAGTATACTGTCTAGCCCTTGCCTAAACTCAGCAATCAATGGCTCGATATCAAAACTCTTGTTTTTCCCGTATGTCTTTTCAAGGCTGGCCATAATAGTATTCCACTTTTCATATAGGATATTGATACGTTTTATCTCAAGTTCGTACAATTTTCTTGCACTATTCTCTATTTGGTCGGCTTTTTCCACTGCATATATCAATGCTTTCGAAATTTGTCTATCTTTATCGTGATAGCTTTCAAGACGTTCTTTAAGCACATTGACTTCATTCCTAAGCGTAAAAACCCTATCCTTTTGCTCGGCTAGTTTTTCCTCATATTTTAAGGTCAAAGTCTTAATATAATTGTCTACTTGACTAGGGTCATAACCTTTTTTATCAATATCAAATTTTACCATAATATCTCCGTTTTAATGCATTGATAACAATATTGCAAATGAGTTTTGTAATAAAAAATAAAAACACCAAAATAAGTGCGCGTCCCAAATCAACAAATTTAAAGGACCACAGCATACAAATAGCGCCTATTACAAATAAAATAAGCGACATATTGAGAGCTAAATAAGATTTAATTAAAAATCCCACCACCCCACAAGAAAATGATGCCAGAAGTAAAAACAACGGCCAAAACCTATCGTCTATTACCCTTATATAATATAGTATAATGATAGCACAAAATCCAAATAAAAACAAAGCAAACCACGCAATAGTCGGGTTTTTAAATATGAAAAATTTGGCAGATAAGATAAAAGCAAGGGCGAATGATGCCACAATTAGGAAGTTTTGAGAGATAGATAGAGAAAAAGGAGTCAAAAAAAGCAAGCATAGAAATGCCAGCAAAGCCAACACAAATACACCTGCTATTATTTTGAAATATAATTTATACTGTTGCATTTTTAGATTTCCTATTTTTGATTAGTAGCACAGTCAACCATACCAGCCCTACTAATATTATTACCCCGCTCACCACTTGTGATACAGCAAGATTTGTGCCAGGAATTTTCAAAATATAGAAATCGTCACGTAGTCCTTCAAGTATAAGGCGGACTATACCATAAAAGACTAAATAGGTGGCAGTAATAAGTCCTCTAATCTTGTATTTCCTAAGCAGGAAAGTAAGTAAGAAAAAACCACCAAGATTAAGTATGCTCTCATAGAAGAAGGTTGCCAAGTGCCAAGTCTCCCCCACCTTCACGCCAAAAGGAAACCATTGAAAAGCTTTGTTTGTTATTTCCCAGCCATATACTTCTTGATTGATAAAATTGCCCCAACGTCCGATACTTTGTGCCATTATCAAACAAGGCGCTGCAAGGTCAGTACAATCTACTACATTTTTCTTCTTTATCGCACAACATATCATAAGCCCAATCAGGCCTCCGATAATACCGCCATATATAGCAATACCTCCTTCCCATACAGCGATAACATCATAAAAAGAATGAAATTCGTCTAAAGAGGTCAGAACATAATACGCACGTGCACCCACTATAGAAAATGGGAAAATCCATAGTATAAGGTCATAAGGCAGTTCGCTAGGCAAATCACGAAAACTTGCAAGTTGGGTCGCAAGCCAAAGCGCTACTAAAAAGCCCAGTCCTATTATTACTCCATACCAGCTTACTTCTCTAACAAAGGCATTGAATAGTAATAATCCAAGTAATACTACAGCCGCCACACCCAATGTAATCATTAGATTTTTTGTTTTGAATTTAAATCCCCAAATACTAAACTCGTCTTTCATATATTCTCCTATCAAAATCAATTTAATTATATTCAATATGAGAAAATTTTGCAAATATATGACGCAATCAAAAAGAAAAAGACTACGAAACGTAGTCTTTTTTGTTTTATTTACCAAGTGACGGATCTTCCGAAACAACAACCGGCTCTTCTTTAGGTTTGTTTTCTTCTACTGTCTCTTTGTTGTATCCTGCTTTGTCTTGGAAAAGAATTGAGTGATATCTTTCAGAAATGCTTTCAAGTCTATTCTCAACGCTTTCCTTGATATCTCCAGTTGTCTCTTGATCAAGATCTTCTTCTTCAGGTTTTGAATCAGCTTTCTTCGCTTTTTGTTTTGAAGCATAGTACTCGTAAATATCTTCTTCGGTAGAATCTCCTTCTTCGTGCTCTTCATCATGTTCGTATAGTCTACCATAATCTTTTATTGCTTTTTCATACACTTTAAATGCTTCGTCTAGATTTTTTGAAGCGGCTTTTCTACGAGCTTTTTTCTTTTCGTTCTCACCGCCAATCTCTTCTTCAAGTTTATCTATTTTTTCAACTTTTTCGTCAAGTTTTGCTTTCTCGAGTTTTGCTTCTTCTTTAAGTTTTTTACTTTCTTCCAAAAGTTTGTTGTACTCTTTATGCCAAGCCTTTATTTGAATTTTATTTGCTAGCGACAATTGCTTTTTGCCAGTCTCTTTTGTAGCATTTCCATGAAGAAGTCCTACTTCATTTTTCACAATTTCTTCAGCTTTATGAAGATTTTCGTGGATTTTGACTAATTTCTTTGTAATTTTCTTATTGATTTTTTGCGCTTTGTCTTTCAAGAACATTGAACGATAACGCTTACTAAAGATTTTCAATAATTGTTTTCCAATTTGGATAACACCTGCAACAATAGCAGTCATAACAACAATTGATGTAGAAATCAATTCTAGGGAAAGAAGCAATTCTCTAACACCTGGAATAAATGAAGATACTAGGAGTAATACAAGTGAAGTACCGCCAGCAAGAGCTAGTGTAGACCAAACAGGACGTTTGATAGTCCATTTTACAAATCTACCAAATCCATTATTAAGTGATCTATCATGATCGACTGCATACGGAACAATGATAGGACTCGATTTTGGCTCTGCCTTAACACGTGCATGAGTGGTGGTAGGAGTAATTGTGGATCCAGTCTCTACATACGGAACAGGTTTTGCAGTAGCATGAGGAGTGTACACTACTCTATTGATTCTCTTATGCAAAGAATTGTTGTTTACACTGCTAGCAAAACTCTCTGGAGTAAACTCATAGTATTTGTATTGAGGACTAACCTTAATTACTTCCCCATCTTTTATCTTGTTTTCTTGTTTTCCACAAGCGAAAATTCTAATATTTGGATCAAAAGCACCTTCTTCAATTTGTGTGTTGAATGGATTGTATGCTTCGTGGAATGAAACTTGCTCTACAGGATTTCCTACAAAAGCTCCTGCTGCTATCTTCGTAATATTATTGGACAATTGAACATGAGGAGCAGGCACCTTGTCAACAATTTCTCTTGTAACAGGCACAGGATTTCCAGCCTCGTCAGTCACACCAAGGATAACATAAGATACAGTCTTGTCAATGACTTCTTGACGTTTAGTTTCGCTAAGGCTTGCTAGATATGCATCAAGGTCTTCGCCTGGTTTAATTATGTTGTTGTCTTTATCTACAAGTACGAACGCAACTTTAGTCTTCACTTCCTCACTTCCTCCTTTGTCTGTATCTACTGGTTTTTCAACAGGTTTTGGCTCAACTTTTGGCTCTTCCTTAGGAGCCTCTTTAGGCTCTTCTTTTGGAGCCTCGACAGGCTCATTTTTATTATAACTTTCTACCACTTTTTCATTAGTGAAAGAAAGCAATTCTTGATAACTCTCATATCGTTTGCTATTGATTTCATTAAGATATTTTCCCATTGCTGTTTCCAAGGTCCAAAGCGAAGTCGCCTTTGGTGTAGGCACCTTAATTTGAGTATGTGTCAATATTTCATCTTTCAAAATTTTGCAAACAGGAACTTTATATCTTACACCATGTACATCTTCTACCGATTCAAAAAGTTTTTCAGGTACAAAACTTTTAGCATACGCAATTGCATCTTTTTTCAATGCCTCTTCACTAGTATACTTGCTTTTATTTGCTTCAATCCAGCCCGAAATAAGCAATTTATTGTTTTCCATGTCATCGACAAATTTATTAATTAATGTTTCTTGATTTGCGATAAGTCCATTGATTGCAATAATCTTGCGCAATGTGTCATAGTTGTTGTTTACATACAATGTGCCATTATTGTTGTCAACAAAATATTTGCTATTGTATGAATATTTTTTCGAATCAAAAGAAAGAAGTTTTTCTGATTTGTCACCCAAGTATTTTTCCGAAATATCGTCAATTTTCTTTGCAATTGTAAAATTTCCTTTTGGTGCTTTTCCAGCAATAACTATGTCTTTATTATTCAAAGTCGAGGAAGAAGAAGGGGCTGTAGTAAAAGACAGCTTCAATCTTTCAATAACAATATTACAGTCGTAATTTTGACTATACCCAATTCTTACAGTCTCTGTCTCTGTCAATTCATTTCTAAAATCACTCAATTGATTGATTACAATAGTTTTTAAAATTGGAGACACCACTCCAAGATCTATTTTTTCCTCAGGCTTAACAGTTTTGTTGTATTCCAAAACCAATCTTTCTACATAATTTTTCTTAGATCTAGAAGTAAAAGGCACTTTTTCATCAGCCATGATTTTCACAAGATCTTCTACCCTAACTCCTGCATTTTGAAGTTTTTCGGCATGCTCAGGCAATATCAAGTTTGGATTGATAATCACATTATTTAGAGAAACCTCATCTCCTGCTTTGAAAGCAAGGTTTTTAAATACAGTGAAGTCAGTACCAAGACCCTTATTTTTAAGATTTGTAATAAGAGATTTTATACCCAAAGCCTTAATGTTGCTTGTAGATACCGCAGAATTGGTAGCTATATATTCCTCAACTACTTCTTTTGGCATCTCCCCAAACATAAGCCATCTTACCAAATGGTCATAATTTGCATCAGGATTTTTTAAAAGTTTTTCTAAAGCAGTCTTTAGAAAATTGCTTTGTTTTTTATTAAGAGTATTATATTTTTGTTCGTTTGCCATAGTACACCTCCAAGATAGAGATTTTTTCAACACACATAGTATACTATGTTTTGTCTTTCTTGTCAATACCCCTTTTTATAAAAAAATGTATGAAAAAATAAAAAAATTGATTACTTATATAAGTAATCAAAAACACCAAAAATATGTTATTATTTTATAGGTTTTTACGACGAATGCTGTCAATAACCAAATACTTCCAACAAACTTAACACAAACATCAAATATAACAAAATAATCTCACCATCATCTCGTTTTGATATATGCACATATGATTACATATTCGACTTTCGTCTATGTAGTACCAAAACCAAGACTAATAAGAAGAGCATTATTGACTGATCTCATCTTGTCATTATCCACGCATCCAATCTTGTCTCTAAGTCTTCGCTTATCAATTGTACGAAGTTGTTCCAGCAATGCAACAGAATCTTTAGAAAGTCCATAATTCGTGGACAACTCGATATGTGTAGGTATTTTTGCCTTGTTGATTTGACTTGTGATTGCGGCAACAATCACTGTGGGAGAATATTTATTGCCTACATTATTTTGAACAACAAGAACAGGCCTTAGCCCTCCTTGCTCACTTCCAATCACAGGGCTAAGGTCGGCGAAAAAAATATCTCCTCTTTTTATCACTTCTATCACTATTCACCAACCATCTTTCATAAAATACTAAATCATCTTCTACCCCATCAAACTCTCGACTAATATTTATCAAGACCGACTTAGTTTTTTCATCCAAAACAAAATCTTGGTCTTTACTCATTGTATGAAAAGGTGCTTGTCCTTTGTGAATAGAATAAGTATTGACAAGTTGGTTTAGCGCTATACTATAAGCACAAATATCATCTTTGAAAAAAATCATTTTGGACATGTTCGGTTTTTTAACGATTCTTATTTTTGAAAGATCCATATTAAGTCACCCGTACCTCTTTTGAATTAGATTGTGCAAATATTAAAATCATATTTACATCTTTGGAAAATTTTTCCATATAAAATATTTTTAGCAAACTTCAATTTGCATTTTTTTAAAAGCCCACCGATATACGACAAAGAAATTTTTCCACCACACTAGACACAAAATAAAAAAGTCTTGGTCACCCAAGACTTTCACTTATACAAAAAAACTACGAAAGTACACAAATTGCAGTACACAAATCATCAGTATGTGCAATTGAGATTTGTATCTCTTTCACACCTTTAGTAAACATAAGAATTTTCAATTTGTCTGACACAACAAGATAAGGCTTACCATTCTCTTCATGTTTTACCTCAATCTCGCAAAAATCTACACCATTTCTGACCCCAACACCTAGCGCCTTAAGAAAAGCTTCTTTAGCACAATAAATACCCGCCATTCTTTGAGTACTCTTATTGGTTTTACTAATATACATTGCCTCATATGGAGTAAAAATTTTACCCAAATGTCTTTGATTTTGCGTAAATTTTTCCATTCTTACAATATCAAGATTATCTATCCCAACAAGCATTATTCTTCACCCCTTTCTTTCATGATTTGTTTTACAATTTTATTGTTTATGTCAAAATCCCACCCTCTTGATGCCAAAAACCTCATTATTTTAGACATGTTCTCATATGTAGCAGGTTTTTGACCTAGTTTTTTAATTGCGAGATTATATACAATTTCTTCATCCGGCACATTATCCTCAAGATATTTGTCTACTATCTCTCTAGAAACACCTTTTTCAAACAATTTTTTCCTCAAAATACCATTTCCGTATTTGTTTTTATATGTATTGATATATATTTCCGCAAAATTATCATCATCAAGAACTCTATATTCTTTTAACTTTTCAATAGTGCATTTTATTAAGTCGTCAGCATACTCTTTTCTTTTCAAATAATCTCTTACTTGTTTTGAAGTTTTGTAAGATGATCCAATATAATCCAAACACTTATTAAAGACTGTAATTTTCTCACTTTCATATATCACACCATTGAGATATTCATCTTCTACTTCAAGTCCCACCCTTAGTGAATACTTCACCACAGTGTCCATACTAAGCCCACAAAAAAACTCATCATCTAAATACAAATTTACACGACTTTTATCTTTTTTTTGAGTTTCGAGTTTTGTTATTTTTGCCATACGCTTCAATTTCTCTTTGCTTGTTTTACCATCTTTTTATTCAAAATCTTTATATTGTTTTTGATGAAATATTCGTCAACCTCATCTTTAATTATAAGTTTTACGAGATATTCACTTGAAAATTGTTTTGACAAAATTTCAAAACCAAGTTTTCCTTGAAGTCTATCTAGCACCTTTTTATTATCAATAGCAGTGGAAACATTGTATTCAAAATAATTGCAATACTCCACTTTTTCAGCAACATCAATTGTATTCTTTGCACAAGTAGAATAAGCCCTCACAAGTCCACCAGCGCCAAGTTTTATCCCACCAAAATAACGCACAACAATCAAAAGTGTATTAGTAATTCCGTTTTTCTTAATCACTTCAAGGATCGGCCTTCCAGCAGTACCATCTGGCTCACCATCATCACTGCATTTTTCCATGTGAGGTGAAGATAATACATATGCATAGCAAACATGCGTTGCTTTTTCATGTATTTTTTTCACTTTTTCAATCATTTCACTGATTTTGTCTACATTTTCTACCGAATACGCATAGCCAATAAATTTACTTTTATTTATCTCATACAGTATTTCTTCACAGTCTTTTATTTCCATACTATAATTATATCAAAACAACGACACGAAAACAAAGTTTTTGATGCACACAAAGAAAAAAGTCACATGAAATGTGACTTAAAAACTACTCATACAAGACATCTTCAATTTTTGATAAAGCAATAAGTAATAGACTCTTCTCATAAGGGTCAAGTTTTTTATCTACAGCATCAATGAAAGAATCGTGAAATTCTTGATAAATCGCTACAGCTTCTTTACCATCTTTGGTAAGAATAAGGTATGTCACTCTAGCATCACTACCAGACACCATGCGCACAACATACCCTTTATTAACTAGTTTGTCAATATTCGTAGTAAGCGTACCTTTAGTAACATTTAGCTTTTTCGCAACAATAGTCGGAGTAGGTCGAGATTTTGACGAAACAATTGCATACAAAATTTTTACTTCATTTATTGTAATATCAGCAGGCAAACTCTTCCTTAAATCTCTCTCCTCCTTTAACGAATACATAGAAACCATATTATCAAAAGTAGACGAAAGTATTTCTTTAAATTGAGGTTTTCCCATTACTTAATCACCTCCTCAATTATTCCACCACCAAGGCAAGCAGTCTCAGTATAAAAGACTACATATTGTCCCGGTGTCACAGCTCTTTGCAGTTCAGAAAATGTTACTTCAATTTTGTCTTCCTTTATTTCCACAGTTACTTTTTGATCAGGCTGACGATAACGAAATTTTGCAAAGCAATCAAATTTTTTCTCTTTTGGCATTTCAGGAATCCAGTTTACTTTATATGTAATAAGACCTTTTGAAAACAAATTTTCATCTTCGCCTTGAGACACATATAGTATATTATCTTTGACGTTTTTGTCAATAACAAACCACCTATTGCCATTTCCATTGGATTTACCACCAATATTTAGTCCTCTGCGCTGACCCAAGGTGTAAAACATAACACCATCATGTTTGCCCACAACTTCCCCATCTAATGTTTTTATATCACCACGTTTTGCAGGAAGATAGTTTTGCAAAAATTGTCTAAAACGTTTTTCACCAATAAAGCAAATACCAGTACTATCTTTCTTTTCTGCAGTAGAAAAATCGTATTTTTTTGCAAGACGTCTCACTTCACTTTTTTCAATATCTCCAAGCGGAAACAATACATCTTGCAATTGTTCTTGACTCAATTGATTTAAAAAATATGTTTGGTCCTTAGATGTATCTTTACTTTTTAAAAGATAATGTTTTCCATCTTTATGCTCTATCTTTGCGTAGTGCCCAGTAGCAATATAATCAGCACCAAGTTTTTTTGCGTACTCTAAAAATGGCCCAAATTTTATCTCTCTATTACAAAGTACATCTGGATTGGGAGTGCGACCAAGCGAATACTCACGCAAAAACTCACTAAATACTCTATCCAAATACTCTTTTGCAAAATTGACCGTGTAATATGGTATTCCGATATTATTGCATACACGTTTTACATCTTCATAATCACTCACGCCTGTACACACGCCATTTTCATCTTCTTCTTCCCAATTAAGCATGTAAAGACCAAGAACATCATAACCTTGTTCTTTAAGTAGTGCGGCTGCCACACTGCTATCCACACCCCCGCTCATTCCAACAACAACACGTTTTGCCATTAGTTCTTACCCTTCTTTGCATAATTTTTTCGTGTTTCGATATTGACTTTTGATTTTTCCGGCTCTTGAATAATAACAGGCATTTTGAATTTTTTGAATGACAAATTCATAATATCATATATCCACAATAAAATTGTGACAGTTGCTAGTAAAAAGAATATTTCGTAAAATAAATCAAATACAAAATATCTTGTAGCACCAAAAGCATATTCGATTGTTGCAAATATTACACAGAATATTACGGAAAGTGTACAAAAAGCACCCTTTATATATCTGCCTACATAATAATTATGTACACCCAAAAATCCAGTAAATATCGCAATAAGAAGCAGTCTTGTATAATTGATATCATACGGAATAGTAGAACTATATACTACATTTTCTTTTTTGCCATTTCGTATTGCAATTTTTGCAAGTTGGTTACTCGCGCCACTTACTTGTTCACCTGTTATTTTACAATATGGACATATGGTCTTATGTTTCATTTTACAATTACAAATCGGACATCTCATACTTTTCTCTCCCATATTAGTATACCAAATCTCCCCCACCAAAAGCAACAACTTATAGGAAAATAGTTTTACAATCAAATAAAAAACAACCAATATTTATTGGCTGTTTTTTAATTTAAATATCATTATTATTTATTGTCTACTTTATTCATATGACTGATAAGACGAAGACATTGAGTCGAATAACCCCATTCATTATCATACCAAGCTACAAGTTTTACAAATGTAGGACTAAGCATGATGCCTGCCTTGGAGTCGAAAATACTGCCGTGCTCATCACCAATAAAGTCAGATGATACAAGCGCTTCGTCAGTGTATCCAAGCACACCTTTCATATTCTTTTCCGAATATTTTTTCATAACTTTATCAATTTCTTCGTATGTTGTAGGCTTTTTAAGGCGAACCGTCAAGTCTACTACAGATACGTCAAGAGTAGGAACTCTAAAACTCATACCTGTAAGTTTGCCATTAAGCTCTGGCAAAACTACTCCCACTGCCTTAGCAGCACCAGTAGATGAAGGTATAATATTGCCACAAGCAGCACGGCCACCTCTCCAGTCTTTCTTACTTGGACCATCTACTGTAAGTTGGGTCGCAGTCACCGAGTGAACAGTAGTCATAAGACCCTCTTCAATACCCCAATTATCATTAACAACCTTTGCAATTGGCGCAAGACAGTTTGTAGTGCAGCTAGCATTTGACACTACTGTCATAGATTTTTTGTATGTGTCATGGTTTACACCATAAACAAACATTGGTACATCACCTTTTCCAGGGGCTGTTATTATTACTTTCTTAGCACCACCCTTCAAGTGACGAGAAGCATCTTCAAGTTTTACAAATTTACCTGTTGCTTCAGCAACGTACTCGGCACCCGCACCTTTCCAATCGATTTCTTCAGGATTCATACAAGCAAAAAATCTAATTTTCTTGCCGTTTACAACAAGAAACTCCCCTTTTACTTCCACCTTGCCATCAAATGTACCGTGGATTGTGTCACGCTCAAGCAAATATTTAGCGTAATTTAGGTCGATAAATGGGTCATTGACTGCAACAACATCAATATCATCAAATTTTGTGCTAAGTCTAACAAGTTGGCGACCGATACGACCAAAACCATTGATTCCTAGTTTTGCAACCTTCATATTTTTTTCTCCTTAATCTTTATATACTATGATTATATCAAATTCTCTTTATTCAACGCAACTAATTCATTTGGGATAAAACGACCATTTTTTCTAATTAAAACGTCATCAAAGTAAATTTCGCCACCGCCAAACTCTGGACTATGGCTCTGTATCAAGTCCCAATGCACAGCACTTTTATTGCCATTATATGCATCATCATAACAACCACCCACAGCCATATGAATAGAATCACACATTTTCTCGTCAAACAATATATCCAAGATTGGTGTATTGATATATGGATTTAGCCCAAAGGAAAATTCGCCAATATATCTCGAACCTTCGTCAGTTTCCAATACTTCAAGAAGTCTGTCACTATTATTACTTGACGCTTCAACTATCTTACCATTTTTAAAAGTAAATTTTATATCTCTATGCTCTATTCCATTATATATTGTAGGGATATTGAATGTTATATAACCATTGATGGAGTCCTTTACAGGTGCAGTATACAACTCACCATCCGGGATATTGCATTCACCACAACATTTTACAGCTGGTATCCCTTTTATTGAGAATGTCAATTTTGTATCTTTTGCGATTATTTTCACTTGGTCAGTTTTTTCCATCAAATTTTTAAGCGGATCCATACACTTGCACATATGTGCATAATCAAGATTGCACACCTTATAGAAATAATCAGTAAATTTTTCAGTACTCATTTTACTGTTTTGCGCAAATGATGGGGTCGGATAACGAAGAAGCACCCATTTTTTCTTTACTCTTACATCAAGATGAACACGCTTTACATATATATTTTCATATAGTTCCATTTTATCACGTGGAATGTCGCTATATTCAAAGATATTGTCGTCTCCAGAGATTAAAATTACGGCATCCATGTCATCCATAAATTTTTCGTCCCATTCAGCCCACGCTTTCATAAAGTCTTCATTTGACCCCATAATAATAGCTTTTTTCACCTTCTTATCAAAAGACCTTACAAAAGGCATTCCGCCTGCATTATAGATTTCTTCGATCAAACATTTTTGAAAGTAAGTAGAGGCCTCACTACACTCAATCAGCACTTTCTCCCCTTTCTTTACTTCACAAGAATAATTGACTATCTTTTTTGCAAGTTCGTTATCTCTATAATCCATAAGTCCTCCAAATTGTTTTTATTATTGACACAAAAAGATAGGAAAAAACCTATCTTTAATTATTAAAAATTATATTTTTCTAGATTGGAAGCTAGCGCAATCAATTCTTTTTCATCTACATTACCACCGACACGCAAACCCAATTGATATTTAGTGTAGAATATGAGCGAAAGAACCCATGTACAAGCCACCAAAAACCACAATACAATATGCCACACAACACCTAGTCGTATAACATTAAATGCAGTAAGCAAGGCGAATGTCAAAAACACAATCGACAAGAAGTACGAAATACCCATACCAAGTGCACTAAGTTTTACACCTTTAGTCTTTTCAATATACAGCTTGCTATCCTTAACCTTACTATCTACTTCCATCTTTATAATGTCGTAATTATAACCTATAAAACTATCCAAGACACGTAATTGTCTATTTTTGGTCGGCAATTGATTGATTGTTATTACAACATCCTTATCAAGCATTTGGATATCTGTCTCTCCACCAAAATCTTTAAATACACCAAGGAGTTTCATGCCGATATTATACAGCCATGTCTTGAATTTAACCCATATTTTCTTAGGGTGAGCATACTCTTTTTTCAAATAAACAACTTTATTGCCCGCTTGCCATGAGAAAATAAAAGTCTTTAATACTTCGACATTTATTGTCTCTTTTGCAGAGTAAATTATTGTCGCGTCATAATCCTCGCAATAACCCATTGCAATAGTAATCAATTTGTGCTCATTTACATTGGTATTAACCTTAAAAGCACGTACTTTTTTATTATCAATATATAGAGTTCTAACGCGAGAAAACTGAGCATTAAGCTTTGCATTAAAAGCAAAAATCACTTCAAAATCCACATTGCAAGCCTTACAAGCCTCTTCGATTGCCGCATAACGTTGTTGGATATCACACTCGCTAAGCACCGGCACAACAAAACCAAATTTCATTTTCATTACCTCTTTATATTATTATAACTAAATATCGTCATTAAACAAATCAATTTTTATTCAAATCTTGCTCAAATCCGCAAAATTCACAAAATTTTGCCCTTTGATTTATGTAATTTCCACAATACAAACATTGTTTTTTTGGATGTTTGACCAAATCTTCCCTATTTAGATATGACGGAACCTCCTCATCATGTGCGAGAGACATTGATATCTCATCATTCTCCTGTACTTCAAGCGTCCTGTATACTTCCTTCAACTGAAATTCATTAGAACTAGAAAATTGGCGCTTATACTCATTATGCATTTTTAGATATTCATCAATCTTTTTTTGCACTTTCGAGCTTACTTCCATACTGTTTAGCCTTACTTTTTCACACTTAAGCCCACAAAAACCAAGTTTTTTCTCAATATTTGTATTTATGTACATATAAACATCTTCGTTATCTGTAAGTATTTTTTCAAAAGTCATTGGGCTTTCTTCAAGTATTTCATTAACACCATTTCCGATAATCGACGAGATGTCCAAGATTGCCTTTTTATCCTTTACATACGCATGTTCGAGCAATAGATACTCAAGCAATTTTTGTGCATTCTCTATCGTGAAATCACATATGCCCTCACAATACGCAAACACTTTTCCAAAACGTTCGCTCTTTTCAATATATGGCTGAGCAGAAGAAAATCCAAAGTTTTGTATCTTACCTTTCTCAATGAAATATATGTCGCACTTAAATTTTTTTGGCATATTTCCATGTTTGTCAATCTTATATAATTTCAGTCTTCTAAATGTGTACGGAATTGTATTATTATCAAGTTTGTGTTTACCTTCTTGCAAAATATCAGTAACTTTATTTTTACATACGAAAATGGCTTGATATCCCTCTTTGACTATAATATTGCACCCAATCGGGATAGGCTTAGACATGGGAAGCACGTGAAAAAATACACCGTCCAAATCTTTAGAGCAGTCTATATTTTTATTAAACATACTTTTAAGTTTTGCTAAAAGCCCCATTTCTCACCAGTTTCTTTGAAAAATTATAACACAGCCAACAAAAATATACAAAAAAATAAAGCCCAAATTTAGAATATATACTCACTCAAACAAATAAAATATTATTAAGTTTTGAAGATTTTAGGAGGTCTTATGGCTCAATTGTCCGAAACCATCTCTCTGCCCGTCTACAGCATAAATGACAGAAAAAAAATAGGCAGCGTAGAAAATGTATTGCTGTGTAATAATAAAATAAAGTATTATGTTGTGTATGACGAAGACAACAATATCAAATATCTACTAAGCCCTAATAAAATATATGGCAAAACACATCAAGCCATCACAATAAGAAATATTCAATCAACAATACTTATGGACAACGAAGAAAAAAATATTGCATGTCTTATCAATCCAATAAATAGCTCACTCATAAGTACTGCAGGCAAAACCTATGGAAAAGTAAAAGACGTAATATTTGAAAATAATCAAGCAATAGAAATTGTCGCAGACTATACCCTACCATTTGAAAAAATACTATGTCTAGGAAAAGAAGTAACAATTGTAAAAGAAAAAGAAAATGAAAAATTGTCAAATTTCAGAATTAAAAAACCAACATTTAAAAGTGAGACAGAAAGCAAAGTTGTAGCACAAAACCCCGTCGCACCTTTGCGCGAAATTGTAAACAACAATATACTAATAGGTCGCAAAACAACTCAAGATATTGTCGGGCTAAATAATGAAATTATTGTGCGCTCAGGCAGTATCATAACAAACAAAATTCTCAATCGAGTGAAGTACAGCGGAAAGCTAAAAGAACTGACTTTGCATAGTAAGTAGCATACAAATAAAAAATGCCTAATTATAGGCATTTTTTCTAATCTTTTTTAGTTGTTTTTCTAGTAGTCGAAACCTTCTCAGCTTTCTTGATTAAGTCATTAAAGTTGGCACGTTTTTTAGGTGCAGGCTTCTTATCTACATTATCCAATGTTTTTTGAAGTTTGTCCTTAAGTTCTTCTTGCTTTTGTACAAGACGATCATTTTCAGCGCCAATCTTTTTGTTTAGTTGTTCTAATTCAGATTGTACTTGACTTATCTTGTCATTTTGAGCTTGAGAAATATCTTGTTGAAGTTTTGCATTTTCACTACGCAATCTTTGCTCATTTTCTTCCAAAGCTTTAAGTTTTGTAACAAGTGAACTTTCTTGAACTTGAAGTTTTTGACGTTGTTCTTCACTTTGCTTAAGTTGTTGCTCAGCAAGTTCTGCACGCGAACGCAATGTCTCCAATTCCATATTATCAAAGACTTCCCCATCTTCATCAGGTCTGCGTTTTTTCTTATCACTAACTCTTTGTCTAAATTCGGCGCTATTGAAGTATTCTTTCAAGTTTTTGATTCCTTCAATCTCTGCTTTCTTAGAAGTAAGTTCTCTATTCACTTCTTCAAGACGAGCCTCCAAGTCAGCTATGGAGTTTTCTCTTTCTCTTACTGTAACATTATAAGCATCTACTTGCTCTTTAAGTATGTCAAGCTCATTTTGTTGTTGCTCTAAAATAGGACGATTTTGCTCAGTAACTTTTGTATTGATAAGTCCGAAAATCTTATTTGCATAAGTTTTTCCTTCCTCTGACATTGCTTTTTCCAAAATCGCTTTTTTACTTTCAATTTCTTTTCTATACGAATCAACTTCAGCTTGCATTTCATTTTGTTGTTTGTTAAAACGAATAGATGCTACTTCATAGTCTTTTTCAAGTTGTTGAAGTTTTTGTTGATCTTCTTTATAACGTTTTCTAATATAATTGGCTTCAATATTTACACTAGTATTGTTTAGTTGTTCGTTAAGTTGTTTTAAGTTTTCTCTTATAGCTTGAGCTTTTCTCTCAAATTCTTTTGTTACTTCATCAAAATTCTTTTGATAATTGTACATCTCTTGTTCTTTATTATTGATACGATCTGTCATGGTAGTTTTAATTGTAAAGAATTTTTCACTTTCATGCATCGCACGCTCGATAAGAAGAGAGTTTTCTACGCCAAGTTCATCAAAATTGTACGACTCAAATCCAGCCGCAAACATCTCTTGCTCTTCTCTTTCTTTTTGTTCTTGAAGAGCGCGTTTTTCAAGATATTCTTGAAGCACAGGAATACCTTCTTTTATTTCTTTTCTAGTAAACAAAATTTCATAATCAATAAATGGAGGAAGTGTTGTGCATGCCTTATTTATGTAAGACTCAAACTCATGAAAACGAGTATAATTGTCCGCAATGATGGCTACATATCGTGCTTTTAGTATCGCTACAAACACACTACCTAGCACGAAAACAATCACAGGGACAATCAAAGATTGAATCAAAGCTGTAAGTACGCTCATTCCCTCAAAGAATGCATTTTTTGAAAATCCAATAACAAATGTCAATAAAGTAAAAATATTTGTTACAATTTGCAAAATCTTGGACGCATTAGAGTGCGAACTTGCCTTCAATGGTTGGTCAAGACAGGTCACAGTATTCATATACTCACTAGGCAATTTGTCGCGATTTAGCATATATTGTTGCCATGCATAACGAAGATTTTTAGGCACTCTTTTAAAATTATCGTTTACTTGTACAAGATTGTCATTATTGATATAAGGGTTTTGTCTAAAGTACCTATTAAAACGATTTAGGGTCCTAAGCATTTTTACTTCGTAAGTATATGAGGACCTAAGCAATGTTAATAAAATAGTGACTATTGTAAGTCCAACCCCACCCAAAAGTAAATATTCAAATTCAATTATCTTTCCAATCTCCTCAATATAACTCAAAAGAGACTCGAAAACATTAATGCCAGTCTCGGCTAAAAGTCTAAACATATTGTTCTCCTTTTACTAATACACATATATATATTGTAGTATATCACAAGAGAAAAAATTGTACTAATAATTTGTACAACTTTTTCTATTTTATGTAATTTTTCATATCTACTAGACAATCTTTATCAAAGGAGTAAAGGTATATATTTTTTACCTTTTTACCATAGCCTTTTTCCAGAGCTAGAGCATAGAGTCTCATCTGAGTCGCATACATTTTTGCGAGATTCTCAAGCGTGCTTACTTTATTTGTTTTGTAGTCGATAAGTGTTATGCCTTCATCATCTATCAGAAACAAATCCACAATTCCTTGCACCAAAATTTTTTGCTCTTGTCCACCATCCACAATATCTGAGTGTCTAACTTTCATCAAAAATTGTTTTTCTTTCTCTACAATACAATTACTTGCAAGACATTTTATTGTATCTATACATATTTTGACTTTCTTTTTATCGACATATTTATTTTTATCAAACTCTGACAGAATTTGTTCCAAATCATTGTCTTTAATAAAATCCACTTCTTGCATTACTCGATGGTATGCATTACCCTTCTCTATACTCTCACTTGGAGATATCCTTTCACTCAAAGACAATTCTTTAAAAGCATCTACACTATTCTCATAATCCTTATCATCTTTCAAAATACTACTCACACTGTTTTTAATCGGAAGAGATATTTGATTTTCGTAAGGATATGACCATGCTAGATTTTTAGACACTCTTTCAAGAAGACTATCAGATACTGTAGAAAATTCAATTTTACTTGGCTCCATGACAATCTCACTTTCGAGAGCATCTATCTCAACTTTAGCCGATGAAAGTTTGTTTTCATAGATTGTGAAATTTTTAAGATTACCAAATTTTGATCTATCAAGCGAAGAAAGCCCTCTAAAAATCCAATCAAAATATTTTCTTCCACTATAAATCCCTTTAGTAGATGGATGCAAAATATTTTCTACATTATATACGCCCGTCAAAACCAAATACTGCATACCACGTGTAAGCGCAACATACAAAAGTCTTAGTTCTTCATTCACTTGCTCTCTCTCATTTGCATAAAGACAAGCTTGTTTTACAATAGTGTCGCTTTTTATTCTATGAACAACATCAAGATATTGCAATCCAACACCAAAAGTGTCTGACACGACAATATCGCTAGTATTTTTATTTATTCCTAAATTCCCACCAAGACCACAGAAAATAACGGCTTTGTATTCTAGTCCTTTACTGCTATGAATTGTAGTAATAGTAACAGCATCATTTCCTTCACAATCACCAATCTCTGTCTTACTACCTTCAATTTCACTCAAGTATTCAATACAAGACTTTATGTCGTGTTCGTATAATTTATTGTCAATAAGTCGCAAAAACTCGTCAATTTGTGATATATTGTCGATTCCATCAGTATACGACAAATATTTAATCTTTATATTGTCAGCAAAACTTCTTAATACTTCATAAAGGGAAAGATATGACATTTTAAAAGTGTTTTCTTTAATTAAATCATACATTTTTAGCACACTTTCTTTCACTCTCAAATCATCGCCACTTTCTCCATACAAAACGCAACATGTAGCAAAATCCTCATTCGAGATTTTCTTTATTTTTGCAAGATCATTTTCATTCAAACCAAATAAGTTTTTCAATAGTATCGACAACGACAATCCATCATTAGTATTGTATAGAAGTTTCAAGAATGAATAAACAACTTGCACTCCATTCGAATTAAATATATCTTTTTTGTATTTAACATTGCACGGAATATTATATTGTTTTAATGCAGAAATAATCTTACCAACAAGAGCAGTTTTGCTCCTAGAGATTATTGCAATGTCTTTGTATGTATAGTAGTGGTCACCAGCTGTTGTAGTATACGTCTTTTGAAGAATTTCTTTTATTTTCTTGACAATAAGAAGGGCTTCTTTTTCATCGCTCTCAAGATCATCGTCTCCATCTTTTTTCTTATCTATTATACTAATTTCTACTACACTATCCCTATCTTCACCTTTCACTTCAGGAAAAACCAATTGAGCATCTTTCCTATAATCAATCCCAATAGTGTTTTTTGTAATGACCTCATTACACACCCAATTAACAAACTGTAATATATTGTTTTTACTGCGGAAGTTTTGATTAAACTTAATCACCCTATCACATCCACTATTTGGATAGCTGTTATATTTTTCTATAAAAAGCTTTGGAGTTGCAAGTCTGAAAGCAAAAATACTTTGCTTTACATCACCAATAAGATTGAGATTGCCAGTATCCTTTATTTTGTCTATTATGGCTTCTTGTAATTCATTTATATCTTGATATTCATCTACAAAAATATAAGCGTACTTTTCTCTCAATTCTTTACAAACATCTTCGCTTGCATTTAATATTTCTAAAGTTTTATGCTCCAAATCACTAAAATCAAGAAGATTTTTGTCTTGTTTTAGTCTCTTATATTCCACTTCTATATCATCAACAATTTCAAACAATGTCTTAGTCATATCCCTAACCACAGACATTTCATCAATATTCCATTGAAGTTTTGAAAGTGCCTGCATTTCATCTTTAAAAGTTTTGAAATTCGCGTTTGCTTTCTCATACTTCTCAACCCAATCACAATACTCACCGCCCAATTTAGTGGTAGCCACTTTCGTCATGAAAGAAGCATCCCCTATTACTTTCAATAAGTGATTATAGTCGGATGCGGTCGAAATTGAATTAAGAAAATCCAACCGATTATTTATAAGCTTGATATATTTAACATCAATATCAATTTCAAGCAAGTTTTTAAATTCTTTAATCAATTCATGTGCAATATTTTTAGATTTTTCCAAAACATAACAAGCACAAATATTGGTCTTTACATTCAAATCATAACACTTTTCAAGTACATGATTTTTCCAATCACTCACATTTACCTTACTATTGAAAAAGTTATGTAATGTTTTTATTATCTCTACCAAGGCTTTTTCATTTCTTTTCTTATTATAGCTCTCATACAATTGAAAGAAATTATCGTCTTCAGATACAATATATTTCCTAAAAACATTTTTAATAGCACTTAAATATAAATAATCACTTTGCTCAGCAATACTAAAATTTGTATCTTGATCTATCACATAAAAATACTTAGAAATTATTTTTTTACAAACAGAGTGTATCGTGCCAATATCACAATTGCTAAGACTATCCAATTGTGAGTATAAGTACGCTATTTGCGTTTCATCTTCACACTCTCTTATCTCATCAACAATAGAATGATAAAGTCTTTGACGCATTTCATTTGCAGACGCAACTGTATATGTGATAATGAGTAAATTGTCAATATTTGTGCCGTTTTTGACAATTTGTAACACCTTTTCGACCATTGTCGAGGTTTTCCCGCTACCTGCACTTGCGGATACAAGAATGTTTTTGTCTAAGGTTTTTATAAATTCAAGTTGTTCTTCATTTGGTTTGAACTTACTCATTCATCCACCTCCGACAAAAGTTCTGACAAATTTTTGCATTTTTTAGATATATTAAATGCATTACCATATGCTTTATTAAAATTGCAAAGTCCGATATATTTGCAATAGTCACATGCACACCTTCCACCACTCATCAAAGGATAAGGTTTTACATTTCCAGACAGTATCTCTTTTATTTTAATTTGCACATTATCCATCACCCACAAATTAAGTGCCGACATCTCATCATCGTTTAGACACATGTTTTTATAGTATGAGTTTTCCTTCAATCCTTTGTCGCTTGTTTCAAGTTTTAATAGTTTGCTTGAGTGATTTTGCTTGTCCAAATTATTATCAAGCGCAGATATAACATTTCTGTCTTTATTAGTTATGCCTTGCAACTGATAAGAGTATTTTTCTTTTGTTGTGAAATCATTTTTGATAGGCATATAATAACAACCTGCAGGTTTTAAATCACCTTTTCCCACAACATACATATAGACAATCAATTGCCACTTTTCACCACTTTGTACCTCATCAAAACTTTCCATCTTAGTCGAACCAGTTTTGTAGTCAATGATTGTAAATCGGTCTTTATAAGCATCAATTCTATCCACAACTCCCACAAGTACAATATCTTTATTGCCCACCGATACTCCGCCAACAGAATACTTGAAAGGTTGCTCAAAACGAACAGGTGAAAAACTACTATTGTCCAATTGATACTTTACACCCTCGACTATGCGTACACACTCATTGTAAAGAGCCTTGACATTAACTTTATTGATTTCATTGTTTACCAAATGTTGATATTCTGAACGATTCAATACTTCACTCAATATGCTTTGAGTCATTTCATTTATATTCACATCTTGTTTTTTAGTGATTTTTGGTACTATGAGTTTTAAGAATTCATGTATAATTTGTCCGTTATCCACTGCTTCAAAATTGCTACGTGTTTTGTTTCTTAATTTCAAGCCATATTCGACAAAATGTTTGTACGGACAGCTATTATATCTTTCAATTTCACTAACACCGATTTGTCCTGAAGTCAAAAACAACTCTTCTGAAATGTTCTTGATATCGTTTTTGAAATTGTGTCCTTCAAGCACAGACTTATCCGCAAGTTTGCTAAGTAAACTTAAATATTCAATATACCCTTTATTTTCTTTAAGAAAATCATAATTTTTCAATTGTTTTGCAAAAATATAATCCACACAAGTTTGGCTCAAATTATCAAACTCAACCAAGGACTCATTTAAGCCATCAAGATTGGAATATGTATTATGTAGCCAAAGACTCCCATCAATTATGTTTGCGTCAAACAATATTTGCACATCCTCTATAAAAGACGACGGAAAAGCTTTACCACCATCAGATGTGGTAAGAAAAGATAAATATATCTTATTTTCAAACGAAACAAGATTTTCAAAAACCTTAAATTTCTTTCTTTTATTGATTTCTGCAATAGTAGGATTAAGACGATAATTTTGAGGCATTTGGCCTATTTCCTTATCACTAATAAGGCCCAACTCCGAAGAATAAGCTGGCACTACACCCTCATTACACCCCAGAACAAAAAGATATTTTGTGTCTTGAACGAAAGACGTTTCGATTTCTCCGACAAAAACACTATCCACAACAACTGGAGGCAGTGTCAAATTGATATTTTCAACATAATTCTCAATAATCTCAACAAAGTTTTTATGCGTGCACTCATAATCATGCAAAATATTATCAACCTGGTCTAAGGTCCTTGTCAAAATATTAATACATTGCGGTACTTTTTTATATTCCTCAATCAAACCTCTATCATATAAAGCATTTTGATAAGCATCCAAGCCAGAAAACGCAAAGTTTTCTATAGCGTCTCTCAAAACATCAATATAGCCACCTATAGTCTTTACTTTTCGACTCTTATCAATATATTCTTTTAGAAGTTTTAGACGCTCACATTGTATCTCATCACAATCTAAAAGAGACTTACCAATCAAACCAAACTTTTCAACACGATCAAGATAATCATTTATCTTGCTTTCTTCTATATCAACAAACGGAGTCTTTATTATATTAAATATCTCACTATAATCATCAACAATTTTGACAATACTCATTACATATCTTGCAAGCAGATTATCTCCAAAATTTTGACTTTCATCGAGATAAAAAGGCATATTAAATTCTGAAAACACTTGTTTTAATTGCGTTTTGTACGATTTTATAGACGGAACAAGTATGGTAAAATCGCTATACCTTAGGTTGTTTTTCTGAACTTGATAACGTATATAATTGATAGTATTTCTCACTTCATCGATTCTATTATCATACGAAAAAACTTTAATATCCTGACTTTCATTTCCGTGTTTTAAAGCAAATGCGAATAGATTGTTTTTCAAAACATTTTGCAAACCACCATCATTGCACTTTGCAACCACCATATCATACTTAACACCATTTGTTTTTGCAATGTCAATCAAAGCAGAAACAATCGCATTATCATATATATTAAAATTGTTGTTTAGCCCTTTCTTACCATAAGCAGTCCCAACAAAAACATTATTGGCATACTTCATCATTTTTTCTATAAGGAAAAATCCTTGTTTTGTAAAATCCTCAAAACCCAAAAAATAAAAATTGGTATCACTAAAGGATTTATTTATCTTGCTAGCACACAAAGTCAATATATTAAATGCATCAGTATAATCACTTTGTAAAAACTTTTCATATTCTTGATAAACAATCTTAATATCGTGTAATTTATTGTTTAGCACACCATTTTTTGTTTCCAAAATATTTTCAGGAGCTATTCTACACGACTTAAACATACATAGGGTTTCAAATAAGCTTAACGCAAAACCCTTATATTTCACACTTTTACCAAAACTCAAAAATTCATTCTGTTTTTCAATCAAAATCTTCTTGACAATGGCTACTCCACCTTGTTTTGACAAAACTTTTTCATCATTCGCAAAACGGGATGCAAATCTACTAATAGTAGTCACATCGACATCAAAAAGGCACTCCTCATTTATCAAATCAAATATACGGTTTTGATATATAAGATTCGCTCTATCAGGAGTAAAAACAATATGTTTTTGAGTTTTGTCACGACCTTTAAGACTCTTTAGCAAGTATTCAGCACTGTCCTTATTGGTCCTTGAATAAATGATTTTTAACATATCAATTATATTTTAGCACAAAACTCACAACACTTACAATATTATTTTATAATTAAATCACTTATCATTGTTTTCTTTCAAAAACTTATTTTCTAGTTTTAGATAATTTATTTCTTTTTTAAGTTTCTCAATTATTCCTTTATATTTTCTCTCGGACTTATACTCAGAATTCCGCTGAACAAGTTTTAGAAGCCCCATAAAAAGATTATATAGATCTTCATCTTTCACAAGAGAAGGACACGGGATTTTTAGTATCTTGCCAACCGTTTCATTTTTTGACATCTCACAATTCATATTACTTTTTTCCATAGTAAAGCATGTCCAAAAATACAAAACATATACTCATCATAATCACAGGAAAACAAACATATGTATATATCAAGGTGAATAATCATGGAAAAATATATACATATAAAATGCAACGAAAAAGCAAGAATTTCAATCAACGGAATAAAAACATATATAGTTTCTCCAAGCAACACTCTTGACATCACAGTCAAGAAAAATTGCTATGTATCATGCATGCCAACCAACGACGAGTTTCTCCCCTACTCATTTTCTTTGATAGATATAAAAAATAACGACAATATTTTAAAAATTCCGTTTCACAACAATCATACTGACATCTATTTTATCCCAACATTAAAAATGGAAAAAATGGAAGACACAATACTTATTGATAAAAGATATGGCCAACATTATATCAAGGTTTTTTCAAATAGTCTTACATACATAAATATAACAAACGAGAAATATAGCTATACAAAGAAAATCCAGCGACTTACGTCATGCAACACAACAATAGAAAATCATTTGATACTATATGGAAAACTAAAAAACAACAATTTGTACTATCTAATATTTGACTTAGAAAACAATAAACCAATAATTGATGATGAGTTTGAAATAGTGGAAAAAGACAAGGACAAAATAAAACTCATGAAAAATACACAAAACATCGCAAAACATGGTATAGTGTATGAATATGACATTAAGACGGGTTTTGTTGACAATTATTCAATATATATTGACGAAACTCCCAGAACGACAAATATTATCAAAGCAATACCATATGCATTTATAGAAGCCATAAAACTTAATGATTTCAACTTAGCAAAGAGTTATCTTCAAGATGCTTTCGTATCAAACGACCACCTAAAATCTTACTTTGGTGAAGTAAAAGAAATATTCCCAAATCCATATACCAGAGAAAACAATTACACTATTCTAACAACTGAAGGGTACAAATCTTACACCTTCGAAATTGAAAATAGCAAAATAAAAGACATTGAAGAAATCCAATTGCTTGACTAGCTGTACATTATCCCAACTCTCATACAAACCAAGTGCACACTGCAAGTTTATTACCAATCACTTCAAGTTTTTTCATAAAACAACTTCGCAATATTATTTGTTTATATCGGTATTTTAAAGTATAATATCTTAAAGTATAAAGGGAGTATTGATATGACATACTTAATAATAGGTGGGGTTGTTTTATTTTTCCTTATTTGGTTATTTAGCGCCAGAAGAAGAATAATGAGCGCCTACAAAAAATATATAAGAACACCAAATGACAATGGTATAAGTGGTGAACGCATTGCTGCATACGGCAAACAACATATGAATCTTAATATAGAGTTTGCTTTAGTAAGTGGCACCCTTACTGATGCATACAGCAGTAGAAAAAAGATGTTGTATCTTAGTAAAGACATCTGCGAAAGCGAATCTATAGCAAGCTGCGCAGTAGTAGCTCATGAGCTTGGACACGCTATGCAAGACAAAGAAAATATGCCTCTTTTCAGATTGAATCATCTGCTTAATGTATTCACACATTTTACAAATAGATTTATCATACCACTGCTAATCTTTGGACTTGCTTTTATGATATTTAAATGGCCAACCGAAACTATTGGTCTCAACATGGTCATTTCATCAGGTATCTTATTTGCACTTCATGCGCTATTCAAACTACTTACAATACCAGTAGAAATTGACGCAAGCAAACGCGCAATACGTTTTCTTACCAATGCCAAAATAATCAATAAAAATGAAGTTCCGAAAGTAAAAAGATTTTTAAAAATCGCAGCACAAACATATATTGTTGGTTTATTTGACGATTTTACTATTACCGCCAGAAAACTTTTCAGAATTTTTAGATAGGGAGATAAAATGTTTAATTTGTTACTTGCAGGCACTTATTTCGAATATTACCTAATGGGTATAATACTTATTCCGGGAGTGCTGCTTGCCATATATGCTCAATCAAGAGTCTCAATGACATTTGCCAGATGCAACAAGATAAAAGTACAATCAGGCAAAACAGGTGGCGAAGTCGCACGTATGTTGCTTGATACCGCAGGTCTGCAAGACATAACCATACAAGTCCAAGGCGACAATATGTCCGACTACTATGACCATAAGAATAAAGTAATATCTCTATCAAAAAACTCTTTTTCAAATGACACAGTAGCAGCCCTTGGAATCGCAATTCATGAAGTAGGACATGCATTACAATACAAATCCAATTATGCCCCAATCAAACTTCGTACATTTGCTATCACTTGCAGTAATATATCATCAAAATTGCTTTGGCCTCTTGTAATACTTGGATTTATATTCGGTTTTGGAAGCATGAATGGCGCAATTGGCAATTATTTTGTATGGGCAGGTCTAATATTCTTCGGTTTGTCTGTTTTGGTCAATTTAGTCACTCTTCCAGTAGAATACAATGCAAGTCGACGCGCTACAAAAATACTTCAATCAAGTGGTATATTAAATACTGAAGAAACTGCAGAATGTAAAAAGATGCTAAGTGCAGCAGCTCTTACTTATCTAGCATCATTTGTAGTAAGCATTTTAGAACTTCTTCGTTTTTTCATAGTATTTGTACATCGAAACAACGACTAACATAAACAATGACATTTAGTGCAGTGTAAATAATATCACTATGATAAAAACAAATAATAAAAAAAAGATTGCTTTAGGCAATCTTTTTATTTTCCGTCTTTATAATCTGTAGTAGCTAAATAATCTCTTCCTGTAGTGACATTTTCAGCACCAAATCTGTATGGGTCACCTGTATCTCGAGCCATCAAACACCCTCCGCCGCATTCATCTACTTGTTTGCATTGTTTGCAGGCTTCATTCAAATGAGCACCTCTTCTAAAAGACTCCAATTCTGGACAGTTTTCCCACCAATCAAAATACTTTTCTTCGCTGTCAAGTTTTACCATATTTCCAATAACTCTAGAAGACAGCGCACAACGCGTCATATCACCATTTCTTTGCACAGATAAAATATTTCTTCCCCATTGACAACCGCCTTTAGGAAGCAAATGACGATATTCATCTTTTACTGAGCAATACGGAAAACAATCACAGATATCGATACCCATTCCCGATTGATACGCTTTTTCCAATACCGGCATAAAAACATTTACATCGGGTTTTTCAATCAAAAACTCAAGATTTCCTTCAGCTCTTCCTACTGGTGCAATTCTTTGTATGCACAAATCAACAATATTTCCACCCAAATCCCTGTTTGTATTAAGAATAATGTTCTCTAAAGAATATATAGTGTGTGGCATTATATTTAAAGTAAGTCCGACAGACTGATCGTCCCCTTTACATTCAATATACTTTCTCACATTCTCTATCATATGATTATACGATCCTGGCACACCATTAAATATATCATGAAGTAAAGGCGTAGAACCATGAACAGTAATATTCATTTTGTCCACCAACTTTACAACCTCTTCCATTGGCACAATTTTACCGTTTTCTCTGTAATCATGCGTATTGGACAAAACTTCAATAAAAGTATCTACACCATACCTCTCACCCTCATCCTTGATATATCGCATCAATTCAATAAGGTGTGGAAATGCACATGGGTCGCCACCTACCATTAAAAAATTTTCCACTTTTCCATATCTAATCGCATTATGTGCAATCTTTTTCAATGTGTCCAATTCGCCATTAAGGTCCAAATTTTGCTGAGCATTTTCATAACACATCGGGCAATGAGCATTGCAATTATCTGTTATGTGAAAAGCTATCGTATTCAAATTGTCTGTCATATACCCCTCCATAATAAATTATCAACCATTTGTCTCTTCGACACTGACTACTTTTACTATAATAATCGAATTTACCTTAAGCTCAGGTGGCAAATTTTCACTTTCCTCATATTCCTTTATTTCTTCATACAAAGAGCCATTATCTACCACTTCTGCTTTGCCCTCGATTTTTATTTGCAAATCGTCCTCATCGGGAAGATAAACATTTAAAAAGCAATTATTGTTTTCCAATATATTTGTCAGAGACTTATCCATTTGAATGTTTGATAAGATAATCCTGTCCTCTTCAATTCTGCTAGGCATCACATAGATACTACGAGGTTTTGCATCTTTACTTGCAGTAGTAAATACCAATTTTTCTGCCAATTTGATATATTCTACTTGTTTTAATGTTAATTTTGTCATATCCACAACCCCTCTTCTTACACTATCTTAATTCTTTACTTTTATTGTTTTTATATCAATCCATTTTGCCAAAATATCAGCACGTTTTTTATCTCTATAGATATACGCCATGTCAATACATATAGTTTTGTCTTCTTGACATACATAATCTACCCAAACACACTCACCTTCACATTCAGCTGGTTCGCCAAACTCAATTTTATTTACGATTTGGATATCTTTTTCAAACTCTACAAATGTTTTGCCTTCATATTCAAAACTTTTTGGGAAGTATTCGTCTTTATAGAAGTCATCTACCACTTCCCCAAGAAATATTGATTCTCTTTCAGGATTAACAACCAATATTTTATCGTTATTTAATACAAATTTTACATACTTTAATTGACGATTATTTAAATTAGAATAGAAGGTTTTTGATAGCACCTTATATTGCTTATCACCTATTACTACACTAGAATCAAATTTTATTTCATCAATCATTCTATTGTAAGTATTTTTTTCTAGGAGGTTACCCCCCCCCCTCACATTTTTAAACTTAAACATATCTTTTCGTATTATCCTTCCACTACTTGGACTTTTATATCAGTAGAAATATTTGCGTATAATTTTATTTTTGCGGTATATTCGCCAGTGTTTTTTATAAGCGGCATCTCGATTTTCTTTTTGTCAATATCAAAACCTTGTTTTTCAAGTTCCGCTGACACTTCTTTGTTTGTTACACTGCCAAATATTTTACCATTTGCTCCACACTTTACAGCAAGTACGATACTAATATTCTTCAGCTTTGCACCAAGCTCACGCGCCTTGATTTGGTTTTGCTCTTCGTGATAAGCACTAGCCGCTTTTGCTTGTTTTGCCTCGTTTAGATTGCTAGCATTACCAATCACACAATAACCATTTGGAAGTAAGTAGTTTTGAGCATAGCCATCATTTACATTGATAACATCACCTTTCTTACCCTTACCTTTCAAATCTTTCAATAATACAACCTTCATATTTCCTCCATATTTACAATTATATTGTAATAAAACACCGCTTAAAAGTCAATAATAATAGTGATATAAAGGAGCGCTGAAATGGATTTGAAATGTAGACAACTAAACTGTAAAAACAACGACGCATACTGTTGTGTATGCAAAGGGATTGCAGTCACTAATGACGGAATGTGTGCATCATATGAGAGATATGATGACACACTCCCTCCTCGCCAACAACAAGATGTAAGCCGCGATATGTTTGAAAAAGAACCCACTGTCCATCCCTATCGACACAACAAAAAAGTCGACATCCACTGCGACTGCGTCAATTGTCTTTTCAATAATGACCGTAAGTGTTATAGCAATGGCATCACTCTCCAACACGGCTCCAATACCGCAGAGTGCATAACACGAATAAAAGAGTGATATTGAAAATTATTCAATTTGAGTAGTACTATGCACAAAACAAAAAAAGACCTAAAAATAGGTCTTTTTTATTCACATTTAAATTAGGATTACTTAAGTTCTACAGTTGCGCCAGCTTCTTTAAGTTTTGCTTCAATTGCTTTTGCTTCGTCTGTAGGAACGTTTTCTTTAACATTAGCAGGTGCGCCATCAACGATAGCTTTTGCTTCGCCAAGACCAAGACCAGTAATTTCTTTAACAACTTTAATAACTGCAATCTTATTAGCGCCTACTTCCTTCAATACTACTGTAAATTCGCTTTTCTCTTCTGCAGCAGCAGGAGCATCAGCTTGAGCAGCACCAGCAACAGCAACAGGAGCAGCTGCGCTTACGCCAAACTCTTCTTCCAACATTTTTACTAATTCGCTTACTTCTAGTACAGTAAGACCTTTGATTTCTTCAACAAATTTATTAAGATCTGCCATTTTAATTTCTCCTTATAAATATAAATTAATTTTGTTTTTCTGCTATTTGATTTAAAGCCCTTGCAAAAGCAGAAATTGGGGCTTGAAGTTGACCAAGCAACATAGCAATAAGTACTTCTTTTGAAGGAATTTTTGCCAATGCTTCAACTTCGCTTTGGTTCATTAACTTACCATCAACAATACCGAATTTAACGTTCATTTTGTTAAGCTCTTTCGCAGCTTTACAGAATACTCTAGCAGGTGCAACTTCATCAGTAGAATATGCTACTGCAGTAGTACCTTCAAGCCATGTAGGCTCAATTCCTGTAACGCCAAGTTGTTGAAGAGCAAGTTTTAGTAGGTTGTTTTTGCAAACTCTATAAGTTACATTTGCTTCACGGAAAGTCTTTCTAAGTTTTGTGTCTTCAGATACATTGATACCACGATAGTCTACAAAAATGATTGACTTTGCGCCTTCAAATTCGCTTTTAAGTTCGGCAACAACTTTCTTTTTTAACTCTTGATTAGCGCTCACTATATTTCTCCTTTTTAAATGTGATTATAAAAAGAAAATCTCCACGCCAAATAAGCGTAGAGATATAATTATCACTTACTACTTACCTCGGCAAGATTTACCTTTGTACTTGCTGTCTTTGGCGAAACGAAATATTCAATTTACGTGTGTATTATAATCTATTTAACTTCTATTGTCAATACTTCTTACATATATTTTTTATAAATTTGTTTTTCTTTTATTTTATATAATTATATAACAAATTTTATGTTATATTTTTTCAAATTGCATCTAGATTTTCACTTTACAATATGATATAATATACCAAAAAAATAAAGGAGGAAAAAATGGCTGACAATAATCTAGTAGAAAACACAATTTTACTTTGCGACAATTTAATATCAGAATATATTCACAAGTACACCCAAGACATTTATGCCATTGTCAAAAAGGCTCTTTCCTCCACTACAAACACACCACACGATGATAAATTTCTCAAGACATCAATACATTCTCAATTGATAGATATAGCAGCAAGTATTGATAAAAGTACAAAAGTAGAAAGAATGTTTGGTTTAAAATATGATTGTTCTTTTTTATTTAGTCAATACTACACAAAAGACATTAAAAGTATAATCAATAGCATTACTTCATTGGAATTTGCACACAATCTCAACGAAAGAAAGCGTATTGCAAGCGCAATAGCAAGCGAACACAATTGGGACAATCTCCCTCCAAATGCTGTTTTGGTAAAACTTGAGAAATTGAAAAACACTACCATAAATGAATACACAAAAGATATATATACCAGAATAGACAAACAAAGAAGCAGTACAATAAATATTTTCGACCTAGAATACTGCAGCGAGGAAGTTGTGAAACAACAACTGGAATCATATGCCCAACAACAGCAATTGAATCGCAGACAATGTAGACAATTGGCTAGACAATATCCCTCAGTAAATATTTCATTCTGGCTACACGAATTCAATTCGAAAATATCTGAAATTTCCACAAAAAAACACGGACTTGCTTATACTCCAGAAGAGTACAAAAATACGACTGCGACTAAAATCAGAAGCAGCATAATAAATGAAAAAGTTATGTAATTACAAAAAGCCGATGTTGTTTGACTTTTATTATAGTATCAAAAACAAAAAAGAAGGTGCAAACCTTCTTTTTTTTATGTCTATATGTCATTAAAAAATTTGACAAGCACAAACATAAAATTTTATAATATAAAAGGAAAATAAGAAAAATGGAAACAAAAAAATTAGAAAGCTTAGCAATAGACAGCGTGTGGTATTTGCTTAATGAGCAAATAGATTTTTTTGTGCGCAAAACAAATGTTGTTTCCAATGTCTTTAATGAGTGTATTGAATTAGCAAATGTGTCAAGCTTTAATAAAGACAATGTAAAAGAGTATTTTATAGACTATGTGTGCTCCCCTTTCAAAACTGCTAATCTAGGTATTCAGATGGCTACTCGTTTCAATAATGAGGATTCTTACACCATATTTGAAGACGGCAGACTAAATCTTAGAGGTCTTGCTCGTACACGTATTTGTATGGGGATGATAAATAAAGTCGAAACAGTATTTGACGATATAGATGCTCATTTTAAAGTGGCAAGCATTGTAAAAGACTTTAACTATAATGACAGCAGACACAATAAGAAAAGTATGTTTGAGATTATGTGTGATTTTATCAGCAATCGCCCAAATCTACATAATGGTAATGAAAAAATGATTGCCAATGCATTTATCGAATGTATTGAATACAAAGAAGTCGTGAATGCACTAGACACTATATTCAATGCATATCTTGCAAGCCTTATAAAAGAGTTTGCTTTAAGCCCACAAATGCAACGCGAAAAGAATTTTTATCGTGAAGTACCATACAAAATCGCTAAAGAAGTTACACTAAGATTTGATAGACGCGACTTCTATGCTTCAAATAGAATAATCGCCTCTGATCTTGCACGCAATATTCTTAGAGATTACAACAACTAAAAATCGCATATCTTCGAAATTGAGCAGATATGCGATTTTTTTATTTGCTGTATATAATTTGTCATAAAAACAAAAAAGAGACGTTTTTCGCCTCTTTTTGTTTGTTTTTACTAGATTCTGTACTCAACTTTGATTCCAGGTCCCATTGTGCTACTTAGTGTAACATTTTTGATATATGTTCCTTTAGCAGCTGCTGGTTTTGCTTTTACAAGTGCATCCATCAAAGTATTGAAGTTTTGAATAAGTTTTTCACTGCCGAATGAAACTTTACCGATACGAACGTGGATAATGTTTGTTTTGTCAAGACGATACTCTACTTTACCAGCTTTTGTATCATTGATTGCCTTAACAACATCAGTTGTTACTGTGCCGCTCTTAGGATTTGGCATCAAGCCCTTTGGTCCTAGAATTTTTGCTACACGACTAATAACTGGCATCATATCTGGTGTAGTGATACATACATCAAAATCCATCCATCCTTGTTGGATCTTAGCAACCATCTCTTCAGCACCAACATAATCAGCACCTGCTTTTTCAGCAGCATCTGCATTGTCACCTTTAGTGATTACCAATACCTTAACGCTTTTACCAGTACCATTAGGAAGCACAACTACGCCTCTAACTTGTTGGTCAGCGTTTCTTCCGTCTACGCCTAGTTTTACGTGCAATTCTACAGTTTCATCGAATTTAGCGCTTGCAGTCTTTTGTACCAATTCCATAGCATCATCTACAGAATATGCAGTACTTCTATCTACAAGTTTTGCACTTTCAATATATCTTTTACCTTTTTTCATAAATTCCTCCTTGTGGTTTTAACAAGTAAATTATAGATTTTTTACTCTCCCACTATTCTTTAGTTATTGATTACTCAACAACTGTTACGCCCATACTTCTGCAAGTGCCTTCAATCATGCTCATAGCTGTCTCAACACTTGATGCGTTTAGGTCAGGCATTTTCAATTCTGCTATTTCTTTAACTTGTGCTTTTGTAATTGTTGCAACTTTATTTTTGATAGAGTTTGCACTTCCACTATCGATTTTGCAAGCTTTCTTTATAAGAACAGCTGCTGGTGGAGTCTTAAGCACGAAAGAGAAAGAACGGTCAGCATAGATTGTAATAACAACTGGTATTACAAGTCCTTCTTGAGATGCAGTTCTTTCGTTGAACTCTTTGGTGAATGCAGGAATGTTTATTCCGTGAGGACCAAGAGACGAACCAACTGGTGGACCTGCTGTTGCCTTACCTGCGTTTAGTTGCAATTTAACAATCGCATTAACTTTTTTCTTAGGGTCTGCCATTATGTTTTCCTCCTGCCATACTTGGCTTGTGGTCTTATCAAAACGCATAACAAATTTACGTTTCTCCCACTTCGACCGAAAACTCGGTCATGTCAAATCTCTTTGACATATAATAAAACAATGTAAATTGTGTTATTATCAAAATTTTAATCAACTTTTCTAACTTGGTTAAGATTAAGATCGACAGGTGTCTCTCTTCCAAACATCTCAACCACAACTCTACATTTTAGAGCTTCTACATCTACTGACACAACTGTACCAATAAATCCATTAAGCGCGCCTTCCATAACCTCAACTTTGTCATTGACTTTGATATCAATATCAACAACCTCGACTTTCTCAAGATGCATTTTTCTGATTTCATCTTCAGTAAGTGGAAGCGGACGTCCTTTAGGACCTACAAAACCAGTAATACCGCGTGTACGAGTGATAGCATGCCAAATATCGTCGCCGTATATCATTTTTACCATAATATATCCTGGCATGATTTTGCGAGTAACAACTTTACGTTTTCCATTCTTGTCCTCTACTACATCTTCCATAGGAATGATAATATCAAATATACGTTCTTGAAGACTGTACTTGTCGATTACTATCTCTAAGTTTTCTTTTGCAACATTTTCATAACCCGAATATGTGTGCAAAACGTACCATTTAGCTTGTTCACGAGCAGCACGGATACGTAGTTCTTGCTCTGTGGGTTGGTTTTCTTCGGTAGTTTCAGTAGTCGCTACTTCTTGAGCCTCTTCTACTTTGGAGGCTTGCATATCAAGTGTTTCTAATTCTTCCATACGATTACTCCTTAAATACCGGTAAGAAGTGTATACAACCAACCAAATAGTCTGTCAAAACCAAACAATGCAAGTGTACATATAGCCACAACAGTAATTACAACACCTGTTTGTTTTACAGTGTGTCCAAAAGTAGGCCAGCTTACTTTTTTAAGCTCACTCATGCTCTCTTTTAGTCTTTTGCCAAGACCACGTTTTTCTTTAACATTTTTACCTTTCTTTTGGTTTTTGCTGTTTTTATCTGCCTTCACTTTTTCTTGTTTAGCTTTTTTTTCTTTAACGACAGTTTTTTCTTCTACTTTGTCGTTTTGAGTTGTATCCGGCTCAACAACCTCTACTTCAGTTGTTTTTACTTCAACTTTCTTTGCCATAGTTACAATTCCTTAATAATTATTTTGTTTCTTTGTGCACTGTGTGTTTGTTGCAGAACTTACAGAACTTCTTAATTTCTTTTCTTTCAGGGTCGTTCTTTTTATTCTTTTCAGTGTTGTAATTTCTTCTTTTACATTCTGTGCAAGCAAGAATAATAGTCTCTCTCATTTTATCCTCCATTATAGCGAGTAGATTGTATCATAGTCTCCCGCTAAAAGTCAATATATTTCCAAGAAAAAATAGAGCCGAAACTCTATTTATCCATATATCTGATTATATTGTACAACAATTATTGCAATAATGCAAGTATTATATTCAAAATATTTAGTCCAAATCGACATTTTTAAAGTTTAAAATTCCAAATACAGCAGTACAAATTGCCACAACACCCCATATAATAAGTGAAGCACCGTAGTTTAGAAGTCCTGCAAATCCATTTGAAATCACATCCCCAAACATGGTAGTGAATGGTGACAAATAACCCAACCACTCCACTTGCGATGCTGACATAGAAATACTAGATATCAAATAGAACAATACTACCAAAACAATACCTGCCACTGGTCCAAACTTACGACCCACAACAGTCCCTAGCCCAAACATCAATAGTCCTACAATCAAAGTAGTAAGCCAAGCAAACAATGTAAATATAAGTATACCTGCAATTGCAAGCTGACCACACAACAACCACAATGCAAGGAATGCCACTACCGACAAAGCCACATTGTAGATTGTGACATTTACAAAAAGACGAAGAAGTTTTGTGCGAAGTATTTCATTTCTGCTAATATTTAGCGAATACAACAACTCAGCATTGCCATTTTTAAAATCACCATTCACAAGTTTTAGTGCAAGCCATGTAGCATAAATTGAGCCAAAAACAACCCACATTTCTACTGCCTCTGCACTGAAGTATTCGGTGACAGAATTAAAATTTACAAGGCTTTGCAATTCTTCTGGTAGTGAAGATAAAGAATCTTTCATGTAAGGAAATATTGCTGCCGCTACTACCAATAGCGCCGCCACAACAATAGTAAATACAATCAAAGGAAGAAGATTGGCTTTGCGTTCCAATTTGTACAAAGGTTTGTTTATAAAACTCTTTTTCATATCTCCTCCTTTATTCATAGAAGTGCAAGAATATATTTTCAAGACTTGCTTCCTCTATGTCAATGTTTACTATATCAATACTATGCAAATACTCAATTAAGCGCTTCATTTCGCCATTATAATTAAACTTTGTAATTCTGCCATCTTGCTCTAAATTGCTCACTCCACTTAAAGTCACTTGAGGTGTAGAATACTCAGTTTCAATAATAATTGTCTTTAGGCGTTTTGTTTTTAGGTCTTGCATTTGCTCAACCGCAACTACTTTTCCGTCCTTAATTATGCCTACCCTATCACAAAGCCTTTGTATCTCTGTAAGCTCATGACTGCTTATAAGAATAGATGCTCCACGCTTCTTTTCTTCCTCAAGTATTTTGAAAAACTCTTTCCTTACTATCGGGTCAAGTCCTGTCATTGGCTCATCTAATACTATTAGTTTTGGTGAGGATAATAGTGCCATAACAATATTTAATTTCTTTTTATTCCCTAAGCTCAATTCCTTTGCTTTGCGAGTAAGATTAAGTTCTAGTCTAGTGGCAAGATTGTCCACTCTATCCATTCCTACACCTTTGACTCTTGCTACAAACTCTAGATTTTCTTTGACTGTAAGATTAGGATAAAAACTTGGCTCTCCACCTACATATCCTACCTCAGCGCGTGCAATATGTCCTTCTTTAAAAGCATTGTGATTAAGAATAGCGACTTCACCATCTGTGGGTTTTATAAGTCCCATTATTGCCCTAATAGTAGTACTCTTTCCTGCTCCATTAGGTCCGATTATCCCAAAAATCTCACCTTCCTTAAGTGAAAAACTAGCGTCCTCCACTCCCACAACACTACGATTATAGTATTTTTTCAAATTGATTACTTCACAAGGTAACATATCTCTCCCCCATATATAGTAAATTATATATGATTTAGTTATATTTGTAAAGTACTTAGTTTTGCTGTTTATTCAAAGAAATCAAACAAAAAGTATTATTACATATTTACAAACAACCAATTGTATAGTATAATATTTAAAGAAAATTACGAGGTGATTATTATGGCAAAACCACAAAACGACTTCTGGCATAGTCAACGTTTTCTTTATTATAAATATAGAGAAGGTGACAATTCCAACGAAAATTTAGCTGCTAAATGGGGAAAAGATATATACAATCTTGAGTCCAATCACCCATTGATTGCCAGTTTTCCAAACTATTTTCTTCCAGAAATGTACGATGAAGTGTTTTCACCCTCTTATATAACATATGACTCACATATGAACAAAATAAAACAAGATTTTTCAAATGTTAGAGGTCACGAGTTCACTAAAGATGAAGTCGATGAAATAAATAAATTTCATCCTCACATTACACAATGTCAAAAAAATGTATATTCGGTGTTTGTTTATGCATCTATGAAAGTTGCCGGAAAAAATAATTGGCGCAAACATTTTGATGAAAATTTTGCTTGGTTGTTTGATGAGTATCAAGGCGGTTTTATTTGGTCTAGCACAAAACAAGGATTTTCATTCAATTCAAAACTAATCAAACCATTGATTGACAGCACTCTTAAATCCAATATGACAAAAGAACAACTGATGTCATCCAAATTCTATCAAGAAGTTTTGAAAATCAATGATATAATGCTGCTAAACCGCACCGCCTCTGTACTTTATTTTAAAGCATGGGACAAAAACTCACCATCAGATTCTTATTCAAACAAACAATTTCAAACAGTTTTGAAAGATATAAAAAACAATGTTCTTGGCGCAATGACCAATCCAGATCCATTTAAAGGAAAACCGGCACTTAAAGCGGATTGCCTAAACTTTTATAATAATATAAAAAACAATTCAGTCTCTAAAGAAGATGTTTTGTACTTTGGTGGTAGTCAAAGAAGTTTGGGATATACCGGGAAAGTAAGTATTTGCGACAGAATTTCTGGTAAAAACCCACCATCTTCAGGTCGTTTTTCCAATTCAGGCAAAGAGCCTTGGTAAAAAAGAATACGCTTCCGCGTATTCTTTTTTTATCTTTCATTAACATTTGTATCTATATGACTTGATTGAGGAGTCCTTGGACCTGGACTAGTTTTGGGCTCACCCCTTACCTCAACTTCATCATTTGATAATCCACCAAATAATTCACCTATCTCGTTTTCAATTTGTAGTTTGGTATTATCTGGTCTTTTACTGATTTTTTCCACTTCATTATTTGGTGTGATTTTGTTAAATTCATTTTCAGAAAATAAAATGCTATTAGACTTATCATCACCGACAATGAATGTTTGAGGATTGTTGTTTTGGGATTCTTTATTTGTATATTCTTCAAATTCCTTAACAAGTCTTTTACCATTTGGATTTTCATGAGTTGGCTTTTCTACTTTTGTACTAGGTGGAATATTTTTAGTTGTGTCATCAATTTTATTTAAACCTTCAATGCCTTTAAGGGCTTTATTCAATCTATTGTAAAGGTCATCACTTATTTTACCCTTTTCTGAAGAAGTGCCTCTTGGATTTAGCACCTTAGGCATATCACCCTTAAGTAGTGCTACAAGCGGAGACTTATCTACTCCAATATTAGACTTTGAAGGAGATGCTTCCTCTTCTTGTTTTACAATATCCTCAAGTTTTGCTCTTTCCTTCTTATTTAGAAGGTTTTTAGCCTTATTTGATGCCTTCTCGGTAGCTTTTTCCATTTCTTGAATAAACAGAGTAAGAATAGGCAAAATCTTTTTTTGAAACTCCTCTTCTTCCTCTTTATACTCTAATTTTGTACCCGAAACATCCTCAAAACACTTATCAAGAAGCTCACTTAGAGCGCGATAATCTTTTTCTTTTAAAAAGTACTTTTCAATCTTCGCATATTCATTTTTAAATTTCGCAAGAACTTCCTTTGAGAATGCAGAATTAAGCGAATTTAAGATTTCTAGACGTTTTGTAAAATAGTCCTCATATATTTTGTCACACTCTTCCTTCGATACTTTTTCAAGAAGATTATTAAATTGTTGTTTTGTGACAATATAACCATCAAGTTTTTCGTCGTCAGATACTCTATAGTCTTTACTCTCACCTACTGGCAAGATTGAAATGTTGAATCTCTTATAACTTTCCTCTATAAAACCGTCTAAATCGCCAATATAGTGGCCAATTTTGGTCTTAATGGTGTTTTGCAGGTAACCATTCACCTTATATTCATTTTCGAGCAAATAGATGGTTGCGAGAGCAGAATTATTGATAGAATTTTTCTCATACACAACTTCAAATGTAAGTTCGCCATAGACAGGCAAAAAACTTGTACAAAAGACAGAGTTTTTGAAAGTAGTCTTTTTGTACTTATTTACACTCAAAAGTTCTTTAATAATAGCAGGTGCGATTACATAATCGCCTCTAGAATTGTATGAGCCCAATCTTGGAGCACCAGTTGCAGTAACTTTTTCAAGCGCAACCTCTACCCCTTTAGGCATTGTGAATTTGTCGTCCATTCAGGCAAAACCTCCACTTATACTCTTAAAGTATAACAAATAGTACAAGAAATTACAAATTATTTGCATAATATAGTATTTTTATATTTTTCTATATTTTTTAAATGTTTATTTATATTTACATAACATTTTTAGTAGTTTTTTTATGTACTTTTTTTGAAAATTAGATATAGAAAGCAAAAAAAATCGTGTCAAAAGACACGATTTTTATATTTACTCTACTATGCGATAATTGAAGAAATAACGCCAGAACCAACTGTACGACCACCTTCACGAATAGCAAAACGAAGACCTTGCTCGATTGCGATTGGAGTGATCAATTTGATAGTCATTCTTACGTTGTCACCAGGCATACCCATCTCAACGCCTTCTTGAAGCTCGATGCTACCAGTAACGTCTGTAGTACGGAAGTAGAATTGCGGACGATAACCATTAAAGAATGGAGTATGACGACCACCTTCTTCTTTCTTCAATACGTATACTTCTGCTGTAAATTCAGTATGTGGGTGAATAGAAGCAGGTTTTGCAAGTACTTGACCTCTTTCAATTTGAGTACGGTCAATACCACGAAGTAGAAGACCTACGTTGTCACCAGCAACTGCTTGGTCAAGAAGTTTTCTAAACATCTCAACACCAGTAACTACTGATGTAAGTTTGCTACCCATACCTACGATTTCTACTGTATCACCAACTTTAATAGTACCTCTTTCTACTCTACCAGTAGCAACAGTACCACGACCAGTGATTGTGAATACGTCTTCTACAGGCATCAAGAAAGGTTTGTCAGTAGCTCTTTCTGGCTCAGGAATATAAGAGTCAAGAGCTGCAAGAAGATCTTTAATAGCTTGAGAATCAGCACCATCAACATTACCTGATTTAGCTGCTTCTAGAGCTTTAAGAGCACTTCCTTTGATAATTGGAGTTGTGTCTCCTGGGAAACCATACTCATTAAGAAGTTCTCTGATATCCATTTCTACCAATTCGATAAGCTCTGGGTCATCTACTTGGTCAGTTTTGTTCATGAATACAACAATGTATGGAACGCCTACTTGACGAGCAAGAAGAATATGCTCTTTTGTTTGAGGCATTGGACCGTCTGTTGCAGCAACAACTAGGATAGCGCCATCCATTTGTGCAGCACCAGTAATCATGTTTTTAACATAGTCTGCGTGTCCTGGGCAGTCTACGTGAGCGTAGTGGCGAGTTTCTGTCTCGTACTCTACGTGTGAAGTATTGATAGTAATACCTCTTTGTCTCTCTTCTGGTGCTTTATCGATTGCACTGTAGTCCATAGCTTGAGCTTTACCAGCAGCAGCTTGGGTCAATGTAATAGCAGCAGTAAGAGTTGTTTTACCGTGGTCAACGTGTCCGATAGTACCAACGTTAACGTGTGGTTTTGTTCTTTCAAACTTTGCTTTAGCCATTATTTATTATCCTCCTAAATTATTTTTTATAAATATTAGCTATTTTCTATCACCGATAATTTTGTCAGCGATATTTCTTGGAACTTCTGCATAGTGAGAGAATTCCATATTGAAATTACCTCTACCTTGGGTCATTCCACGAAGATCTGTCGCATAACCAAACATCTCTCCTAGAGGAACCTCAGCATTGATAATTTGCGCACCGTTTCTGACTTCTGTACCACTAAGGATACCACGACGACGGTTGATGTTGCCCATAACATCGCCTAGGTATTCGTCAGGCATTTCTACTTGTACCTTCATAATAGGTTCAAGCAAAACTGGGTCGGCTTTTTTAGCACCCTCTTTGAATGCCATAGAGCCTGCAATTTTATATGCCATTTCGGATGAGTCCACATCGTGATACGAACCATCGAAAACAGTTACCATAAAGTCAACGGTTTCAAATCCAGCAAGTACACCATTTTGACATGCTTCTTGAATACCATTATCGATAGCTGGAATGTATTCTTTAGGAATAACACCACCAACAATTTTGTTTTCAAACTTATAACCTGTTCCGGCTGGAAGAGGTGCAAGTCTAACCCAACAGTGACCATATTGTCCACGACCACCAGATTGTTTGATATACTTACCCTCGACCTCAACTTCTTTTCTGATAGTCTCACGGTAAGCAACTTGTGGAGCACCAACATTGGCCTCTACCTTAAACTCTCTAAGCAATCTATCTACAATAATCTCAAGGTGAAGCTCACCCATACCTGCGATAATTGTTTGACCAGTTTCTTGGTCAGTGTAAGTCTTGAATGTAGGGTCTTCTTCAGCTAGTTTTACTAAAGCCAAAATCATTTTCTCTTGGCTAAGTTTTGTCTTAGGCTCGATAGCTACTTTAATAACTGGCTCTGGGAAATCCATACTTTCAAGCACAACAGGATTGGCTTGGTCACATAGAGTCTCACCAGTAGTAGTATCTTTAAGACCTACGATAGCTACGATTTCGCCCGCATATGCTTCCTCAATCTCTTGACGATTATTAGCATGCATACGGATAAGACGTCCTACTCTCTCTTTCTTTTCTTTGTTTGAGTTGTATACATAACTACCAGCAGTAATCTTACCACTATAGATACGGAAGAATGTCAAACGACCTACGAATGGGTCTGTCATGATTTTGAATGCAAGACCAGCAAATGGCTCGTCGTCGCTTGGATGTCTCTCGATTTCAATATCTGTATCAGGTTTTGTTCCTTTAATAGCAGGAATATCTGTAGGTGCCGGCATGAAATCTACGACAGCATCAAGAAGTTTTTGAACACCCTTATTAGCAAGAGCCGAACCACAAGTAGCAGGGAAAATATTCATAGAAAGTGTACCCTTTCTTAGACCTCTTTTGATTTCCTCAATTGTAAGTTCTTCACCAGAGAAGTATTTCTCCAATAATTCATCATCTTGTTCTGCAGCAGCTTCAATCATAGCATTACGATATTTTTCTGCGTCTGCCTTAAACTCAGCAGGAATATCAGTAACTTGAATGTCAGTACCAAGGTCATTGTTGTAGATATATGCTTTGTTTTCTACAAGGTCAATGATACCTTTAAAGTCTTCTGCTTGACCGATTGGAAGTTGGATAGGAACAGCATTACTTCCAAGTCTTTCTTTAATTTTCTCAACAACTCTCAAGAAATTGGCATCTGGTCTGTCCATTTTATTGACAAATATCATACGAGGAACGTTGTATTTGTCAGCTTGACGCCAAACTTTCTCAGATTGAGCTTGAACACCTTCACGTGCACTAAATACAGCTACTGATCCGTCTAGTACTTTAAGACTTCTCTCTACCTCTGCTGTAAAGTCAACGTGTCCAGGAGTATCGATAATATTGATTTGATGGTCTTTCCAGTAGCAAGTAGTAGCAGCAGAAGTAATTGTGATACCTCTCTCTTGCTCTTGTGCCATCCAGTCCATAGTCGCTGTACCCTCGTGAGTCTCACCTATTTTGTGAGTCTTACCAGTGTAAAACAAAATACGTTCAGTAGTAGTTGTTTTACCAGCATCTATGTGAGCCATAATACCTACGTTGCGTAGTAGGTTTAGTGGAGTGCTTCTAGACATAATATCTTTTCCCCTTTTCTACCAACGATAATGCGCAAATGCCTTATTACTTTCAGCCATTCTATGCGTATCGTCTTTCTTTTTATATGCGCCACCTGTACTATTGTAGGCGTCGATAATTTCTGCAGCTAGTTTTTGATCCATATCTTTTTCACTACGCAAACGAGCGTATTTTACTAGCCAACGTATTGCTAGAGTTTGTTGTCTTACAGGACTAACTTCTAGCGGAACTTGATAGTTGCTTCCACCTACACGGCGAGCTTTAGTCTCAAGCATAGGTTTTAGATTATTAAGAGCTTGAGTAAAGTAATCGTGAGGCTCAACACCAAGTTTTTCTTTGATAATATCAAATGCATTGTACACTATTCTTTGAGCGATAGCCTTCTTACCATCCAACATTACTTGATTGATAACTTTTGTTACTACTTTATCACCATAACGTGGATCAGGAAGTACATCTCTCTTAGGTACGCCACCTCTTCTTGGCATAATTGTATCTCCTTCAATATTTAATTATTTGTTTTTAAAATTTTTTATTTACCTTTTTTAGCACCGTATTTACTACGAGATTGTTTTCTCTTAGCAACACCAGCAGCATCAAGAGTACCACGGATAATGTGATAACGTACACCTGGTAAATCTCTAACTCTACCACCACGGATAAGCACTACGCTGTGCTCTTGCAAGTTGTGTCCTTCGCCTGGAATGTATACAGTACCTTCTTCACCGTTGCTTAGTCTAACTCTCGCGATTTTACGAAGAGCAGAGTTTGGTTTTTTAGGAGAAGTGGTAGTTACGCTTAGGCAAACACCTCTTTTTTGTGGGTTTTCTTCCAAAATAGGAACATTAGATTTAACTGCGATTTTCTTTCTGCCTTGATTTACTAATTGATTGATTGTTGGCATCCTAAACCCTCCTAAATTATTACTGAGAAAAACATCAACCCATATTTTCCTCAAAAATACCCTCTAACACAATACATTATAATACGAGGGCTTAGAAAATCTCCTTTCACACCAAAGAGGTTTTCTAATGGCGTAATTTTGAAAATTGCACACAAAAAAACACCATACTATAATACGCCATATAGTGTATCAAATAAAAATCCCCATGTCAACGTTTTTTTATTTTTATTTTCGCAATTATAATATATTTCATATATTAACTACCCCAATTCAATACACGAATATTAGAGCATTTAAAACGCACTTTGTCATCAAAAACAAAAAACCACAGACTACTGTGGCTTTTATATTTATTTACCTGCTGTTTTACTTGCTCCTTGGGTATTTACTCTTACTATTGGTGTAATTTTGTTCACTTTATTTGCAAATCTATATCCTTCATCACCATCTTTTTCGCGGAATGCTCTAAGTGCAGTATTGATAAGCATCTCTCCGCTTTTATTGACATGATATACGCCTTCAGGATATTTTTTTATTGCATCAAGCGCAATGCTATTTGCACGCAAATCACTTTTTAGCATGATTTGTGCAAGGATATCGCCATTTGCGTCTACATATTTGCATCTCGTTTCTGTTACGGAATCTAAAAATGGCCTAAAATCCTTACCAAGCGTACGTATAGCATGCACATAAAATGGCTCTACTAAATCACCATTTTTCACAACTGCATGACTTTTGGTCATGTAGTCCAATGTCTTTTTCATAAGATATCCGTATTCGTACACATTCAATACCGACTCACCATATTTTTCAGTAAACTTATCAACAATCTCAGGACCAATCAAAACAGTCGCATTTGTAAGCATATCATCCAATTTCCTATCAAATTTCCACACTGAAAAAGGTAGTGAAATTTTGTCAGAATAAATATCTGCTTGATAAATTGATTTTATTTTCCCCAACTCTTCTTCTGTATATTTGCAAAGATAGTCCCAATACTCATTACTTTTAAACATATTTGTCCACCCTCTTTTTATCTAATTTTATTATAAAATGAAAATTATTGAGTGTCAATACCCAATATTTTATAAAATAAAAAAGACCATGTTTTAGGTCTTTATTTTACTTGAGCTTCTACCAAAATACATAGATTTTTAGGATTGGCCTCTATTACTTTATTAAAATCACTTGGAGGCGGTAATTCGATACCGTATTTTAGACATGTCTCCACATATGACACAAGCATACTTTGCATGGTTTTGTGTGCCTCTTCTACGGTGTCCCCTTCATTAAACAAGGACAAATCAAATATTGCAATTGTAAAACCACCCACTTCTTCGTCTTTATACAAAACTGCGGGATATACATATGCTCTCATAGTTTCTCCATTTCCCATTATTTTTAGTAGTTTATCACAAAAAATACCTTTTGTAAAATTTTCTATGACAAAATTTTGCTATTTTTTCATATCTTTTTTTTAAAACTGCATTACAATCCAATTCTGACAGCACACTTTCCAGTTTCAACACTCAAACAACAAAAAAAGACGAGTATTCCTCGTCTTTTTATTATTTCCCACCTTTTTCATGTGTATTGCTGAAGAAATCAAAGTATTGTTGTCCTCTGTTTTCGTCATAAACGATTTCATTTTTTTCATTGATACTTGGACCGAATGGCTCAACTTTTATTTTATATCCAAAATTTTGTTCGGTATTGTTTTTTTCTCCATGCAAATGAGTATTACTTCCGATAGCATCTGACTTAATTCCACCATCTCCTTCTAAAGAACTTTCATCCTCATCCAAGACAACAACACTATTGTGTCTATCCCACTTTTTCATGCTAGAAGAAATATATTGTTGGTTAATTTTATATTCCGCTTCTTCTTCACTATTAGCAGAAATGATAGCCGGAACTCCTTCATAAATATATGAATATGTAGTATCTGAATTTTTCATAATATTGCAAGGTCGCGCTTTAGTATTGTGTGAAAGCAATGTCTCCATGTGTTTTGAATTTACATTATACACATCACTAATAAGATCAAGAATTCGACTACCTACAAGATTGTCATCCATTTCATCCCTAATTTTTAGTGATTGTGTAATAGTTTCTTCACTTGAATGTGCAACTGCCTTATTATATGTGTAAAGCCACTTTGCAGTCTCTTTTAATATATCGTTATATTTCGTAACATCATTGATTGAAGTTCTTCTCACAAAACCGCCAAGAAGTCTAGCACTTACACCTTTATTAACTTCACCTATATAAAACTTTTCAATATCGTTTTGAAGTGTCATTAAATTTGCTTTAAGACTAATTGTTTTTGACGCACTGTAATTAAGCACTCTTATAGCATCCGGTCCTTTAAGGCTGTTGTTTATCATTGTAAAAGTATGAAGATCTTCATTAACCTCTTTAATTTCATAACCCATAAGCATATATGACCATGTAATATACGCCATATTAAGTTGACGCGTAGATAATGAATATATACGTTTTAAACTTTTTTCATACAAATCTCTATTTGTTGTCATAAATTAGGATTCCTCCTTTATTTCACAAGTTTATTATACCATATTTTAGAGTGTTTGTAAATACATATTTGCATTTATTTTTCCCCAAGTTTTAGGGGTTTTTTTAAGATCGATTATCTTTTTACGACCTACAAAACCACTATCATAATATCACAAAAAAAAGTAGGGATCCCCTACTTTTTATTTTTCTCTTCCTTCTGATACTCTTACTACAGAAGTATTCACACTTTCAACTGAACCTTTCTTTGCGCCACCTATAACTTTTGCTGCTGCTTTTCCACTAGACCTGTTTTGATTCCTAGAATAATTGTCGTATTTTTTTTCTTCAGTCAATACAATATTTGCTTCTTTAGCCAAAAGCAAGCATGTTTCCGAAACGTCGAGCATTGAAAGGATTGTAATATTGGTTTTGTGTCCTAATCTATTTCCTGTTTTCTTTGCTTGTTCTTCACACCATTTAAAATTATTATAATTTATATAAGTTTGTTTGTGCTCTTTTTTCACAACACCCTTAAATATACCTTTGATTCGATTATTTTGATACTCAATTCTACCTACAAGTAATCTCCAAAGATCTTCATATTTACCATTCATATATAGTTTTTTTGCTTTTGTTATGGCGTCTTTTTCATTTTTGCTAATTATATCTTCTAGAATATTAATATTTCTAACATGAGAATCGTTTAATATTATAGCATTGTAGCGTTTTAATTCTGAAACAGACCATGGAAGACCTGTTATGTTTCCTTTTTCATCTGAAGGAAGTATAAGTATACTATTGTCTACAAACGGCTCTTCCAATTTACCACCAGCAATCATACGAAGTAGTATTTCAAACTCTCTAAGTTTTAGTCCTTCATTTTTTACGTTCTTTACGTTTTTCATAAAACACCTCACTTAACTTTGACCTATTATACAACACATTTTGCCATTTGTAAATACCCAAATTTAAATTTTTTTGATATTTATTTTATCCCTTTAAAAAGCGGTTATTTAATCATAACTATTTCAAATATTCAATAATATTTTTGGACTTTTTTATTGCACTATTAAGACACTATTTCTTAGAAATTATATCTTACCAATCCCCAACATAAAAAAAGAAAAAGGACATTTACTGCCCTTTTCCTTTGCTAATATTTATATCCTAATAAAAGTCTTAAATATCATTATTAAATTACATCTGACTCGTCATCAAAAAGTTTTGCAGTGGATTCATCCATAGTCAAATCATTTTCTTTGATTTCATCAATGTCTACTGGAGTGATGTTTTTGATATTGTGATAACCAGTACCAGCAGGGATTTGTTTACCAATCATCAAGTTTTCTTTCAAACCTACTAAGCGGTCTACTTTACCCTTAATAGCAGCATCAGTCAATACTCTTGAAGTCTCTTGGAATGCAGCTGCAGCAAGGAAACTTGGATTGGATAGGGCTGCTTTTGTTATACCTTGTACGATACGTTTTGCAGTAGCCGGAACTCCACCCTCTTGCAACACTCTTTCATTTTCTTCTTCATAAGTATTGTGGTCAACAATTTCACCCATAAGAAGATTTGTACTACCACTATCCTCAATTCTTACATTTCTAAGCATTTGACGAATAATAATCTCAACGTGTTTTGTATTCAACTCAACACCTTGTGAAGAGTAAGTAGCCAACACCTCTTGTAGTAGGTAATTCTGAACATCTCTAATACCGCGAGTACGCAAGATGTCGCTAGGATAAATACTACCCTCAGTCAATACACTACCAGCTTCTACCATGTCACCATTCTTAACTTTAAGTTGGACACCGTAAGGGATAATGTAGTGGCCATCGCCTTCTGGATTTTTAACAAATACTTCGTAGTATTTACCACCATCTTTGCTTTGAGATTGCATCTCTTTAAGTTGGACCTTACCCGCAACTTCGGATACTGTCGCAACACCCTTTGGTCTACGAGCTTCGAATATTTCCGCAACACGAGGAAGACCTTGTGTAATATCGGCAGCATTCGCAACACCACCAGTGTGGAATGTACGCATTGTCAACTGAGTACCTGGCTCACCAATAGATTGAGCAGCAATGATACCTACTGCTTCACCCATAGGAACAATAGAGTTTCCACTCATATTCTTACCATAACATTTAGCACAGATACCATGTTTGCTTCTACAAGTAAGACCTGTACGAATCTCAACAGCTGTTACACCTGCTTTTTCCACAGCGTCAGCCATATCAGCAGTCACCATTGTGTCCGCAGGAATAATTACTTTCTTAGTCTTAGGATCAAGCACATCTTTTACTGTAAAACGACCAATAATACGTTGTTTTAGCGAGCAAACAGGTGTACCCTCTTTTACTATTGCTGTAACAACAAGGCCTTTTACTTTTTCATTGTTGTTTTTGAAACAATCTTCTTCTACTACGATTACTTCTTGAGCTACTGCTTCAAGACGACGAGTAAGATAACCCGAGTCAGCAGTCTTCAATACCTTATCGGCAAGACCTTTACGTCCACCACGAGAAGAAATGAAGTACTCAAGAGGTGTAAGACCAGTACGGAAGTTACTCTTAACTGGAATATCAACTTTACGACCAGATGTATTACTCATAAGTCCACGCATACCGCAAAGCTGCAATACTTGTCCTACGTTACCACGCGCACCAGACTCAGCCATCATACGCACTGGATTTAGAGGATTCATTTGTTTTAATACCACACCCTCAAGTTGTTTTGTAGCATCTTTCCAAAGCTTGATATTACGGTCAAGTTTTTCATTTTCTGTAATAAATCCACGACGGAAATATTTTTCATTTTCAAGTACTTGTGCCTCAACATCAGCTACAATTGTTTTCTTAACTTCTGGAATCTCCATATCAAACACATTGATTGTGATAGCACCGATTGTAGAATACTTATAACCCATCTCTTTGATATGGTCTAGCATTTTTACAGTTTCTGTTGTGCCAAGCGCATTAAAGCAGTATCTGATAATAACGTCAAGTTTTTTCTTAGTAACAAGGAAGTCAATTTCATAATCACATACAGTTTTTTCATCCAATCTGTCTACAAAACCCATGTTTTGAGGGATATTGGAGTTGAATATGATTTTACCTACAGTAGTAGGAACATTTTTAACTACCAATTTTCCATCAAACTCTACTTGACGTCTTACATAAATAGGTGATTGAATCTCAACAACACCTGATTTATAAGCCATGATAGCTTCGTCTTCGTCTTTAAAGTGTTTTCCTGCACCCTTAGCATCTTCTTTGACATAGGTCAAATAATAACTACCAAGTACCATATCTTGTGTAGGAGTACAGATAGGATAACCATCAGCTGGTTTTAAAATATTGTTTGAAGAAAGCATAAGCACGCGTGCCTCTGCGATTGCTTCTGGGCTAAGTGGAACATGGACAGACATTTGGTCACCGTCGAAGTCCGCATTAAAGCCACCACAAACAAGTGGGTGAAGTTTTATCGCTCTACCCTCTACCAATACTGGTTCAAATGCTTGGATTGATAGTCTGTGTAGAGATGGCGCACGGTTTAGCATAACAGGGTGATCGACAATAATCTCTTCCAAGATATCCCAAACAACAGGTTTGTGACTGTCAATCATACGTTTTGCTGCTTTGAAGTTTAGAGAAAGATTTCTCTCAACAAGTTTGTGCATAATGAATGGCTTAAATAGTTCTAGAGCCATTTCTTTAGGAAGTCCGCATTGATACATTTTTAGTTCTGGTCCTACGACAATAACCGAACGACCTGAATAGTCAACACGTTTTCCAAGTAGGTTTTGACGGAAACGTCCAGGTTTTCCCTTAAGACTTGCAGTAAGACTCTTCAATTCACGTTGTTTTGGTCCTTGAACAGCTTTTCCACGTTTACCGTTTTCAATCAAAGCGTCTACTGCTTCTTGAAGCATTCTCTTTTCATTTCTAACAATAACTTCTGGAGCACCGATAGAAATGAATTTTTTAAGACGATTGTTTCTATTTATGATACGACGATATAGGTCATTGATGTCGCTTGTAGCAAAACGACCACCGTCCAATTGAATCATAGGACGAGTATCAGGTGGTGTAACTGGAATTACGTCCATAACCATCCACTCAGGACGATTACCACTGCGACGAAGGCTTTCCAAAATCTCAAGACGTTTTGTAAGTTTTACTTTCTTTTGACCTTTTGCTTTTTCGCATTGCGCCTTCAATTCTTGACTTTCTTTTTCTACATCGATTTCAGCAAGAAGCTCTTTTACAGCTTCTCCACCCATACCTGCTTTAAAGCCTTGATCTCCGTATTTTTCCATAGTTTCACGATACTCAGCATCTGTAATAACTTGGTATTTTTGAAACCCAGAATTTGCAGGATTGATTACTACATAACTTACGTAGTATACGACTTTTTCAAGTTGTTTTGCATTAAGATTGATAAGTGTTCCGATTCTGCTTGGTACACTTTGCATAAACCAAATGTGTGCTACAGGTGTAGCCAATTCGATATGTCCCATTCTCTCACGTCTAACGCTTGATTTAGTAACCTCTACTCCACATTTGTCACAAATAACGCCTTTGTGGCGAATACGTTTGTATTTGCCACAATGACATTCCCAGTTTTTCTTTGGTCCGAAAATTCTTTCGCAAAGAAGTCCACCAATCTCTGGCTTATGAGTACGGTAATTGATAGTTTCGGATTTAGTAACCTCACCATAACTCCACTCTCTTATCTTCTCAGGAGAGGCAATTCCGATACGAATTGAATCTAAGTTATTTAATTCAAACATCTTTTTTACCTCCTACTCTTCCATGTCGCTATCGTCAAAATCATCAAATAGCGCAGATTCATCAAATATTCCGTCAAAGTCTTCATTACTTTCGTAATCTTCTTCGACATTTTTATCATCTTCAAATTCAAGTGCCAAGTCATCTACTTTCTCTCTGCCTTTTGTTACATTTGCGAAAGTCTCGACCATATCATTATTAAGGTCACTCAAATTAAATTCTTGATTATTTTTAGTAAGCAGTCTAATGTCTAGACCTAGACCTTGCAATTCCTTAATAAGTACTTTAAAGGACTCAGGAATGCTTGGTTGTGGCAATTGTGTACCCTCGACAATTGCTTTGTAAGTAGCAAGACGACCTTCTACATCATCTGATTTTACAGTCATCATTTCTTGCAATAATTTACTTGCACCATACGCCTCTAGTGCCCAAACCTCCATTTCACCAAATCTTTGGCCACCAAACATTGCTTTACCACCAAGAGGTTGTTGGGTAACATATGCGTAAGGACCTGTCGAACGCGCGTGCATCTTATCATTAACCATGTGTTCAAGTTTGATATAGTACATATATCCGACAGTAACTGGATTTTCAAAAGGCTCACCAGTACGGCCATCGTAAAGTTGGATTTTTCCATTCTCAGGGAATCCATTTTGGGAAAGAAGTTCTTGAATGTCAGTCTCTTTTACACCATCAAATACTGGTGTTGCAATCTTAATACCAAGAGCTTTAGCAACCAATCCTAAATGAACTTCTAGTACTTGTCCAACGTTCATACGGCTAGGTATACCAAGTGGGTTTAGCACGATATCGATAGGTTGGCCATTAGCCATAAATGGCATATCTGCCTCAGGTAGTATGCGTGATACAATACCTTTATTTCCGTGACGTCCTGCCATCTTGTCGCCGACGCTGATTTTACGTCTTTGAGCAATGGTTACTTTTACCATTTGATTTACGCCAGTCTCAAGTTCGTCTTTGTTTTTACGAGAGAATACTTGTACGTCTACTACTACACCACTAATTCCGTGCGGAACTCTAAGTGATGTATCTTTTACGTCACGAGCTTTCTCACCAAAGATAGCTCTAAGTAGTCTTTCTTCAGGTGTAGGCTCGGTCTCACCCTTTGGTGTAACTTTACCTACTAGGATATCGCCAGGTTTTACCTCAGCACCTACGCGGATAATACCGTTTTCGTCCAAATTCTTCAAAACATCTTCGCCAAGATTTGGTATGTCGCGAGTAAACTCTTCGTCACCCAATTTTGTGCTACGACATTTTACTTCTTCTTCTTTTAGAGATATAGATGTGTATACGTCTTCTTTTACAAGTCGCTCGGATAGAAGAATCGCGTCCTCGTAGTTATAACCTTCCCAGTTCATGAATGCGATAAGCATATTTTTACCAAGAGCAAGCTCACCGCCATTGGTGCTATAACCATCTGCCAAGGTCTCGCCTTTCTTAACTTTTTGACCTACTTTTACAATTGTCTTTTGGTTTACACAAGAGTCTTGGTTGGTCTTTTTAAATTTAATAAGTTCGTACTCATCTACATTGCCGTCGTCAGTCAATACTTCAATACGATTTCCGTCAGCAAATTTTACAGTACCAGCATTTTTAGCACAAATAATCGCGCCATTGTCTTTTGCAATACGGTGCTCAACACCTGTACCTACAAGTGGAGCTTCTGTTTTGATTAGAGGCACAGCTTGGCGTTGCATGTTGGCACCCATCAGAGCACGTGCTGTATCGTCGTTTTCAAGGAATGGAATAAGTGAAGTAGGAACAGAAATAAGTTGGCTTGGAGCTACGTCCATATAATCAACCATATCTTTTGATACTTCGACGATTGTATCCATATAACGACATGTAATACGGTCGTTTTTAAAACTTCCATCGGCATTTAGAGGCTCAGTCGCTTGTGCAATATAACAGTTTTCGTCCTCGTCCGCCATTAAATAAACTACATCAGTGGTTACGATACCCTTCTCCTTGTTTATTACACGATATGCTGTTTGGATAAATCCATATTCGTCAACACGTGCATAACCTGAAAGGGAGTTGATAAGACCGATATTGCCACCTTCTGGAGTCTCAATAACACATATACGGCCATAGTGACTGTGGTGAATATCTCTGACCTCGTCAGTAGCGCGGTCTTTCTTGATACCGCCTGGACCTACCGCACTAATACGACGTTTTTGTGCAAGAGATGAAAGCGGATTCATTTCGTCCATAAGTTGGGACAATTGGTGACCTGCCAAGAAGTCTTTAAATGCACGATTGATAGGACGAGCATTTACTACTTGAGCAGGGGTGATTTCATTTAGATCGTGTGATTGAAGAGTTTCTTTTACGGCATTGCTTAATTTGCTAAGACCGCTACGGAACGCATCTTGCAATAGCTCACCGGCACCTTTGATTCTTCTATTACAAAGGTGATCGACATTGTCTACATAACCAATACCTGCATTAAGGTCAAGGAAATATGATACAGTCGCCAAAATGTCATCAATTGTAAGCGTACTACCTACAAGTTTGTCAACATTATTTTTAATAGCCTCAATTCTTTCTTCTTTTGTTTTGTACTCTTTCAAAATCTCAGCAAGCACTGGATAGTATACGCTGTGATTGATTCCAAGTTCTTTTTCATTGCATTTAATAACTTCAGAAAGCACAACACGATTATTACCGTACATTTTGTGTTTTTTGCCATTAGCGCCATACACCCATACTCCATTGATGCCAGAGCTTTGGATTTCAAGTGCTTTTTCTTTAGATATAACCTCGCCCTCTTTTACAAGAACGTTTTTCTTATTTACGATATCTTCAGCAGCAGTAAGACCGATTAGACGATTGTAAAAACCAAGTTTTTTGTCGATTTTGTATCTGCCTACTTCTCCAAGATTGTAGTATTGTGTGGAGAAAAATTGTGAGAATATAAATTGTTTTGTCGCCTCAGCATTTGGAATTTCGCTTGGACGAGTCTTACGGCTAAGCTCAAGCAAAGCATCATGTTGGGTCTCAAAACCATCATGGTCAAGAGTCGCTTTCATGATTTCATTATCGCCAAGTGCCTCCAAAATTTGTTCACGAGTAAGGCCAAAACATTTTAAGAAAATACCAAGAGAAATTTTTCCCCCCTTGTCTAGTGCTACACGTAAGAAATTTGGATCTTTCTCTTTTTGCTCGATTTCTAGCCAGCTACCACGTTTTGGACTAAGAGTGGATGCAAAAAGTTCGCGGCCAGTCTTATCGACGGTCTTGCTGTAGTATACGCTTGGACTTTTTACAATTTGGCTTACAACAACTCTCTCAATACCATTGAAGATAAAAGTACCTTCTTCTGTCATGAAAGGAACGTCACCCAAGAATACTTCACTCTCAATTACTTCGCCTGTTTCCTTAATTACAAGACGCACCTTTCCTTTAAGTGCAATTGTGTAATTTGCACCTTTACGTTTGGTCTCAGCCTTGCTAAGTTTTGGTTTGTCATCAAGATGGTAGTCTAGGAAATGAACTTCTGCCTTTCCCGCATAATCGGTAATAGGCGAAAATTCGTAAAGCGCTTCCCCAATGCCCTCCTTCAAAAATTTATAGTAAGAATCTTTTTGTACTTCAAGCATGTATGGGATTTCCAAAACTTCTTTGGTTTTGCTAAAATTGTACCTTACATTATTGCCGTACTTCACTTTTTTGATATTTTGCATATTTAGCATATCTATCACTTTTCTCCTTAAAATAAATTTGTATGAGACATTATTAAAGTGTATATCACAAAAAACCCCTTACCGCCCAATTTTACGCATTTTTGGTCAGCAACAGGGAATTTTATTAAATTTTTATACTAAAACAATAAAAACATTTAGACACACTTCTAAATAATACTATGCGACTACGAGTATAACACACCTCCAAAATCCTGTCAACACTAAAATAAGACTTTGAAAAACTTTTTTTAAATGTTTTTCCTCCCACTTTCCACCTATTCGACGAGATTTGCTAATTATTTTATACACTACTCCGCCTGTTTAAGCACTTAAAAAAGTTATAGAATGAAAACTAATAAATATGTCCTATAATTCCACAAAAAAGAGACTCGAATGAGTCTCTTTTTTTAATATCATATTAAAATTTATTGTTTAGATAGGTTTTAAATCACCCTCGTCTATATCTACTACAATAGGTCCAAATTTATTATTCAAATCAGCAATTGCATTTTTTATCGCTGTGTCGTTGTTGGTCGCCGCACTACCAGTACCATAAAGAGTATTACTATATTTATATTCACCTTTACGGTTGATAACCACATTCGTATTACCACCCATTGCCCATGTAGTATAAGACATAGATCTAGTTACGTCATATATGTATGCGTTGAATTTAAATACCAATGAGGCTGTAGCTACATCATCACCCCATGTATCCTCTGAAATAGTATACGTACCATGTATGGTACCACTATCTTCACCACAACAAATAAAATCATATTCATAGTAAATATCATTAAGTTTAAAACTTGCAGTACTTTCAGCAAAATCATAATATGTGCCATTTCCTGTAATAAAGCCTATTTTATAATCATCTGTATAATTCGTTAGCACCCCAACGTAATTTGCTTGTTCATTTGTACCTATAGATGTACTACTGGAATATGAGAATATATTATATCTAATGCTAAAAGTTCCACCAGTGTTACCCGTATATGAGTATACACCATCAGCACCATGTGGGTCTGCAGCAAAATAATATCTAAGTGCTAAATCTTTTACTGTTAAGGTTTCGTTAGCTCCTTTTATTATACTACCATCAGAAGCGTATAACTTACCTTTAGGATCGGTAATGTCTGCAAAGATTTCTGCACTATCTCCAAGTGCTTTTGTATCTTCAATCTCATTAAAATCACAATCTGAATCATATCCAATAAGACCACCACAATACAAATCCGTTATTTCAGTAGTCTGTCTACCCAAGTTTGCTTTACCATTCATTTGCGTGCCAGATAAAAGCTTTACTTTTACAGCACTGCCAATTAGCCCACCTGTATACTCTTCTCCATTTACGGTAGAATCTGAGCCAAAAACAGCTTTAAATTCAGTACCATCATTTGCATTAAGTTCACCTATGATTCCGCCAACATATTTATATCCAGTGATTGTAGCCCCTGAGACTTCGCAATTGATTATTGAGTATTTTCCATCTGTTCCTCTACCAATAATACCACCTACATAATTATTACCAGTAATGTTACCATAGTTGGTAGAATTACTTATATCTACATAACTATTGTACGAATATCCTAATATACCACCAACTTGAGAATCTTTAATCAAAACATTACCTTTATTATTACAGTTTGCAATTGTGACAATAGTGCTATTACTTGCTATACCAAGTATTCCACCAACACCACCATCACCAAATAGATTTTCACAATTTATGTTTAATTCATTATCACAATACTCAATCACTCCATCCTTATTCAACAACCCTACAATACCACCTATGCCATTTTCAATAAATCTTATTTCATCTTCAGCTTTTATTGTACCTCTACTTACTGTAGGATTGTCTAAAGCCCCCGTAACTTTACTCTTGTCTGCCAAAAAACCTACTATTCCTCCAACATAATAAGCTTTATAAAACATCATAATAGTTAGTTTTTCATAGGTGCCACATGACTTTATTATAGTACCTTCATAAGCTCTGCCCACAATACCACCTATAAAGGAAGTACCTTCAATAGTAGAGTTGGTCGCTTCACTGTAAGGCATATAACAATCTTCAATTACAGAATTAGTAGCACGACCTACGACTCCGCCAATATCATTTCCTGTGTCGTCTATATTCGCAAGAATTCTCACGCCATCTATTCTACATCCTTTTATGCAGGAATCAAGCGTTTCACCCGCTATACCTCCGGCATATGTACCTTGAGTGTCTGTAATATTAGAATATTTGATATTTGGAGTATTATCATCTGTAGCTTCTACTACACAGCCTTCAAAATATGTGTTCTTAGCATATCCTACAATTCCGCCAAGATTATACTGTCCACCCACAGTACCTTGAGTACTATTTCCAGTAATGCCGTTAAGGGCAAAATTGATTGTTCCGACAAAGTCAGTTGTGTCCAATTTATAACCAGAAGCATAACCTATTAAGCCACCGACAAATTTTGCATTATTTTCAGGCACTTCTTTAAATTGAGTACCTACAGCATTCTCCACCTTAACAACATATAATTCCTCAGTTGTATCATACTCCATTATATGTTCGAAGTCACATTTCGTTATTTTTAGTTTTGCTTCACTGCCATCTATAATTACAGCCTTACCTATCATACCACCGACATTTACATAGCCCATAATTGACATTTGTATGTTTATGTTATCGATAACATATGGAATACTTTTATCTTCCGTATTATAAGGGCTTTCAATAGATAGACAACCTACAAGTCCACCCACATTTTCAGCTGAATACATATCATCCAGTGTCCTAAATCCATCACCACTTCCTTCAGCTTTTAGAGTTAGATTACTTGCTTTAAGTCCAATTGAATACCCAACAAGACCTACATTGTCAAGCACCTTAGAATTATTTGCAAGTGTATGCTGTAGATTTATTTTTTTCGTAAACAATATCGTATTATTTCCGCCATTTATTGTGCCTTTAAATGGATAATACTCATTGATACCGATTGGCTCATAAGTATCTACATTCATATTAAAACCACTTGCAATATTTATAGTTATGTCTGATTGATAACCATATCTGTATCTTACATATTTGCTATAGTATTCCAAATCCTTTACTTGTAATACATATTGATCAGACGAAGCGTTTATTTCGTAAGGCACAAGTGCGTCTAGCACAATCGTACTATCTGCATTAGTCTTATAGATATGATACTTACTTACAAGAGTGCTACCTTCCGCCTCTTTAAGTGATAATGTACCTATAGTACCATCAAATCCATATTGCCAAGAAGATGAATACAAATATGCCTTATATCCATCAGAGTAATCTACAAAATTTCTATCATTATCATGTAGATTATGTATCCTGCATGATGTAGTAATTGTACTTGCAAGCTTGGTAAGCGAATATTCAGCACCGACTTTGTTTCCAATTAGACCTGTATATTTACAACTCCATTGTCCTAAAAGATTAAAAGCACAATTATTGTCACATTGAAGTACCGCCATAGAAATCGAACCTATTGCGTCTGTTTTTCCCACTAAATAACCATATATATTGGAGTATGTATATGATTTCGTAGAAAAATCAAGTACGTCGCTGTATATGTTTACAATATTTCCGGCTTTATGATAACCCACTACACCACCAAGTTCGTGAGCATAAATATAATTGTCAGCTACTGAAGGAAGGCTTCCAATAAATACAGCCTCTGACAAGTATCCATTTTCCATATATCCGACAATTCCGCCAGTATATGTGTCCACATCCTCGTGATAATCCGAATCTATTTCACCTTGCATTGTCACGTTCTGAACGATTGACTTGCTTCCAGTCATATGTCCGACTATGCCTCCGACATATTGTCTACCATATACGCGGCCGAAAGATAGACATGCGTATAATTCGGTATCTTTCATTTCCGCGACAATACCGCCAGCACTGCCATTGGATGTCAATGTGGCATAACCATAACTACTAGCCGCATCGTCACCAAATTGGCAATTGAATATCTTGCTACTATCTACATATCCTGCAATACCGCCTGCAAAAATACCATTTTCATAATCTACATTTTCGTCTACCTTTGCAGAAATACTTGCATTTAGTACTGTAGAATTTTGTATTTTTACTCTAGTGCCGTGTCCGACTACACCTCCGACATATAGTCCATGCTCTTCATTAGTAGCAGTGTATACTGCAATTACTGCATCTATCACATTGCATGTTATTTTTGTTATCTTACTACCGTCTGTTTGTACCATCATACCCACAAGGCCACCGACATTTGCATGACCTTTTATATCAATACTTTGTAATGTGGTGATAGGCAATGATTCTCTTGTTGTGCTAATATTACCCGCCAATACTCCGGCATACTCAGTATTGTGTACCACAGCATTGTCAAATTTTATTTGATTGCTTTCTAGCGTGCCTTCAAAATTACCAAATAGACCACCATATGTAGTATTTACATCACGACTTTCAAATACAAAACCAGTATTTAAATCTTCCACTTCTGTAAATGTAGTCATATAATTACCATATGTAGTCATATTTGAGATTTTAAGAGTGGATTTTGTGTCTTCCATGTATTCACTTGACACCGTACCCTTAAATGGTACCTCTTCAGTGCCTATTGGCGACCAGATCATGCTCGATAGATCAAGTGCTTGGGTAATCAAAATGCGTTCGCCTTCAAAGTTTTTGCTAAGTTCATTTACTTGATATGCTACCCACGCAAGATGATGTGGATATATTATCGTATATGTTTTAGTATCTGTATCATACGAAGGGGCTATCAATTCTACCTCCGCTCCGTCATACATGCCTTTGTAAATTTCACCTTCTTCAAGCTCAGACAATATTTTACCTTCATCAATCCAATAACCAATCTCAAATTTTAGAGTAGGAAGACCGTAGTTTTTGGTACTTTCTCTTACCCATACTTCAGACCAACTAAAGCCTTCCAGCATTTCGGTCTGCATCTCATATTTGGATTTTTTAACTGCTTTTGTTAAGTGTCCACTATTTCTAGTCAATAGATATATCGAATTATTGCTCACCATGTCAATAGTCTTCGTGCTCAAAAAGTAGCTACTATATTCATTTATTTCATAGGTTGAGTTGCCCTTACCAACTCTAATCTCTGCAGCATACACCTCACCCATCTCAATACCTGGATCAATTGTTGCATCAATAGTGTCTCCTACAAGCATTGCATATTGGTTTTCCATGCTCGATTCGCCTTCCGCAACGACAGCATATACATGTTGGAAAGAAACTTGTGGAATTATTTCATCTTCACTTCTATTCAAAGAACCTATAAGTCCAGCAATATTGTTGCCGGCTATATGTGCGTCTTCCACACCTACTTTTTCAAGTGAAATTCTGTCTATGGATTGACCAATAAGTACTGCACTTCGACTCAAATTTCCATACCCTGCTACTTGTGCGTCCTTAATACGTAGATTTTTGATTGTTGCATCTTTAGTCACGCCAAATAGACCATTGTATGTATTTCCCATCACACGCATATTGGATATTGTATGACCACTGCCATCAAATGTGCCAGTAAATGGATTGGTTTCAGTTCCGATTGGCATCCAAAGTTTTGCACCAAGATCAATATCGGTGTTTAATTGGATATTTCCGCTAAACTCACCTGCATTTACTTTTTCTTTAAATAAGACAAGGTCATCTATAGAGTCAATACTAAAATCATCTATATTTGCTTCATCATATTCATAATATCTATACTCATTATCAAGTATAGTGTCAAAATACTTATCTTTATACATCCATGAATGCACAAGACGACCAGAATTACTATCCGCAATCATAGTCCAATATTTTGATACATCGGCTGCATTTCCTAGTGAAGTACCAAACGCAGTATTCATAAATTTATCTACATACTTACTTTCGTCAAAAGTTAAATCAAATATACTACTGCCCATAGATGAGAAATTATAAATATATTGTTCGGTTTTAGCTATGATTAGAGTTTGTAAAGCATTAGACCAGCCTACATCACCAGTTGAATTCACAATATCTATAGCCTTATCATAATTTACAACCGAATTATAGATATATTCAATCTTTTTATTGTATGTAATGTACGAAGCATATACATATCCCTTTTGAATCTCGATATCTGCTTGAATATTGATAATATTACCACCATCAGAATCAGTGGTTTCGGTATTGTCATTATGTAGAGTTCCTGTAATATGACTATTTTTACCAAGTGTTTGTGAAGTATCATACAAGAATTCGTTATTACTACCAATAATAGTACCATGATTATATATTGTTGCATTTGTTTCTAAACCACCATCAACAATAATTGTTGTCATTGGATTTATTGTAATACTTCTATCACCTGCATCCTTCATTATTTTCACAGGATTTTCTTTACTTCCAATAAAATATATTGTTTTGTTGGAGTATCTTAGATTGGCTTCCATATATAAGTCAGTACCTTCAGCCACGCCTTCTTTTTCAATATCAGCATCATTTTTTAGTACAAATGGTACTGTATTAGTGTGATTGCAGTAAATTGAAGCATTCTCTATGTCTTCAATCCACGCAAGTGTAGGATATCTATCAACTCCTGTAGTGAAGATATCTGTATCCGTCCTTTCGTCCTTAAGGATAAGACCACTACTTGGATTAGGCTCATCTTCGGTACGATTTACACCAAATGATAGTGCTTCTACCATCATTTCGTCATACTCTACTCCAATACCAGCACTAGTGCCATATGGCACGAAGTCTTGGACATAGTAGGAGTGGTTTACGTCTAATCCTGTTGCACCTACCATGGATCCTACAATTCCGCCTTTAGCAGCTGCATTCTCTAAGTATGCATTTCTAGAAGATCCAGCTTTTACATTGCCCAGCAATATTTGAGTAGCAGAATAAGTATTGTCAATATTGGTCCAAGAAGCATATCCGACAATACCACCAGCAGAAGTATTTGTAGCATTTGTATATAAGATATTGTTTTCCACATAAATTTTACCTGTAGAGTGAGCATTGGTAATTACGTTTTCTTTGCCTATTGCTGTGCCCCCCATAGACACACCGACAACACCACCGACTTTACTAACTAATGAAGCAGAATTATATTGCGAGTCCACGATATCCACATCACTGGCCACATTATCGATTGATGTGTTAGCGCCTGACCATATATCACCTGCATAACCAATTATTCCACCGATATAACGTTCTGCGCTTGTACTGCCTGCAGCTGTACTTTTAGCGTCTTTATTGCTATAGATATTACCTATTGCATATGCAAAACCAAGACTTCCGCCATTAAGTTTTCCGTACACACCACCGACATAAGCATTTTGTGTTGACGCTGTCAAAAACTCGATAATATCGGTTTTTCCAGTAACCTCAACCTCTCCAGTAGCATTATTTTTATATGTAGTGCCATTATCTACCATTACATACCCAAATGCACTTCTATCTCCCTCACCGGCAAAGCCACCAATATAGTACGAACCTCCGCCAGGGGTGGTTTCGGTCAAACCATTCAAAGTAATCTTAGAATTATTTACTTTTATCGCTTTTTTGTTAGTGAAATTGTTATCTAAATCAATGTTTTCCGAATGCACGATAAAGCCAAATACTCCACCAATGCGATAACTATAAGATGTGCGGTTAAGTGCGTTTGTCACAGTAATATCAGAAGTTGTCCTGGTAATGGCATTTGTCACTATTCCAGTACCATAACCCACTACACCACCAATATTGATAGCACCTATTACCTTATTTTCATTAGTGTAATTGATATCAAAGTTTGACATAGTAATATTGTTTAATGTTGTATCAACTACATTTCCTATCATTCCACCAATATTGATATGATCTTCATTATTTTCGATAGAATTTTCAGCACTTGCAGCAAATGGTACAAAATTGATAGTAATTGAAGAATCTTTCAATATATTGATATCTAGTTCTGTTTTGTCTGCGCCTGTCTTTTCAAGAATAGTACCGTACATACCACCGATATTGATATTGGTGTTGTTTGGCACTTCATCAGGATTTTGTGCATCCTCATCTGCAGTAGGTGCATCATTGTAATCTCTTACTGTTTTGACTTCACTATTGTCGATTATTATCTTTATTCCATCGACAGTATTTTGTGGAGTGGTCGACTCAACATTATTAAATACCGAGATATGACCAGCAAGTAATCCAAAGTGATAACTTAATTTGCTGTTTTTATCAAGTGCCATTGAAGAAGTGAATTTTATTTTATTTACAACTTCAATTTTTGTAGGCTCTGCACCAGGCTCTGCCGCTGGCTCCTCTTTGATTTCAACAAATCCTTTAACCGAACAATTGTAAATAGCAACATTTTCAGCTAGTCCTACAAGTCCTCCGACATAACGTGTACTATAGATGTTGATATAAGAATCTGCTTTTTCTGCAAAGATATCTACATTGTGAATAGACGAAGATTTTTGGCCATTTTTAGCATAACCAAGTAAAACCGCTCCTGCTATTGTCGAATTGACATCATTGTCTTTATTACACTTTATAGTCGAATACTCAATATTGAAATGATGGAAATTGGATTTTGCTGATACAGCCACAAAACCAAAGTAATCATTGTTGTATCTGTCAATATTAAGGTTTCGGATTGTAAAGTCATTATACGCGCCATTACTGATACTACTGCAAAGTTCGCCATTGAAAGGTTTTGTATATGTTCCTACTGGCTCCCATGCTTGAGTCAACATTATATCATTTTGAAGTATGAATTTTGCGTTACGATATGAATGCATCAATTTCAAATCTTCTTCTGTATATACGTACACTACAGCCGGCTGTATATTATTAACAAGTGATGGGAAAAGATCTCTCACGCCTTGTATGTCATTATAAATTGTTTGGTTGGTTCCTAGACGTACACCATTCCAATTAAAGGCATTCCAATTGCGATATATATTTGTGGTGACAGTGTCTTTGTCAAGGTCGTATTCACCACCACTTGATGTACCAATTACTGAAGTTCCCAATCTTGTGTATATCGAATTGGCACCATTCCTATTATCTCCGATAAGATATGTACGATGTATCATTTCATTAAGAGTACGCATACTTCCATAGTACGCCAATCTTGAGAAACGATAAGTCAAACCATCATTTTCATAATCACCGGTAATGAAATACTCTTTTGTATTATTCTTGTATACAATGAAATTAGTTATACTCTCTTTTCTAACGTCTGTATAATCAATTGCCAGCAATTCAGCATTGCCTATTTCTGGTACTAGATTATTTGGACTAGAGTATTTGAATGTTTGTTTGAAGAACGAATTTTCATGAATCATTCTTTCATTTATTGGGTTTTTAGAAATAGACAAGTCTACATCTTTTATATCGCTGCCGTCATACGACAGTGTAGTATAACCTACAAATGTACCTACAATCGCTGGAGCATGTCCTCCGTAATATTGAGTACGATTTGTATTTAGGTCAATACGACGCCATATATTGGCACCTACAATATTTGAATATGTAGTCTTAATATCAAGTACAGTCTTCGTTGTGCCTTTAGTGTCAGTTTTTACAGAAATACTTGAAGGGGTTATACCATAAACACTTTCTATAAGATCTTTTACATTATTGGCATAACTATTTATACCCTTACCTTCAAAACTAACTTCGTCTACAAAACGATATTTCTCAGCAGTTTCAAGCACCTCAACGTAAGGTTGGTATCCTATGATACCGCCGTATGCATAGAATGCATACACACTACCAGTAGAATACAATTGGTCAAATTGCACTTCTTCTGTGGTAGGCGCACCAATATTAAGACCAATAATACCACCTGCATATTGAGCCGAAACATTGACTACATTGATACGAGAATATGAATTGTGGATATAACCACCAATATTCACGCCTGCAATACCACCAATATAGTGAGCATTGTTTGTAAATGTATCTTGTTTTACATTAAGTACATTTGCCTCGTCATTATTTGTAGGATTGTCATACTTATTGTAAAGTGTTTCATCATTTTTTGTATTGTCAGTTTTTGGTATAAACTGAGCATCTATCTCTTTTTGATTTGAATACTCGATTGCAATTCTATTGATGAAGCCTTGGTTTTGTCCCACTACTCCACCAGCTATACGGCTAGCATTCAATTGAGAGTTTGCGTGTATTTTGATAGCACAGCTACTCATGTATGTATCTTTACCTACAAATCCAGCAATACCTCCTACTACTTCTGCAGAAAGTTTTACTTCATCATCTACATTACATTGACGAATACGATCAATATTATTGATATTTGAAAGAGCCGAATTGGTATCCGGATTCGTATTTACGTCAATTATACCTGCGATAGCACCTACATAACTAGTGTTTCGTATAGTCTCTGCAAGAGTCGAATAAACGTTTGTAATATCAACCTTCCTTGTATTAGCATTTGACACAAACATCTTAAATTGATTGTTTGGCTTATTAGGATTCTTGTACGAGAAAGTATTGTATTGATTGATTGCATTTGCTTTTACAGATACATTGCTTGTTACATTTACTACTTCTGCATCACCGCTAATATATCCAGCTAGTCCGCCTACTGCATTAAGTCCTTCGACATTAACATTTTCTTCGGCATCATCAATAACAATATTGTATACTCGTCCACTATCAATCGAACCTGCCAAAACACCTACCATATTGACATTACTACCATTGATTTCCACAATGTTTAGGTTTAGGTTTCGTACATTACCTACGATTGTAACATCAGTGTTTGTAATAGGATCTTTTTCTGTTGTGCTTGCAATACGTCTAAATAGTCCAAGTCGTGTGACTTCGTCTGCAGGTACTGCAGTATCCTCATTATCCGCACTTATTCTTAGATTATTGATACTAAGACCATTTCCTTCAAAATTACCGATATAGTCCACATTGTAAGTATTTGCTGTTTGGTCGATATTATTGAATGAAATATCATGTATCATACGTACAGCATCTTTACGTGACATATTCGGAACACCTGTTTCTGTTATTGGTTCGCCACAATTTAAGTTAAATTCTTCTGCTGTAGATACAAGAAGAGGATTATTGATAGAACCTTGAGCTATATTGACATCTCTTACCAATACATTTCCTTCAATATCTTTTACGCTACGTTTCCACTTAGGTACTTCAATGTATTCCCAATTTATGACTGTAGTGTCTAGATCCTCATCATCCGAATCACCAGTAGAAGTATTAAGGAAGAATTTTAGAGATATAGATTGAAGATTTGCCGATACAAGCTCTGGTCTAAGAGGTGTATAGTCATCTTCCTTAAAGTATTCGTTGTATGTGTTTTGAGTCGCTTCTTTAGCTTCATCATTTTCATATGTCGCTTGTGGTATAAACCATACTCCGTCCATGATATTTACGTTGTTGGAATAGTCACTATTAAACGCCCACGCTGTGAAAGTATTGTAGTCTTGGAAGGCATTTGCAGAAAGTTGGGTTGCGTCTTGCGAGCTTGCATTTGAGAATTTGTCAAAATAATAGTCCTCAACGTCACCCTTTGATGGTAGATTGTCTATTCTTGACATCAATAGATAAAAACTACTATTGATTTTACCCGAAACACGTGCAAATGGATATTGAGTATTGTCGCTATTCTCGATACTACACATTGTATAACAGTGTTCGATATTACCTTCACTATTATTGATAGTAAAGCCTGCGGCATATGTTCCATAAACCACCAAATTGGAATAGGAATTGGAGATATATGCTTTATTTTCACCTACAAATCCCGAAGCGTAGTTGTTGGTATAAACAACCGAACCTAGCGCTCTGAATTGAGAAATGTATTTATACTCGTCATTATCTTTATAATCTTTATAGAAATTGTATCCAGCATACGCACTCAAATCTACTTCAAGTTTGTCAGCGTCACTGTTTTTATTGATATAAAGTAGATTGGAGTTTTTATCGATATAAGTAGTGTTGTCTTCAATCGCAGTAGCAGGATTACCATTTGCGGTATAACTTATAGTTTTTTGTGTCACATCAAATGTATCTCTATTTTCAGCACCAAGGACATAGCAGTATTGAATTTTACCGCTCATATTTTGAGCTACAAAACCTGCTGTAATTGCTTGAGCCTTTGTATTTTTCTCATTAGAGATTACACTTCCGCCTTTAAAGAAGGAAGAACTAATATAACCACCATTGATACCAGCAAAACCTGCTACATAGTCACTACCTTTTACGTTTATATTGCTGATAGAGCTATTTGTAATATAACCAGCTTGAGTATTGATACCTACAAGGCCACCAACACGAAGTCCCAATGCTCTTTGACTATTTTCGGTGACAACACTAATTGTGTCTACCATGTGATACAAGTCAATGTTGACCGCCGCTTCATCACCGCTTAATCCTTTTTCGTAGGTGGCAGTATTAGAGAAATATGTATTGTATACACCTTCATCTATTACTACTGGGAAATACTTTTCATTATATAAAGTACCCCCTACTTCACCATCAACATCTAAGTCACTAAGGGTCGCTCTTCTCTCAGCACGGATATCGCTTGCATTGTTTGTAACATTTACATTTGTAATAATACCATTATTTACACCAGCAAGTATACCAAAGCTAACGCCTTCTGTTGAGCCAATGTCAGCTGTAAGAATACCAGTCTCAGATACAATTATTTTATCCTCATTAGTAATTGTCAAAGGACAGATATCTATTGTCAAATTCTTGATAGTAGTCACATATGAGTCTACATTATCATCGCCAATATGTGTAAATAATCCTATTTCTGTAAGTCCTTTCACATCTCCAAAGGAAGAAATTGTGATTGTGTGTCCATTACCATCAAAAGTCTTGAATACACCATCAATTGGAGTCCAATTGGTCAATACCAAGTCATTGACAAGAATATAGGATACACCCGCTTGCATGTTGCGCAAATCATCTACCGATTTAATTGGCATTGGATGATCATCACCACTAAGTGGCACAACACTAATATTTACTTCTGCAGTCATAATAACATTAAGATTGCTAGGATTGTGTTCATGGACATTATTTGCCCACATTTCAAGTGGATCACCATCAGATGTCGTATTATAGTCGAATGCTACTTGCGACAAGAACTTATCAAGCACCCTACTCTCCGCAATTGTAATATTAAATATACTACCACTTCTCTTAATTGAGTATCCGCGTGTGCTAAAATTACCTTCTTTTAAGAAACTACCTGATAATTCTGCTCCACCGCTTGTTATTTTGATTTCATTTTTGAATATATATGGATTTACTTCACTTGTTGCATGGAATTCTTCTGTTATTTCGTCCTCAAAGTCCTTGATAAATGTAGATACATAATCTGCTAAATCCACACAAGGGTTTTCGTGCCTACAATAATTCTTATCAAACACATTTAATTCATCATCAATACAATACTTACCAAGTTTTGTAACGTCATAAATAGCATTTATACCAATTAAGAAATCCTTAGTATGATTGAAGTGAATACTCAAACTCTTATTTGGAGATGTATCTTGAGTAGTCGCTGACGAATCTTTGAAATAAATGTTTTGAAGCAAGAAAGGTACAATTTGGAATTCCAATGTAGCAGAAGCAACATAATTTACTCCATCGATGATACTGTTTACTGAGGCAAATACTTTTCTTACATCATTAAGTTTGATACCGCTTACAATCTTATTTAATTTAAATACATAAGCTCCATCTTCATAAACAACCTCACCAAGATTGTCTTCCACTTCCCATTTCACACTGCTTGCTTCCGCATTAGAGAAAGTAAGATTGATTGGAAGTTTTCCGTCAATATTGACAGTTGCTAGTTTGTTGTATTCATCGGCAATCGCTGATGAGGAAGTGGTATCCCAAGTAATGTTTATTCTTGGCACTGCCACAACATCTAATGGTAGGGCTTTCTCAAATAGTAGCACATCACCATTATCTGATTCGCGATATCCTTTTACAAGTATTTCTATTTTCTTGCCTTCAAAACTTGAATCAAGTGTCAAAGCAAGATATATTAGACCATCATATCCCAATTGAGTTTTGTCCACTGGGTCGTATTTGCCTTCTTCTTTGAAATACGAATATTTGTTGTCTATTTTAATATAATTGCTTCTTCCATCTATTACACTGAAATACGGATATTGATAGAAATTGCTAATACCACTTATATTATTACGACTAATAAAACCTTCAAGTACTTGTTGGATTATACTCTTATTAGTGTTGTCTCCCACAATCTCTACTGTAACATAGTCATGTTGGGCGTAGAATGGCGTAATACGGATTTCAAACAAACTACTATTGCCCGGAACAATTTTATTCGAAGCATATTTGTACGATCTGTAGTCTTCTTCTGTTACGCCAATATTTGTGGTTTCATCCGCCAAATCCTTGTCGTAGAAGAATTTTGTATAATGAGTAAGTTTTACGTCCTCAATCGCAAATGGAAGGATTGTGTAGTTAAACTTATCGTCTCTTATCACACCATCATATGTGTCTTTAATTGAAAATTTAATATCAAATACTTTGTGATTTGTGAAGTATTGATAATTATCTTCCAAAACATGTGATGCTAATTGAATAGAATGTTCTCTTCTGATTGCATCATATTCTAGTCCGATTATGTCAAATGAAGCATACTCGATTTCAATTGAATCACTTTCATTGCCACCACCAAGTGTATAGAATGCAAGACCACTTGAAGTTGTGATATCTTGTTTTATTACATATTCATACTTATTTTCACCACACTCAATTGTCACATATACTGGCACAAGCAAGTCGTCATTGCTCTTTACAAGTACATCAAAGGTAGCAGTCTCTGCAACACCATTTTCAATGTTGTTTGGTGCATACACATTGTAAGCAAAACTTGTTTGTACGACATCATATGTGATGTTGGCATTTTCTTCACCCAATGCTTGATCGATATATTGTCTGTATGAGTAGGTATTGCCTTCATGTTCTATGGTATAGATAAAGAATGGACGCGCTGATACCTCAAAGTCTTCGATTACTTTAAATATATGTGAATATCCAAGCACAACAGCTTTAATATTGCTTCCATTTTTTGAATACACTTCACCATCGATTGTAATACTATCTACGCCAGTAACAGTGTATTCTACTCCGATATTATTAGAATAATAGTCTTCGCCATTGTTTTCAAGTGCAATATTAAATGTCGAATTGCTACCTTTCAATACTCTTGCAGTACCATCTTCAATCTCCTCAGTCGCAGAATTGGTAACATAAGAATATTTTACAGATTCAGCTTTTTCTCTTACAAACACAACAATCTCTTGTTTTAGCGAATTGTTTAATTCGGTAGTTATAGTAAGGACACTATATCCCTCACCAACCGCCTTAAAGCTGAATTTTTCACCATCTTTTTCTACCAACACAACTCTTTCATCAGAGGATACAATATTGATTGAAGAATAACCTACAAATTCTGGAAGGGATTTTATATCAATAGCAAATTGGGTTTTGTCCTTTTCGCTTGTATCAATTAATTTGTATGTATTGCCCTTCTCTACGATTACACCTATAGGTCTAATGTCAGTAGCTTCTGTTATGTCTACTTTATTACCAGTTGTGTCAATGTCTACATTGTCCATATTGTAATTGGCATTCTCAGTTTCTTCTACTAAAATTTCTTCTGGAGCAAGATCAATGATAAGTTTTGGATAACTATAATTTGCGTTTTGCCATGCTCCGAATGAAATAGGAATACCACCATTTACAGTAGAATTGTAATACAAGTATTGACCACTAGGTTTGCTTGCATTGATACCTGCATTTATATATATTTCCTCAACAACATAAATCTCGTTTAGATAATCATCTACATTATAAGAAGCTGTTATTACGCTTGGATTGATATTTCCGCCACCCGCAATTAGTGTATCGCCTTTAGTATAACTTGGTGCGTGTTCGGTATTAGAAATAATATCTATCACAAGATGATATAAATCACCCTCAAAATATTCATCAAAAATCAAATTATCATAGATTAGATTTGTGTAATGCCATTTTTGATCTGAGTATGGATAATAAGAATAAGCATAATCTGTACCACTTACGTTTTCTTTGCCTACTTCTAAGCTATTTACATGTGATGCATCAAATTCTACATCTGCAATACCTGTCTCGTAGCCATAGAATGTAGCTTCAAATCCCACATAGTAAGAATTTGATGCTGTAAGCAAATTCATGGTAGTGTCAGTATAAGCTTTATTAGATATGTTTCCAGGAGCGGAAGCATCTTCTACTGCTATATAATAAAGCATTTGATGGAATACATTGAAGATATCATAATCAATTTCTGTAGCATCTAGCGCAAAACTTTGGTTTGTTTCGTCAAAAGTAATGCTCTCATACACGTAATCAGTACCATCATACGTAAACACAAAACGATAACGTGTTTCGTAAATAGCTACTATCTCTACAGTTCCATCTTCCAAAACCTTTTCCTCTGTACCTATTTGTACTTCGTAAAATTGTTTTTTAAGAGTTAGCACTTTAAGCGAACGAGATCCTGTAGTGCCACTATATGCCCTCACACTTGCTGTGATTTGCTTCATATTTGTGTATTGGTCATAACTTGTAGACACATAAGTATTGTATTTTACATCAAATGTAGTGGTCGATATTCCTACACCTGAAGATGCTGTTACTTTCTTATACTCACCAATTGCAGCAAAATTCTTTATATATTCACCAGCAGAATTTTTCAAAAGTGTATACGAATTGTTGATATTATAAACGCCTTTAAATTTATCTTCTGTTGTGTTTGGAATCAAGAATCCATTTGAATCTATAACGTAAGGATCGCATTTATATACTTCTCCCATACGATCAAGTATTTCACTTGCATCACCAACAAAACCACCAGTCTTTTCAGCTAATGTATTAGCGATTGTACCTAGCACATTTGCATTGTACACAAACAAACTACCTTTTGTTTTTCCTAGAAGACCACCGTATGTAAGATCAGTATATTTGTAATAATTGTTTGTACTCAATGTGTATCCGATATCAAAATTATCATTCGAATGATTGATTACATTGATATTTGAATATACATGTACAAGACATATTCCTGCAGTATTGCTTGTATCTACATTACTACCAGAAACAACTGATTTTCCATCAGCAAAACCTACCACGCCACCTGCATACACATTTGTGGAATTTGTAGTATTTGGAAGTATAATTATGTCACCATAATACCAGCCAATCTCATTAGCATCTACACCATAGAAAACACTATCCTGTATTTTGTCTTGGCTAGCATCGATTACTGCTACAGCATCTTTCTTAGCTTTAAGTTTTGCCTCACGAGAAAGACGCAGAGATGTCAAATACAACAATTCTTCGTCACTCACTGTCGCAATACTACGACGAGTTGTATTTGGACTACTTGGATCAATTGAGAAGTAAGAATGAACTGAAGTATATACAATTGAGCCGTATTTAGTCATATTTGAAATATCGTCTATATGAGTCAAATTACAATCATAACCCATAAGGTCATAGTTATAACCTACTACACCGCCGACATTTTCACTAGCAATAATACCAGTGTTCATAAAGCTAACGCTATCCATACGGTCTACAAATTGGACTTTACTATGGTAAATTGCACCAAACACTGCGTGATTGTCACTTGTGCTCAATCCTACTACATCAATATCATTGGTAGTAGTATTTACTACAAAACGATGTTTTAGTCCCTCTCCATGAGGTGCAGTTTGGTTGGTTCCTAGACGAGCATTAACTCCGGCCACACCACCGACATTTTTATTAGCAACAATTGTAGGTTGGACTGTAACATTATCTACAAGTCCAAAGTTTTGTCCAGCTACACCGCCGACATTGTTTAGCGCAAAAATAACTGTCCTTACGTCAATATTTGAAATTCTCGACATTGCAGCAGTGGATATATAAGAACTGGAGTTGGCCCCGACTACTCCACCGACAGTAGAGTTTGGATTAAATATCGAGCTCTTATATTTAGCGTCATTAAGACTAGCATTTATTAGAGAAACAACCTCAGAATTTTCAATTATTCCTAGTTCATTTTTAGCAAAATTGACACCTGCAATACCACCAACATAAGCTGTAGTGATACCATTCCCTGAAGGATTTATTTGTTGGTCGCGGACATACATTGTAACATTTAATACAATATCATTTATCCTTCCAGCATTGACACCTACCACACCACCGAAATACAAATTATTGGAATTTGCAATTCCTAGCGCATCAGCAGCATAAGCAAGAGATTTTTTACCAGTCTCTGTAGTGTCGTCTGTATTCTCAGCTACTTTTGTAGCATTGATAGTATTAAGGCTTGTACCATTAAACTTGTTGTATTCAAAATTTGGATCGTCAATGATGCTTATGTTTGTTATGCTTCCTTCGCTATATCCAGCAAGTGCACCCATATATACGTCAATTGACTTGTCCGCTTCATTAGATCCCGAATAAGTAATTCGGAAAGTTATATTTCTTAGACTAAAGTCTTTCAATTCGGCACCATTTGCAATATATCCAAATAGTCCGTAATATATCGAATATCTTCCAGCCTCTTTATATATCGCATTGTACGCATTTTCACTTTCGTCACTTGTTGTTGCTGTGCGAACAATATTAAGGCCGCTTATTATATAATTTCCACCATCAAAGTGACCGCTAAAAGCCTCTTCGTGATTAGCACCAATTGGACGCCAGATAGTGTCTTCGGAAATATAAATATTATTGGTTACCCTATAATACGCATCAAGGTCATTATTGATGAATTGAAGATCATATGCATCAGATACTTTGTATGCAGTGGCCTCACTATTTCCATCACGGAAAGAAATGTCAAGATGTCCCCAAGCGATATTTAGAGGATTATAATTGCCTTCACTGTCCACAGAGTCTTTAGGAACAAAGTGAATGGTTATATTTTTGTAGTCGCTATCATAACGCTCAATCTCAACTGAGAAAGATAGATTTTTCTCGTCTAATCTGAAAGTCACTACTCCGTCAGCAATTGTATATACATTTGACGCGTTTGGCTCAACAGGAGTAACGTCTGTATCGTCTCCATTTATTGTGTAGTAAAGCAATACGCCCGGAACCAAAATACTTGTAGAACTTGGACGCACCGAATAAACACCGCTCACTTTGTTGCGAGTTTTGTCTTGTACGATTCCATGCTCATCAAGGTAAAGTTGGTTTAGATTAAACAATACTTCTGTACGGTCAAGTGCAATTTCAGTAGTCTTTATTGCTTTTGACACCAAAATCTTCAAAGATGCGCTATCATGTGAAACAACAACCTCTTTTCCATCTGGATTGTCAATGCTAGTCTCAAGGAATGTTTGGGTATACACAAAAGTAAGAGTTGCTTCTAAACGGTCTTTAGTATAATTTAGATACTTGCACCAAATCTCAGCGACTAGTCGATTATCTTCCAAATCGCTTATTATGACCTCAACTTCAAATTGACTATTGTTTAGTTTGTACGAATAACCAACAACATTAAGTTCTTTATCCTTTATCTCAGTATATTCGCTCAAAGTATATGAATCGACGTCTTTTACATTTAATTTCCAAGCGATATTATCAATATCAATTTCGGCATTGTTTGGATAAGCCAAAACATTAAATCTGCCAGCCTTGTAGATTTCTGCATCTTCATGGTATATAGATTCTTTCGAAATAAGACTAAATGCGCTTACACTTTGGCCTTTTTCATTTGTTATACCAAACCCAGTAATGCGAACTGCGACATTGACATTAAAGTTGATATACAAATCTTCTTCAGAATCAAAGAATTTAGAATTGATAACATATTCTAGCGGTGACTCACCAGTAGTATTAAGAGTTGTTATTTTCAAATTGCTTACGTCCACACTTATTATGCTTGAAGTGTACTCGACATCAGCAAATATCAAATTGGTAGGTAGATTATCAAAAATGTATTTTTTACCTTCTTGGATATAACCAATTTTGATTTCAATAATGCTATTTGTACTCAAATAAAGGTTATTAGTAACAACATCCGCAATGTCATTGTATACAGGATAATCATTTTCACCCACACGGAAGAAAAGATTTTCTTTTGTATACTTTTCAAGCACACGCACAGTCACGCTCAAAGAAAAACCATTTGGGGTTGTTATGGTAAGAACAGTAGAATCATGGTTTAGGGGTTTTGCAATATCGCTTATGATATTCCAAACATCTTGATTTTCGTCATACTCTACAGATACAATGTCGTTTAACCCACGAGAAAGAGACATTTTGTATTCAGAAAGTCCGTTTTCAAGAAGGCTGTCATCAAGTACAGTATTATCAAGTGTGATACTCTCCCCTCTTGGCAACTCAATCACTGGAGATGCGTATCCCTTAAGACTTGGATAAACATCGCCTTTCACAAATTTAAATACCAAATTGTCAGATACAATTGTATTTTTCACTACAGAAGTAGCTCTCAAAACAATATTTGTATTAGCATTTCCTAAAAGAGGGCTCAATTGGTTGTAGTCATAAGCCACATAAATAGTAGTGCCGTGTTTTACATGCGTGTCAGGAGTTATTTCTGTCCTTACATTATTGCTGCTCATTGTAAATAGTTTTACACCATTAACAACTTCTTCACCTGTATTGGTATTTATTACAGAAAGTTTTGCTGTCTGACTTCCAACAACAACATCGCCATTTTTGATATTAAGTACAATCTTCTCACCGAAATAACCTGCTTCATTGTTATAATTTTTGAAAATACGTAGAGAAGTTATTTCTTTAGTATCGCCATAATTAGTGAAGTACAATTTATCAGGGAAGGTACTTACATTTACTTTTACTGGAAAAACCTTAGGCGCAAAATATTGTTCATAACCTTTGTAATTAAGATGGAAATTGATATACCCAGTATTTGTACCAAAACCAGTATCTAATACATATTGATTGGTCTCAGTGCCAGATGATATACGGAAAGGAAGTGAACTTTCAGATTTTACAGAATAACCCAAGGAATATTGACCATTGAAATCTGCACCTACTCCACTGAAATCTGCAAACAATACTTTTCTCGCCTCAGGTTCACCCATATTTGCAAGGTCAAGTGCAAAATATTTGACACCATTTTCCACAACAATATCCATAACAGACACTTCATCAGAAGACGAATTGCGTTGTTTCATAACAACACCATCTGCAGTGATTGTGTTTAGCACAACAACATTTGTAGTAGTGGTCAAAGCTGTATTGTATCTACTTGTTGCTTTTAATTTAAACTCAGTCAAGGACTCGCTCTTTACTGTGATAAAATTGCCATCAATTTCCACATCTTCAGAGATATCCTCACCATTCATTCCCACAACCTCAAGTTTTACATCTTTTTGTGTAGTGTATTGCGGTGTGAATGTAATACGATTGTAAAGTTGGGTCGTGCCACCATCAAATTTTGTGGTAATATCTGTCTTTACATTTCGCTCAATAGGAAGTGTCGCAAGATTAAAGGCAAGGTTTTTGATAGGAATATCTACATTGACTTTTATTTTTTCACTCAAGCCACCTTCAATTGTGCGTACTGTAATATATGTAGGACCACCAGTGGTAGTCGCATAGAATGAAGCAGTGCTTGTATTGCCGTCCTTCTTTACATAATTGTCACTAATAGGCAAAACAACACTCTTGTCCTCAATCACCCACTCCACGTCAGTGCTTACTTTTTTGCCTACACCCGATACGGTCGCAGACAATGAAAAAGCATTGTCACCTTCTTCATCATAAGTGACATTAACCGAAGTCTTATCTACCTCCAGTTTCATCTTCTTGTAAGGGTCTTTATTACATGCACCAAATACGGTCACTGCTCCAAAAACCATTACTAATAAGGCTAGTATTTTTCTAAAAGTTTTTCTTCCCATTTTTCACCTTTATCTTATGTTTTGTTTATTTGACTTTTTTAGTCACAAATACACCTATTTTATTTTCTAATAATTTATTATATTAGTTATACCCCGCCCTTGTCAAATAAATATAAATAATATTATATATTATATGAGAGATATGGTGCATGAGGCAGAGAGCTTTAGGCAGTCCATCAAGTGAGCCCATCTCAAGATGACATTTGATACATTTGTCATTCTGAGACGGACTATCATAACGAGCTTTCTAAAGAATCTATCACACCCGACCGAAGCTAATAGATTTTACCCTATTTAGTTATTATACAATAACCAAATCTCTACCACAAAAAAGACCCGAATTCTCGGGTCTTTTTTATTGGTTATTATAAGTACCAGGAACTAGTCAATGAAAAACTATATCCCTCAGATTCCTTGGCTACTTCTTTCAAGAAACAATAGATAATACCCTTCTTTTTAGTAAACATTTTGCCTTTTTCTTGTATATGGTAGAGTGGTGTTATACCACTTAGTATTTTATCATTATTGTCCCAATACCAATCTTTATGGCGGGTAACATCTAATGAATAATTCACCTCTATCCTATCATTTACTTCACTTTCATAAAACTTACTTTGTCCTACAGTAAACGATTCAGTAGATTTATTATTTCCTTTTGCTTCTAAGTAGCCCCAATCATTGATAAAATCATAGGCAAACCCACCTATGTATTGCTTAGAATTTAGTTTATAATCATAGGTTATTAACATAACTCCAGAATTTCGCCAATTGTAGCCAAAGTTGTATTTCTCAAAGCCTGCATATACCCAATGACAAAACTCGTCAATAATAATTTCTTCTCCACTATTATTTGTAATAGATGATGAATCATCCACTACGACATTTACTTCATTTCCACCAGCGCCACTAATCAAGCCTAAGTAAATCCAGTCTGCTGTTTTTGTGTTTATCTCACTCGGTCCAACCATTTCATATCCCGGGCAATTATAATAATTAACACCATTACGATAATAAAATTTATATACATTGCCATTACCATCTACAGGGAAAGTAGCATAATATGTACTTGAATCATGTCCCGTATCTTCATTATCGTCTTGTAAAGAAGCATAACCCTTATAGATGGCATTTTGTGTGTCTCTGCTATAATAAGAAATATACAGACCTTCTTCTCCTCCAGTCATTCCATACCAATCATATTTACCATCATCAAAATCTTCATCCGCCATCTTTTTATAATACCACTTAGAATTAAAGTGATAAAAATATTCTTCTATCGTATAACCATAAACATCCAAAGACGCTTGAGAGACTTCTCCTAAATACACTCTATTAAGACCTTCCAAAGAAGTACTATTATTCTTAATAAACTTATCTGTGACAGATTTGAAATCATAAGTGGTATACTCAGTATGTTTATTGTTTTTAGTTTGCACAGACGTAGAACCGTCATAATCGAATCTGTAAATATTTCCATAAGGGTCTTTAGTTTCTCTGATAGCATATCTATACCATTTTATATTAACTTTTTTAATTTCAGAGTTTGAAATACCTATGCTATCATTGGCACAGAAACCTACAATACCACCTACATACTTCTTTCCATCTACTGTAATATTATTTATATTAGCATTTGATATAGAGGACAATCCTTCAAGTCTTCCAGCGACGCCACCAGAATAACAATCAAAGTCTTCAAAATCTTCAGAAAGAGAGTAAGAATTGTCGAAAGATACATCTTTTGTATTTTCTACATTCGTTATTGTAAGATCCTTGCCATAGCCTACTATACCACCACGGACACCATTTGCCTTGACTGACTGAGAAAGGCTATTAGCATTGCTAATAGTGGATTCTGTAGCATGACCTACTACTCCACCGGCTATTCGACAAGCCAATACTGCTGCATCACTTGAAGCAGTATTTAAAGTAGATTTGTGCATTTCACCAATAATGCCACCTACTCTAGCATCTCCTTCCACTTTACTCTCAGTTGTGTTAGTTACCGAAATATTATTCATTGTGCAATTTTCTGCATATCCCACTACACCACCTACATAGCTAGCGTTGTTGGCAGAATATGAGGTAGGAGATATATTACACTTAGACACCTCTACATTCTCAATTGTAGAATCTTTAATCCAGCCCACTACACCACCGATATTCTTTTGTCCTGAGCTGTCTGTTGATATTTTGATATCAGAAATCTTTAAATTATATAATTCACATCTCAATGCTTCGCCAAGCAAATATCCATTATAACCAAGATTTGTACTACCTGAAATGTAAGACATTACACAATTTGCGTTTATCACAATATCATAGTCTTCAACATTCTTTCCTTCCGGCGCCGTTTTAATACCAATTATATAATCAGATACATCACCCGCAACAAAACCGCTTCCGGTACCACCTTGTTGAATTAGTTTACAATTATCAAATACTATATCTCGAATTATAGCTTTACTTGAGGTATTTCCACGAAGTGCATCTCCTCCTAATATACCATTAGCATGCATAATTATATTTCTGACCACCAAATTCTGGATGTTTGGTCCGCCAGCAAAGAATGGTGCTTTTTGGTCTGATTGATCATTTCCACCATATAATGTATGTTTCATTCCATAGAAGGTAGTGCCTTGTGTTATTTTGATTGTATTTATGTTACCACTTCCAAAGAATTTGTCATCAAAACCATATCCATTTGATTCATTTGATCCCTTTGATTTTTTCGAAAGTTGGATATCATTCATCAAAACGATATTATTGGACACTGATTGAATGCTACAGATACGCGCCCAGTCAGTTAGATTGAATATTGGTTCAATATAAGAATTGCCTTCCGATCGAGTCTGATAATAACTTAGCCCAGACGTAGTTGTCGCATCTATTGTCATACGAATGCCGGTAGGTATCTTAATACCATCTTTTACATACGGACGAGCATAATTGACAGTTTTGTCTTTAGCGCCATCTTTTGTAGCAGTGACAAATTTATTTTTCAATTTGTCGTCACCACTTATGATACTTTCGATATCACTCAATTTGTCACCATTATCGGCATAATACATAGATTGATTGTCTGAATAACAATATTCAGTAGTACCTTTACCAGAATAAACTATATTTTTATTAGCTGACTTACCGCCAAGCAATGTACCGGAGAATACAGCGAAATTTATAATTCCAGCATTGTTATACGCGATACCGCCGGAAGTAATTTTAGAGTAATCAGTAGTACTACCATCTAGGTCTATACTAGCCATCATGGATGTACAGTATACTGTATCCATAATATGTTGGTTGTCGAATACCACACCGCCAATTCGTGTTGTATTATCTCTTATTTCACTAAAAAGATATTTCCAAGTAATACTTGCACCTGAGCGGTAAATATAGCCATAATTGTCTTTTACAAGACCATATAGATCACCTGATTCATATCCCGAAACATCGTCGTAGCTCACGATATTTTCTAGCACACCGAAGTTTTGAGTAATTTTCAAATACTCAGATACAATAGCCATATTTGATACTACACCATAATTGATGATATTATATTTTTTCGCATAAACATAACCACTAAGCTTAGTACAGCTTGTGCCAGCATTATTATATTCTGCCACCAATACTGCATTGTTTTTAATAGTAAGATCATTAATCAATTTATAAGTATTTATCTTTAGTACATTATATCCACTTACCTCTCCACCATTTACGTCTTCAAGATAATTTGGATTAAATCTACTACCAGCAGGATATTCTTCTTTGAAATAATATAGATTTGCAAGTCTATATACATTGCTAGGATTTTCTTCCATTGCATAAGCACCGCTATACAAATTGGTAGTAGCACCAGCAAAATTTTCACCATCATTAAAGATACATCTTATATCTTTATATACATTTTTGTAGTCTTTTGCAAATGCTGTATTTACAGTAAACGATCTCTCACTAGAATATGCTGTAGTTTTATCTTTATCTACACTATTGTATCCCATATAGCCGTATGTATGAGCATAATAGACATCAAAATAACTCTCTTTGATATACATACTTGAAGATTCATTTTCTTTACCATTTTCAGATAAATAATATCTGTGTTTTGCAATGAATGGATCAATGTATGTATTTTTCATGTTTTCAGATATTACTGCAGTGCCACCCTCATTTTTTACGATTTGGTCTACATATTTTGAATGAACAGCATCTTCTATATACTTAGATGAAGCTGCGTCATACACAACAGGATAGATTTCCGCTAAAGATATAGTATTGACAAATTGTAGACTACTACCTGGTTTGCCCGCTTCCTTATCCTTGTAGCCACCAATAATACCACCGAGATAGTATTGTTTGTTTTCATACACAAACTTAATATCGCCGTATGAAGCGATGCTATCAAAGCCGGATGAAGCGCCCGACGAAGTATTTAAGACGCCGGCAATTCCACCAGCATATACCTCACCGCCGCCATGAACCAAGATGTCGCCTTGATTATAGCTATCTTCCAATCTATCAGCCAAAAGACCGAAGATACCACCAGCGTATATGTAATCGCTCTTATTTGATTCGTACACTTTGATATCTGCAAGATTTATCAAATTATCATAGTCACTACCACTATTCGAATCAGATATACCGACTACTCCACCTACATAGATATTGTTTTTGGCATTTCCGTCTGTAATAGTCACTTCAATGTCAGTGTCTGTTATCAATTGAGATTTGTGTCCGGCAATACGCGCTCCGCCTTTTCCGACGATACCGCCAATCGCTGAGGTCAAATGTCCGGCTTTATTATTCAATTTCACACTGATAATGTTTTCGGCTTTTTTATCGTTTCGCACGAAAGATGTTGTTGTGTCTGTTGAGTTGTCTTCAAAATTCACAAAACAACTCATTACATTGTCAAATTTATTTACAAATCCGACAATTCCTCCAACGGCAATGTTTTCATAATCATCAATTCCGCTTATTGTCACATCTCCACTATAAAGATCTGTTGTGCGATTTTCAATTGTGATATATCCGTGGTAATTTGTACCTTCAATTATACTACCATTATTGCCTTCCATACGACCTACAATACCACCAATCGCCGAATATTGAACTTCATTACTGCCATTAGTGATGGTTGTTCCGAAGGTACCTGAAATTAGATCAAGCTGAACATTTGAATCAAAGTTTGTTACACTCGAATTGCTTAAAAGTCCAACAACACCACCAATAGATACCTCATCAACACCATTTGCTTTATCGTACGAATATTTTCCAGTTTTCTTTTGTATGCTTCCTTGTGTTATTTGAAGATTGATAGTAGTATCCTCAACACCAGGTGTAGATACAGCTCCCGAAGAAAGACTTCTTTCGATTGAAGTATCAAGTACAGCACTTCCACTAGTAAGTTGTCCCGCAATCATACCAAAATTTTTAAAAGCTGATTCTACTTTAAATGAAGGAACTGATTTTTTGATAACGACTTCACTATCTTTTAAGGTAGAAGCAAGCATTCCACCAAATAACATACCAGCATGTTTTGTTTGTTTGCACGATCTTTGATCGGTAGAAATGGAATATGATATGAATGTTGAAATGCTATCCATTCCTTCAAAAGTAAAGCTACAACTATCAAATGTACTTCTTTCTATAAATGGAGCTATAAATCCAAAATAATCAGAAGAAGAAGTCATTGTCATGCTACCTGTAAAGTTGTTGAAGTCAAATACAAAGTTTATATTCTTAATTGTAGCACCTTCAAAGCCCATCATAAAGATTTTACCTTCATTCGTACCACCAAGTTGAATATAAATTGTAGGATACTTCCCTTCCTTTTCCTCACCGATAAGACTTCCGCGGAATATGCTATCGAAGAAATAAAGTTGTTCTGAGGTAGCATTCACATTTATTGTGTAATCGCTTCTCTCAGGAGCAAGGTAAAATTGTTTTCCTTTATTATTTGTATTAAAGGCACTAGCTAATTGATCATAGCTTTTGATTGTTGTTACAACACCTTCTTGACCAATGTTGTATTCCAATAGTTGAGTTTCTTCATTGAAGAACCATGCGGTTGACTCACCAATTGTGGTGTCTCCCCCACCTATTTTTTCACCTAATACTGTGATTAAGTCTTTTTCTGTATAATCTAGTGACGATACATTTTGCGGCTCTAATTCACACTCTTTTAATGCTGTTTTTAATGTTTCTTCTGCCACATCATAGCCATATCCTATTGCAGTGTTGAATACGTGTATATATTCTTCATAATCTACACCGTATTGATGTTGGCTTATAGCAAAATAACCAGTCATTTTTGATATTGGATACTGAGTACCAAATATGGTATCAAATCTTACATTTGGACTCGATATACTATCAGTGTCTGCGTTATTTGCTGTAAGTCCTGTAAATGTAGAATTAAGATTGCCATCAGCCTCACTACCACTGCGAGTAGTCACACCATAAGTACTTGAGTATACATTGTAGAAAAGATCATTGTAGTATGTGTAATATCTATTCTTTCCTACACCCGTAGTACTTTTACTTACTTTATTTGTAAGTACTCTATGAGCAAAATAATCATATGCACCCTCATCACCCTGAGTAAGAGCAAATTTACCATTTTCATCCCAATCAATTACATATTTGTCAGAATTTACTTTTCTAAAATTATTTACTGTAAATGAGGTGGATTCTACACTTCCTCCCAATTCACGGTAACATGGTAATGTATTTACAGTCACATAATACTCATATTCCTTTTCTGCACTTAAAGCAACAACTCCCTCAGGTCCTGGCTCTGCTTCTTTCTCTGTTTTCTGAATAAAACCAGGCTCTACAAACCAAACATCGTTACCCATTTTGACAAAAGCACTACCTGTTTCTGGGAAATTATATCCATAACATAAGTCAAATTTATTTAAGTCACGACTTACATCTATGTTGTTGCTTTCTCCTCCCTCCAAAAGCCCAATCTCTACTTTCATAGTAAGGGATACAGACACATCACCGTCCATAATCTCTTTTAATGTAAAAGGAATTTTGGTAGCGCCTACATACCCACCACCAGTACCTGTGCCTAGGTCAATAACAATGTCGTACTTGGCTTTACCGTCTGAATCCACATAGTCTCCACATATATTAAGTGCACGTATAGCTTTAGGCACTTCAGATCCGGCCATATAAATTCCACCTGTAGTCTGTAAGATAAATCTGTTTTGAAATTCATTATATTTAAAATCCAAACCACCAAAAAGTGTAATATTTTGGTCAAATACTACTTCTTCCGGTCTTACCAAATTACCATTGTCGTCTTGTACATACTCCTCACCATTATAGATGTGAGCAGCAAGATTGTGCAAAATCTTATAGTATTTTTCATCATCAGACAATTCAATAAGATTTCCATCTCCGTCTTTCTTAGGGGTACCATTTTCATCCAATTCGTATTCAATGTATTCAGTATTAAACATACGGATTGATGAAATACTGCCTAAAGATTCAATTTTTTCATCTGTACCGTATTTTATATCATCAGCATTCAAAAGTCTCTCTAATGTAAATACTTCACCTGATGTACGAGTACTATGGACAAATAAATCTTTTGCATATGTGCCATTTTTTGTATCGTTTACATAAATCTCGCCATTATCTTTTATCTCTAAATCACAAAGAGCATCAAATTTGTACATATTTGGAGCCAAGGTAGCTTTGCCTAGGACAGAACCAAGGAATACAAATAGATTGCCTGGTGCTTCTGTCCCCATTGTTACAGATGTCTTATTTGTAAGTTTATAACCATTACTTACCATATCTTCTGCAATTTGGTTTCCTACCTCAGGCATACGAACATCAGTAGCATCTTTATAAATCAAGAAATTTGTCTTAAGAGTAGTTTCGGACTCAGCACCCCATACATTCATTGCTGTAGCATTATTAAGATATAATTCGAAGGAGTCATAAAGGTAAAGACCTACGAGACCTCCAATAATATCTCTCGCATTTACATTGGCATAAGTATGCGAATAGCCAATTGCATTCTTACCACTTGCAAAACCTATCATACCACCAGCAATTTTCGAATTGATGTTTGTGACATTAGCTTTGTTGTAACTGTCAAGAATTATTACATTTGAAGTTTTGCCAGCTATACCACCTATCGCTACGCTAACACTTGTAGTATCAGCACTTCGCAAGAATAAGTCAGATTTTGACACCTCTTCTGCAGTAATAGTAGATATTTTAGAATCTATTTCAAGTTGTGTTGATTCTTTGTGCTCAACATTTACACGCTCCAATACTGAATCGTGCGCTTCGCCAGCTATAAGTCCACCAAATGCATATCCGTATACTCTTTGATATGCTTCATTATTGTTGGAACCATTCATAAGGACAAACTTACTATTTCTAAGGTGTGTATTTTCACCCACCATTCCAAATAGACCACCGGCATAGTCACCCACTACCTCTATATTCTCGCTTATAGTGATACTATGAACTTTTGATGCACTATCACGATACTCCACAATGTCATATGTGGACATCTCCTCTATATTAAAAGACACTGGCTTGTCACCTAGAATTTGATTTCCTTCTTCATCAAGTACCGGATCGCCATTTTCATCCTTTATCACAGAAGACACGTCTTTAGTTTTTCTAAAGTTGTTGGCGACAATTGCACCCGCAACACCACCTGCATAAGATATTTCATTGATATTGCTTATTGTACCATTTTCGTCAATTTCTATTTCTTTATATCCGGTCTTTAGATTTTGACCGTCATTGGAGATAAACTCATTGTAAAATCCATTTGTTGTTTCATAACTATCCGCAAGACCTACGATTGCATTTTTGCTAGCCTTGATGCGAACATTTTTAATATCAATATCCGCCATAGTAAGCGAAACATCTTCATTATCACTACCCACAATATCACTACCCACAATCAATCCAGCAAGTGCTCCGACCAAATTGCCACCAGTGACAATGCTTACATCTTTATCCGCCTCATCAGCTTGTCCCTCAATTGTAATTGAAAGTAGTGTTGCATCATAAATAGATCCCGCAAGAAGTCCCACTTTATTTGCTGTAGGATCGGCAAGTTCTTGATAGCCAAATTTTACATTGTAAATAAGTGGAGATGTCTTAGTGAAGTATTCTTCACTTGTATTTGCAGTCACTCTTTCAGCATCCAATTTGTCATAATCCCATGTATTGTTTGTGGTATTATAGACATTCATTTGTTGGATTCTAGATAGACCTATTTGCTTAAACAAACCAAAATCTTCCAAGTTGTTTCCAGAAGTATCTGTATTATTTAGTGTGATATCTTTGATTGTCATGCCATTACCGATAAGCATACCATTGAAGATTACTTGCGATAGTGGAATGTATTTATTCACATTATTTACTTGATATGTATTTTTCAAAGACATCAATGAGAATGAAATATTGTTTACAAGACGCACATATCTTGGAGCATAAGTTATGTTGTCGCTACTATTTTCATTTCTTTTACCAAAGACATATATTTGGGATTCAGCACCGCTTTTGTCCTTAATTGTATATTCATCACTATTTGTAACAATAGTACGGGCAAAATCTACCGGTTTTGAAATAACAATAGGGTTTTCTGCAGAACCAACGTTTGGATTTCCTTCATATGAATAATTGTATATTACGGTTACGTCTTCCATACCTTCTACTTTAATCTCGTCGGAAGATATCAAAGAACGCACTTTAATAGTATTATTATTGATTGTATTGATAAGACGAGGATAATTTGTCTCACCCATATACCATATACCATCATAGTTTGTAATATGGGACACAAACGTAAATCCCTCAAAAGAGGTTTTGTTGGCAAATGTAATTGCAGCTCCAGAAGGAGTTGTTCCTTCTACTGAAGGATAAGAGATAATTGCATTTGCTGGGTCAATACTGCTAAGAACCTCAAGAGTCGCATTAGAAGAATTTAGACCCATCTCACCTTCTTTTAGAAGATAATAACAATTTGTTAAGGTTCCATAAGCATTGTTTTCTCTTTCTTTTACAAACATACCATGTGCTTGTGTGTAGATATTTTGAGTAATACTTGTTGTGTACGCGTTTTTGATTGTGCCTAGATTATTGTTGTATACAAATCCTGCAGAATAACGTGAATTTATAATAATATTAAGCATAGCATATGCGTTTTCCACTATTCCTTGATTTGTATGTACAAAGGCACCAATGTCACCCCTACTCTCAATAGTGGTCTTGGTAGCGCGTAAATTTACAATATCTTCTTCATAACCCGAATATTCGTATCCTGATACAAAACATGAATATATTGTTCCATTTGATAAGTTGTTGTTTACAAATCCCGCAGTCAATGAATTGGTATTGATATTTGTCGCATTAAATATCGACACGCCCATTACATAACTATTTGAAATAATACCACTATTTGTACTTACAAAACCAGCCAATTTATTTCCACCAAACACAGCGAATGGATAAACTGGAGTATATATATATCGATTGTCATTAGCAGTACTATCGACTGTCGCTTTTTCCCAAATAGGCAATTCACTTTCTATTACACTATTTGTATATGTAATTGTAATTTTAGAATGAGTATCATCTTTACCTACGACGGCATTTAGACCCACAAAACTATTGGAAATTGATCCACTATTTACAGCTACAAATGGACTTATGATTGCATTACAGATTTCGCCATCTGCATAACCTTGTTTTGTGTGGATATTTAGATAATAATCTTCTTTTGTAGAGTCAAGGTTTACCACTTTTGTATTAGTGATTACACCTTCATTTTCACCCGCTACGACACCAAAGGTTACGTCCTTAAAGTATTCACCATTTTTCACAAAACTTGTAGGACTATCTTCCGACTTGGTCGCTGTCAATAGATGAGAGACATTGACATTAAGGTTTTGCACCATAGTATATTGTCCTATTTTCGAGAACAATCCTGCCACAACCGCCTCATTTGCGTCATAATCATTGAAATTCCATGATTTTATAGTTATTGTATAGCCATTTGCGTCAAAATTGGATACATGCAATTCACGAGGAACCCAATTTTCAAGCACCAAATTGGTAAGCAGAATATAATTACCAAATTCAAGTTCGCTTGGATCTACATCTGGATTTTCCGCAATTATGGCATTTACTTGACTTTCATCAATGAAATTAAGCATTTTCATAAAGTCGTCAAGATTTCGTATAGGATTTGGATGGTCCACATTCGAATTATCTGTTATTTGAAGTGTAAATGGATAAACTTTTGCAAACTTTTCAGGGTCATCTTCTGTGTATCTTATTTTCAATATACCTTTATCATAGTAACAGTCAAACATCATACTCAATTTAGTAGTGCTAATTTTACTTGCTGTTATACCAAAGAAGTGTTTGTCGTCACTGAAAACCTCATCAAAGAAAGTAAAACTACCATCTACATATTGTTTGTCATCGACAAGCTTTGTCGGCTCATTTATATTTCCTTGAGGTGCAATGTACCATGCATTTAGATAATAATACTTATCATCAGTTTTATCAGCTACAGTTTCCAAACCTTCTGTTTTGTAAGCTTTAGTACCTGAAAGCAATGCTTCATAGGAAATCAATTCTCTATATACTTTAGCCTCAAAACTTGTATCTTCTTGGGCATATGTTTTGCTCATTATTTTCTCAATAAAGTTATTGAAAATAACATTTGCAGTAAAGGTTGTGTAATTACTGAACTTAATAGTCAAGATATTATTGACTGTACCCGCCACAACTACATTTTCAATCTCAGACAATACTACATCCAAATCAAATGGATTTGTTTTGGAAATAGTCTTATTATTTATTGTTCGGTGGCCTTCTATTGTAAATTGATAATATCCTAATGGACAATAATTGGTCACTTTACCGTCTATGTCATATACAACCGGAACATAGATTGCATATTGCCTATTAAGGTCTTCCACTTTAATAGATGAATCAGCTCTTACGTATTTCTCTCCATCCCAATATGCTAGATATGGCATTAGATTTTGATGAATAACGCTGACCTCATTTCCATCTATGTCATATACAGTGTCTTTTTGAGACACACTCCACTCTACGCTACCTTCTATTGCGATATACTCTATCTTTACAGGTAGATACTCGCCAATAGCTCGAATAGAATCTCTTTCGCCTTCCATGGTCAAAATTTCTACATTTGGAAGATACTCGATATCAATCGAAATAGTCTTTTCCACAACATTGTTTTGATCGTCATATACTCTTACAATCAAATCCAATTTGCTTCCTTGAGTTACTTTACTGTTTAGTCCCACAACAACATAGAATTGGCTCACAAAATCCACTTCTTGACTAATATTTGAATTATTATTGTATAGAATGTTCCAAAGTCTGATACCGTCTCCATATGTATTGGATATACTTACAGCATCATTTTCTGTCTTTCTGAATCGCAATATATCTCTATTGTCCATATCTGCTATATATTGCTCTAAAGAAACATTTGTATTTTTGGTTGTTATTTCAATATATTTTGCATTGTTATATTCTTTTTGAAGTTTTAATTTCAATAATCCATAACTTTTATTTACACCAATACCTGGAGAAAGACTCTTAGTTACGCTAAGTGAAGGATTGATTGTAAATACACCCATTGTATCTTCTTGAGAATCACGAGCATACAAAGTATGTTGGATTTCATCTACACTGTTTCCTTCAATAGTGAAGTCAAACTTCGCTATTTTTTGTGTTGTATTCAATTCGCTTACCAATTCAAATACTTCAAATGCCTCACCAGCAGACTTTGATTCAAGCCAGCTCTCAGGAACAAATTCAAATTGGAAGTTTTGAATAGAGCTTAAAGGATTTTGATACAATTTTTGTTGGTATGTGGTGAAATAATTTTTCATGTCCATACTTAGATATATGGTATATATTGTTTCGAAAAGATTATTTCCCAAAGATACCGGAGTACTACTTACAGCTTCAAAATTAAGAAGACTTGTTTGTAAATCAGAAGCAGTAAGATATTTGTTTTTCGCTACATCTTTAATGGCAAGATATACTTTTTCATTCTTATTACTTGATATCAATCTCAATTCAAAATGAGTATTTTCTTCAGGTTTGATTATCATTTTGTCAGTGATTCCGACAGTTAATGTTTTTGCAAGATCATATACAAATACAGTAATGTTTTTGGACAAATATGACAAGTAATGTTTTTGACCATTGCCATAAGTAACGAAAGGAGTAAATGTCAATTGTAATTGTTTTTGATTTGTTTCGTCGTCACCTTTCACACCATACACAGATAGATTGTCCGACATATTAAAGGTATAGGTCTCTCCCGAATTGATCAATTGATTGTTGATTTTGATTATACCCTCTTCCCCGCTAGTAAGTTGGACATCAAAACCACCATCTGCTGGATCAAAGTCAAAGATATTTTTTCCATCGTTTATTTTGTTGACAAAGCCAAATTTATATTCATTTGTTTTTGTAACATATGTACTCATTACGTCAATATTTTCAGTGTTTTTGGATGAAAGTTGGGTACCAGTGATACCACCTACTACAAAAACAGTGATTTGGAAAGAATTTTCGTCATCATAAAGGTTTTTGAATGTAAGGGTCACTTCACCTGTAGAATGAACTTCAAGCGCACTGTAAAACTTGTTGTTTATTTCTTTTGTATCGATTGAAAGTATGCGAGTATTGCTACTAGAAATCGAATATTCATTTTTACCATTAAGCGTAATGAAATTATTTTTTAAAGCAACATTACTGAAGTCTACAATAATTGGTGCATTATTACCAATACTGCCTTTTTCTACTTCTTCCTTGTCATCTTCACTCAAAACAACAACATATGTATTGATGCCATCATAATTTTGATTTTGAGTTATGCTATTGTAAAACAAAATAACATTACTTTCATCAATCATAACATATGCTTGCTTTGTATCAGTAATATGACTAGAGTTTTCTCCATTGCCATTATCAAACTCGACTACACTTCCTGTCATATGACCTATTGTGTCATATAGAAGTTTTAGAGTGTCATACTCTTTTCCCTCTTCCAAAGTTTCAAATAGTACAGGAAGTCCGCCATTTACTTCATCAGTAACAGCCCATATTGCATTATCTTTATTGTAAATAAATTTATCATTTTCATTTTTATACGCGATAATATTCCCCTTATCGTCCACAAGATAAGAGCCGGTTACTCCACCATTATTTGTCGTGGTAGATGCAAATCCATATTCTTTTGTAATCTCGTAAATGGATAAAGGTAGGATTACTTTGTATTCATTGTCAAGCGCATATCTCACTCCATCAAGTTCTACAACATAACCACTCTCTATATTCTCTATCACAACTTCTTTTAGCAGTGCGGTATATGAAGCATTAGTATATAGAGATACCTTTTGATAAATAGTGTAATCGTCTTCACCAATTGTAAAGCTGTCGTATGATTTTGCTGTATATTCAGTCTCAAAAGTATTGTCTAGATACAATTTACCATCATATTGATATAGTGTAGTACCTGAATAAATCAATTGACCGTCAAAGACAGCGTATGCATTGTCATAATCGCCATCAAAGCAGTATAGTCCTTCTATTTCTGCCCACTCACTTGCGCTCTTCTTTGCATAAATTGTTCCATCTTCAGAGATAGCAATATCAAAGTTTGGATCAGCATCTTCCGAAATACGAATCTTAAATTGGTAAGCTTTTGCTCCATTTATTTCAGTTTCAGCGCCAAGATACTCATGATTATACAATTTCATGTATTGGTGGATATTGTTTATATCTGCCCATATTGTCTTACTATACATTCCACCAATATGTGCATTATTTGCTATAAAAGTAGAATCGTCTATGCTATCAACTTTTGAATCATACGTCATCTTACTATTTACAAATTGTACACAGTATGATGTATTTGGATATTGATTGCGAATCTCTTCTTCGGTTTTGCTGTCATCATTATATGCCACATAGATAAGTTTTTTGTACAAATCATAAGTAATGGTCTCCATATCTACATTTGATACAGCACCCATAGGAAGTTTGTAACTATTTATGTAGAAATCACTACCATCAATTTCTCCAATAAAGCCCAAAGCCTCAAAAGTAGTTTTTAAAGATTCTGCCACAAAGTTGTTATCACCAGAATAATCAATAAATGTTTTTGAAGAATCAATAATACCAGTAGTTGTTTTTGTGCCTAAAGTAAAGTTTTGAACCTCTTTAGTACCTGTCACTACAAATGCACCGTTTTCTGTCAAAACTGCAAATGTAAGTGTAGTAGAATTGATAATAGAAGCATTAGGCTCTTTTACCACTTGCTTATTATTACTTCTATCAACAAAGGAAACATAATTATTGTTTAGACGTGAATAGAATTGTTTGATAGACACATTTGAGAAAGTAAATGTGTATTCATTGTAGGTACTATTGTCTATTGTTGTGCTAATGACACGATAATAACTACCTACCACCCATTTATCATCAGAAGTGTCCTCTGGAGTATCATTGTCATTTATTTCTAGTTTGTTTTCTTCAGTTGTTGTGGTTGTGCTAATACCAGTATATTTCAATTCTGGAGCAGTAGCGGTCAATCCACCGATTATTGCAAGAGGGAAATCTGTACCATAGATTTTTCCATCTACATATGCATTGGTAAGAGTAAGATTGCCATTATTGATACCTACAATACCAGCAACATTGTTTGTGTCAGCAAAAGTATTGATTGTACCCATAAAGTATGAGGTGTATAGATTAACATCAGAATTATTATATCCTACAAAACCACCCGCGCTTGCATTTGCAATACTGCCAAGTGAAAGCAATACGATATTACCAGTAAACTTTTCATTATCAAATGCGTCAGTATAAGTATCACCAGTGTAGAAATTGCGAACATACGAATTGTCAAAATTGGCAATACCAGATGCGTGATTTCCGACAAAACCACCAATCTTATCAAAACCAACAATTTTGTTTTTCAATGTTTCTGTGTGTTGGAATTCAACAACAACATGATGGAAGTTTATGAAAATTTCTGAATCTACACCGATAAATCCTACAGCACCACCAATATTGTCAAAACCATTTAGATTTGGAGACAATGTGATATCTTTTAGATTTACATTTTCATCGATATCACTTAGTCTGCCGACAAGTCCACCCATATTGGCTTTAGAAACATTCGCACCGTCTTTTTGACGAGAAATAATGTTTGGAATAACAGTAATTCCGCTGATTGTTATGGTATCTTTTACTTCACCTACTACCCCGCCAAGATTATGAACACCTTGTGTAGCAGTATCTGCAGGAAGCCCTCTAAAATCGATTGCTATATTTGAGTTTAGATTTGCATAACTTACAGCTTCTTGTGTGATGCTTCCACCACTAGCTAGACCCGCAATTCCACCTGCATTGATACAAGTATCTGCATTCTCTTTTGTAATATCTTCAGCATCACTGATATTGATATTTCCTCTTACCCACACATTTGTAAGCGAAGTATCTGTCATTTTACCGACAAGGCCACCGACATTGCAAGATAGACGAGATTGAATACCAATAATCACATTTATGCGAACATTATTTAGTATCAAATCAGAGATGGCACTATCTACAGGATTTTCACCATCCATTCCTTTTTCTACTACTGGGAATAGACCGATATTAAATTCTGAACCATCTGTAATTGTGTGGTTGATTGTAAGTCCACTTATAGAGTGATTGTTTCCTTTAAATGTACCTCTAAATATATTTTTAGCATTTAAAAGATAGTCATTAAAGTTGTTGTTTGTAAGACTTAGATTATTCATAAGTGCATAATGAACTGGTTTTTCCTCATCAAAGTCAGTAGATGTATTTAGAAGAATATTGCGTCTCCACATTTTGATAAGACCTTCTACATCACGTATTTGATATGGATTTTCAATGCTACCATCACTTATATATAGGCCAAAGTCAGCATATTTGGTGTAAGAAAGAACTTCGTTTCCACCTACTTCCTTCATAATATAGCTATCTTGAGCGATTAAGTGCAATATATACTCACCTGCAGTCTCAATAACATCACTTAGTGTTACTACATTATCCACAATTCTGATTGTGGCGATTGTAAGCACTCCAGCATTGCTATTTGTTCGTCTTTCTTCTTCAATTACAAAAGTGAAATTATTGATTCGTCTATAAGCATAACCATACTCATCTGAGTACTCACCATCTTCATATTTTGTATACAGCTTTCCATTTTCACTATTTAAGTACAATACACCTGTTTTTGTAGTAATTGTATTGTCACTGGCTACAGTATATGATTGTGAAGAAATTATATTTAAATTGTATTCGTCTCCTAGTCCACCCGGAATAGAATCGTCTTTCGCAAAAATTTTGAAGTCAATTTCTTTATTGTGGGCATTGTATGGAGTCAAATTAAATGTAAAAGATTGAGTATTTTGGACAAATTGGTTTTTCTTGTCAAGAATACCATCACCTAATTCAAAATAAAGACTTTGTTTTCCATCAGCAAAAGGAATTGTGGTAGTTATACCAGTGACCTTGATTGCTTTTTTAATACGAATAGTAGTAGAAACAGGCATCGTACGTCCAAATTGTATAACTTTTCCGCCAATTTCTGCATCAATATATTCTCTATCACCAAAAATTTTATTTAAAAGACTAACTTCGTCTCTATTGTTGTTGTTGGTCTTTGATGCCAATTCAAATAGAGTCAATACTTCTTCAGTAGAGTCTTCGTACACAACATTAAATTTTTTATCTAGCACACTTGCCACAACTTTAAATTGTGTACTATTGCCTTGTGCACCAATTTCTGGATCTTCTTTTACAAATGTAATAAAATCGCCAACATTTATAGCAATGTTTACTTTACCAGCATCTACGCGCTCCAATTCTTCGTCTTCCGCAACAACACTTACAATACCAGTAGATCCAATTGCAAGATAAGAAACAACAGTTTCTTTGTTTTTAAGAGAAAATTCTTCAGCAAACTCACCAAAATAAGTGCTTGCTGGCTCGCCTGCAGTCATAATTTGAGGACGTGTGGTGTAAGTAAATTGGTATCTATTTAGTCCCTTTTCGATATCATAATAACCCAATGAGTCTTCTAAGAATACTTCATTGATATATGATGAAATAGAAATTTCGGAAATAGCTGGGAAAATCCAAATATTGACAGTATGTGTAATTTCTACCTCTTCAATTCCATCTGGGGTTTCTTTATATCCAGTAAGAATAAAAGTCAAAGCTTGGGCACTATGGTCTTGTGGTGCAGAAAGTGTATGTAATGTGCCATTTAGTACACCATTCTCATCTTCTTCCACTTTCCAAGATACATATGCATTGTTTTTAGTATCGTCACTAAGACGAATGTTTACGTTTTGTAACACACGTTCCAAATTGCCGTAGCTATTTATCAACATGTTGTACAAATCAAATTTTATCGAGCCATTTTCAGCCAAAATCAAATTGGTAATTGTGTCATATGTAAAGGTAATATTGTTTTTAGCGTCTATTATTTCACAATCTGCTCTTCCTGACACTCCTTTACCGTCTTTGTACTCTCCCACTACAAAGACATCTTCATCACTTTCGTCAACAACTACTTTAATAGAGTCACTATCTTCGTACAAAACAGGCAGATATACTACGATATCAGCATAATTGGATTGTTTTCCATTATTTGCAACAACACAAAGTCTTGCAGTACCTGTTTTGAAATTGTCATTTGGACGCACCAAAATCTTATTATCGACATATTCAAAACGCACAAGATCCGCATTTAGACCTACGATACTATATACAGTATCCTCTGCGTCATAACCCTCAGGGAATTCAAAGAAAACTTCATATTCTTCTGGCTCTGTTATTTTTAGTCCAATATTCTCCAGAGTTATGTCCTTAATGCCTGCTTTCATTTCAAGATTGATTGTTTTTTCAATTTTGTAAATAGGATACAATGCCTTAATAGCATCAGATACACCACTTGGAGCAAGCGAATACGCATAAGTTATTTTCAATTTTGATTCAGCATCTACGGCGATTACATCAGCTGCATAATTATGTTTTAGATAGAAAGTACTATTGTTGTTTAGTACAGTGCTTTCATTCACAAGTCCGCCATTGATTATAAGTCCTTTTTCCGATATCTTTTCTGGCAATGTGGTTGTGTATGAAAGTGTATAAGTAAGATTTGGCAATGAGGAAAATTTCTCTTGCACTTTAATAGGAGTACCATTTTCGGCACTTATATTGCTTTCATTTGATGCAAAATACGCATCATAAATCGTATATGTTTGATTATTTGCACTACTTCCATTTATGTACAAGCTATCTGCACTTGGCATAACAAATACTTTGAAAGTAACAGTCACATATTTTGTAAATACACCCTCAAATTTTTTAGGGTTGTTTTCTGGATTATCATTTTCATCACCTACATACTCAAGTTTGAAAACAACATCATATGCCGCACTCTTATATTTAGCATTAACATTGTATTCAAAATAATTTTCGCCATGAGTACCAGGATATAAAGAAATACAACTATTAGAATTGATTGTATTTGGGTCACCCATTACGCTAATAGAGTATTTTGAGGTATCAACACCTGCTTCGCCAAGCGCTATATGCAATTGTCTAGACGACATTTCTTTGCTTATTGTATCGGTACCATTAAGACCGATTGCAGGAGCTGCTAGCAAAACTTCATATTTTCCTACATTGTTTTGAGTAAGAGTAATATCATTTTCGCCATACTTAGAATCGACTTCGATTGAGTGATCAACATCGATTACAGGAATATCAATAGAAGAAGTAAGTTGTTCGCGAGAAGTGGAAGTGGTCTTTAGGGTAACAAACTTCACATTTCCCGAAACAGGATAATTGTCGCTCTTATATGTATAAAGTGTATTGTCCACGATTGATGCATAATCACGTGGGCTACCTTCAGGATAAACAATTTCGTATTTTACACCTGTTTGGCTAGTTTCATTTGGTAGAATGTCAAGATATGTTCTTGGAGAAACACTAAGGTCAAGACTGCCACCCTCAGCGATTGCTGTTATGGCATTTTGTTTGAATTTAATAGACGTAACACCTATACTAACTTTGAAAGTCAATGTCCTTGTAAACTTACCGTCTGGGTTTTCAGCTGGAGAAACAACAACTTTAGTCTCACCCTCACTCTTTGCGGTGAATTTGATGGTTGTTTTTCCCTTCTCACCTTTTGTGGTCTCAATATCCAGATTGCTATTGAATTCAGGCACTACAATATCGGTGGATAGATTTTTGCCCACGCCTGACACAACTGCGTCGACAACAACCGAATCCTTGATATCGTATTCATCCGAGCCATCGCTTTTATTTAAGAACAATTCGATAGTCTCATCTAAGTTTCGCTCACTCGACAGACTAAACTTCATGTTTTTGTACGGATTGCCACAAGCAGTAAATCCCACTAGTGCAAAAAGCATTATTGAAAATATAAGACCGATACGTTTTTTCATTTTGTTTCCCCATTTTTCTTATCTTATTTTTAGTAAAAATCAAAAGTTTATTAGTACAAAAAATAAAAGTAATATATTTTAATATATTAAGTATATTTAAAAGAGGGCGTTTAGTCAAACAAATAACAGTATTTCGATATAATATCTTGATATTTTTAAAAATTTGGTGATATAATACCTACGTGATAATTAGGAGGCAATATGCAACGTATTCTTTCCACCCTAAGACGCGCGGTGGACCAATACAATTTAATAAGCGACGGTGACAAAATTGCCGTAGGTGTTTCGGGTGGAAAAGACAGTATGGTTTTACTTAAAGCGCTAAAAATGTACTCACGTTTTGCCCCTTACAATTTTGAAGTCGTAGGTATCACAATAGATATGTTTAATAATGGCGGATTTGACGAAGTAAAGGCTTTTTGCGAGGAAAATGATATAGAATATCACGTCGTACCAAGCGATATCTTTGAGATTGTTTTTAATAGTCGCGATGAGAAAAGTCCTTGCAGCCTTTGTAGCAAACTTAGACGTGGCATGCTTAATACGAAGGCAATCCAACTTGGTTGCAACAAACTAGCTCTTGGACATTCTGCAGACGACCTTGTACACACTTTCTTACTATCACTATTCTATGAGGGTCGATTGAGTACTTTTTCGCCACTTACCTACCTTGACCGCACAGGAATTACTGTTATTCGTCCACTTATATTGACAAATGAGAAAGACATACTAGCTGTAAGCAAACACTTACCAATTGTAAAAAGCAAGTGTCCTGTAGACAAACATACTCAAAGAGAATATGTAAAAGATGTTTTGAAATACATAAAACAAGAAATTCCATTCGCTCAGGACCGAATTTTTGGTGCTCTTACCCACCCAGAAAGATACAATCTTTTTGACAAATTTGAAAAGCAAATCGAAGAGTACATCACTACCAAAAACAACGACAATAATGATAAAAAATAGAAAACTGTAAAAAATAAAAAGGCTAGATTTAGCCTTTTTTCTTTAAATATTTTGCTTTTGTGGCAAGTCCACCACGTATGTGTCTTACGCTAAAATTTTCATCCATTATTTTCTGCACCAAAAGATACAGAGATGTATTGATTTTGGGTAGTTTTTTATGCAAGTCGTTATGCACCGAGCTCTTACTCATCTCAAAAACTTTAGCCGTCTCGCGCACTGTAGAATTGTGCTCGACTACATACAATCCCAGCTTTTCACATCGCGTCATTTTCCACCGCCTTTTTAAAATGTATATGGCAAAAAATGACAAATAATGACAAAATATTTTAATATTAAAAGAACATTTAAAATTTTAATAAAAACAGAGAGAAATGTATTCAAAACAAAAACAAAAAAAACACCTTTTAATAGGTGTTTTTTAAGTCGGATAAAATTATTTTTTTGTTTTTGCTTCGATTAAAGTAACGATATCATTTACGCTCTTTAGATTAACCGCTTCTTCATCTGTAACAGTAATTCCAAACTCGTCTTCAAGTGTCATCAATAGCTCAACAACATCAAGAGAGTCTGCGCCCAAATCTTCCAAAATTTTGCTGTTTTGGCTGATTTTATCACCTTTTATGTTAAGTTGTTTTGCAAGTAAAACTTTTACCTTCTCAAACATTTCTGCCTCCCACAAATTTAAGTTTTTAATTGCTAGTAGTATAAACATAATTTTATTTTGTGTAAAGCAAATTGATAAAATTTTTCAAAAGTCTACTTTGCTTCCATGTTTAGATACGCACTTGGATCAATCTTCTTATCATTTTCCAAAAGTTCGAAATGAAGATGCGCACCGCCATCCAACTCGGCATTAGCAGATGTGCTGATTGTTCCTAATATATCCCCTTTCTTCACTTGGTCGCCGACAGCAAAATTGGTCGTGCTATCCAATGAGCCATAGACGCTCTTTAAATTATTGGCATGCGTAACCTCAATCACTGTTCCGTCAAGATAGGTCGAATATACATTTGTAATAGTACCGTCAAGTACTGCAAGTACACTACTGCCAGCTGACGCTACAAAATCAAGCGCCATGTGTGCCTCATATTGTTTTAGAGTCGAGTTCCATTGAAGATTGGTGTCACTGTAGCCTTTGTAAATAGTTGCATCCATTACTGGCAAACCAAAAGACAATGGTGCGGTGTTTACTTGCTCTTGTGGTTCTTTATCAATAGCACTGTCTTTTACATTATTTACAGATGCAAATGTAATTACTAGCATCAAGGTCAAAAACCCTACAACCAACATTACTAAGTATCCATAATTTTTTACCCAACTAACAAATCTTTCTTTTTTTGACATATTGTCCTCCTTTTTGATATGTAATTCTTGTCACGAAAAACTTTCTTTATACCCACAAAGTACAATGTTTTGAAAATTTCTAAAATCCTTGATATAGTTGGGGATATCCGACAAGAGCAGTATCAGATATTGCAATTTGCAAATTTGAAAAACCATTTTTATAAGGTAATGTTTTGTCTAAGTATTTGCTATAACCAGTGATGACTTTTATATCATCTAGATAATAAGTATTGATTATTTCCATATCAAAATAGTCTATAAAATCACTCAAATCACTTATATTTATTTCCATGCTTTGAGATACACTACCTCCATTATCAAAACCTGTGATAATCACACCTTTTTCATAGTCTTCAAAAACATAACTTACCTCTCCGCCAAAGTCTTGAAAATCTCTATCGTAAAAGAATGTAATTGAAATAAAAATCAAAAATAAAAAACAGATCAATTTTTTCATAAATAAATTATTGACCTGTTTTTATTAGAATATACACAATTTATTTAGTCTGAGTTTTTGACAATAAATAATGAAGTGTTGACATTTTATATCTATTATTTGCAAAAAAAGATAGACATATAGTCTATCTGTGTAAATATTTTTTATTAGCTTTCAATTGCATTTCAATAAGTTTTGTTTCTTTAAATTTCTTGTTCTTTTTATCACCGTATGCAATATCATAAACAATAATTATAAAGCCTTGCAAAATATAAATATAATATGTCGCAATTCTGTATATCAATAATGCCCAGAAAATCGCACCTGTCGCATCAAGGAATAGAGACGCAAACAATGCATTAAATGATATCTCAGCCATACCACTTCCACCAGGTAGCGGAATATAAGTAGTAGCCAATTCACAAAGAAGAAATTTTATAAATACCAATCCAAATCCTACTGTTGCTTGTGGAACTAAGAAACAGTAAATCAAATATGGTATGCAAGCTTTAAGCACAATAATCAATGCCGAAAGCAAGAATGTAAAGAATGTCGTCCAGAAGTTTTTCAAATAGAATATTATACTTCTTCTATACTCTGTCAAAAGACGCACAACTTTAGTAAAAGTAAGTTTTGGATTTTTTACGAGTTTTATTTTGTGTAATATATTGATAAGTCCCATTGTAATCTTTGGGGCTACTTTTTTACTTACAGACAAGAATATTATTGCAAATAAGAATATAATCGAAAGACAAAGTGATATTATTGAAAACGTAACCACAACTTCCACTTCTTGATTGTAGTGCGTAACACCAATAATAAGCATTATTAAAGATATAAGACAAAATGATATTTGTGAAAACATATATTTTGCAAGCGGAACGCTTGAAGCAATACCTGCTTTCACCCCCCTACTATTTAGGTAGAAAATTTGGAAAGGTTGGCCACCAAAAGAGAACGGGGTAATACAGTCATAATATCTACAAATAGCAGTCGATTTATAACTAAGGAAGGGTCTATGTAATCGTGTCGCTTTAAATAATAGCAAATGAGTACGTAGCGAATCAAATAGCATTACCAAAACAAATACGACAGCTATAAATATTAAGAATCTATATCTAAGGTCCGTCATGCTTTCGGTTATGTCAGAAATACCAAACTCATTACGTTGGTAAATAAGAGTACCCACCAGAATAAAGATACTGACAATGAAAAAGCAAATATTGATGATACGGCTTTTACTTGTCCTATTTTCCAAAACTTTTTCCGTAGAATCGGTAAGTATCTTTTCACTCAATTCTTTTTCCGTCTTGGAAATATGTTTTTCATCAAAATCGCCATTCAAAACAACAAACTCCGAATCATTAAATTTCGATTCGTCAAATGCTTCAATATTTTCTTTTTGAGAGTTTATTAAATTGTCGTCTTTCTTATTAGCCATAAAAAACCTCAATTAAAATATATCATGAATAGATTTTTTAGTCAAAACTTTATCCCAATATTATTATATAATAATCACTTTTTATACAACATTTAGGCCCAACTATTTATTTGAAAATAAATAGACACAAAAAAAGTGCTTATCTTAAAGCACTTTTTATTTTATTAGACTAAACTTCCAATAAGTCTTTATATTTCTTTGGATACTTAGTAACAACAACATATCCTTCAGCTTGATTTATCATACTCTCACTACGGCTGTCTGCACTTGCTGTAGTCAATTTATCATATAGCAAGTGGAATAGTGTTTTTTCACTGCTAAGTTGGGTATTGTGATTTGCCAAAGCATTAAGTAGTTGTTGAGAATTAAGTCCACTTGGGTCAGGACTCGAAACAAGCCCAGCATGGAATATAATATGGATTCCGTACTCACTAACAACCATTTCACTAAGACTACCTACTCCTTTATCAGGATTGGTATTTAGTTCTCTTGAAGCATTTGCAAATTCGGCAACCATCTTATCTTCTACTTCTTCGTCCAAATTAACAACATAGGCAAAGTCTTGATTCATTATACCTTCGTCGTCATTAAACATATAAATCATCTTATTAAAAGCTTTTGCTCTTTCTTTTGGATCAGCACCACCATAAGTATTTACATAATCCACAATGTATTCGTACACATTCACTGCATTACTGCTCTTTGCTTTGCCATTTTCCTCAAATGTAACAGGTGTACGATTGATAATTTCTTCCAATTTTGAATCATAGTAAGCTTGAGTAATAACATTGTTTTCTAAGTCAGCCTTTAATCCATCAACAATTGCTTTTTGAGTATCGCTGAATTTAATCAAAACGTGACTAACATACATGTATTCGGCACCATCGCCATAATTTGGGTGATAGTATACGCTTGAGGCATCTTCAGCCATTGCAGCATGATAAGCCTTCTCACTCAAATCAAATAGTTTCTTTTGACTATCATAAGTTGTTTTGTAATCTTCCAAAACTTGATACATTACGCTATCTTTAAGTCTATAAATATCTAAATCTTGGATAAATTGTTGGTTTTTGGTATACCATTCTTGATATTTAGAAATATATTTGTTTTCTGTCAATGTCTTTACCAAACGGTCTATTTCCGCTTTCAAAACATCTTCTTCTTTTGTGCTTTTGCCTTGACTTTTTGCTACTTTTTGAAGCGAAGATATATATCTTGCATATGCTTCAGCTGATACATCTTCATCTGTAATTTGGATAAAGTCACTAAATTTTTCAGGTACAGCAAGTTTTGTAGTGCTTTCAGCAACAACTGAATTGCTTACAAATCCTGTTATATTATCGCCTTCAAATTGAGTCTCCAATGTAGGAACATATGGAGTGTACTCTGCACGAGTGGTTGTTTCTTCCTCAGGAGTTTCTTCCTCTTCATCGTGTTCGTGAGTAAGTACTCTATCCCACTCTTCTCTTACTTGGTTTTCATAATTATATATTTGCTCTTGCATATATTCAAAAGCTTCGTATCTTATTGTTTTTTCATCTTCAGTAGTAAACTTTAGTATCTCGGTATCAAAATAATTGGTTTTGATATAGTCAACCAATAGACCTCTTTGTACCATTGACTCAATAGCACTCTCAAGTCCTTCTTCCGGTGTGACACTTCCATTGTTTACATTCGAATATGAGTAATTGTAGAAAGCATTAAGTACATCTTCACGGGTATATTCCTTATTGTAAGATTTGTGCTCCTCGCCTCCATTTACCTCAACAACAACTGTCTTATAAAATTTCGCCTTGTTTAGTTGTACTAAGTTACAGCCCGCAAATAGTGTACAACACAACACCAACGAACATAAAATTGTAAAAATCTTTTTCACGTGATAATCTCCCATAGTAATTAAAGTCTTGTTTATTATACAAGTATTTGACCAAATAATCAAGGAATAAAACACACTAATTAGTCGAGAGTCTTAAAAAATTTTATAGTCTTATCCAAAATATTCTCTTCTTTTTCCCCTGTTATAGTAATAATCGGCATTTTTTCCAAATCCAAAACTATATTTTGATTCTTTTCCAAGTTTTTTATCACTTTTTCCACTCTTTCTAAATTGTCAAAATACAACTTTGTTTCATTCCGTTTGATAGATGCACGACTAGCTCCAAGACAGTTTGATAGATTTTTAATTAAAGAAATTTTGCAAAGGTTTTCCACCTCTTCAGGCACAGTCCCAAAAGCATCTTCAAAGTCATTTATAGCTTTTTCTAGACCCTCAACGTCTTTGATTTTGCTAATCTTCATATATGCTGACATACGCGCACCATAACTAGGAATATAGTCGTGTGGTATAAATGCATTAAGGAGTGTTTCTACTCGAACATCATTTTGTTGACTTATCGCTTTACCTTTAATTTCTCCTACTGCTTCGTTAAGCAATTGGATGTATAAAGCATAACCCACTTTTTGCATATGACCGTGTTGTTGGGCTCCAAGCACATTACCAGCGCCACGTATCTCCAAATCCCTTAGCGCGATCTTAAAACCGCTACCCATAGCCGTATATTGACTAATAGCTTCCAATCTTTTGTATGCATCTTCATTCAAAACATCTTTCGAATATGTGAAATAAGCAAAAGACTCTCTATCTCCGCGTCCTACTCTACCCTTCAATTGGTACAACTGAGAAAGACCAAGCTTGTCTGATTCAATTACAATAAGCGTATTTGCATTTGGAAGGTCTATTCCATTCTCAATTAAAGTGGTCGCAATAAGCACTTGGGTCTCGCCATTATATAGTTTGAAAATCTCGTTTTCAAGTTGTTTTTCTTCCATCTGTCCATGCGCCACACCAATCGCGACATCTTCCCCTATTAAAGCCTTAATATGAGACGCCCACTCGTATATATTTTCTACTCGATTATATACAATAAGCGCTTGTCCTCCCCTATCAATCTCACGAAGTAGGGCTGTTTTTACAATAGCATCACTAAATTCACACACTTGGACTGATGTCGGTATACGAGACACAGGTGGAGTCTCTATTACCGATATATCTCTAATACCTGCCAAAGCCATATTCAGGGTCCTTGGAATAGGTGTAGCACTAAGCGTCAAAACATTTACATTACGACGCATCTCCTTGATGCTCTCTTTTGCTTCAACACCGAATTTTTGCTCCTCATCAAGGATCAAAAGTCCAAGATTTTTAAATTGTAGATTTTTATTTAGTAATTTGTGAGTACCAACAACAATATCCACCTTACCATCTTTTACACCCTCAAAAACCTTTTGGCACTCAGATTTGCTCCTAAACCTATTCAAAACCTTAATCACAATGCCAAATTTTTTCATTCGGGCAAGAAGTGTATTGTAATGTTGTTCGGACAAAATTGTGGTTGGACACATAAATGCAACTTGTTTTCCACCCAAAACTGTTTTGAATGCAGCTCGCATTGCGACTTCAGTTTTACCAAAGCCCACATCACCACACACGAGCCTATCCATCACTTTACCATCTTCCATCTCAGCCATTATATCCTCAATAGCTTTCAACTGGTCGGCAGTTTCGGTATATTCAAATGAATTATTGAAGTCTTCCATCATTTGATCATGTTTTGGATACCTATATCCTTTTTGGTCAAGCCTACTCTTATAAAGTTCTGTAAGCGAGAATGCCATCTCTTTAAGGTGAGATTTTACCTTTTCCTTTGTTTTTACAAAGTCACTACTTCCCAATTTATTAAGTTTTGGCGCTTGATCACCACCAATATACTTTGAAATAGAATTTATATTTTCGACAGGCAGATAAAGTTTGTCTCCTGCCTTGTACTCAATAATCACATAGTCACGACTCGAGTCGCTAAGTTTTAGACACTCTACTCCAAGACACCTTCCCACACCATGTACATTATGCACCACAATGTCATTAGTCTTAGGCAGTTCTATCTCAAATGCTTCGCCGACATTTTTTAATGACTTTACACTCTTATGCTTTCCAAATAGTGACTCACTTGAATAAACATAGATATTGTCGTCTACAAAACCACAAGAAACACCCCATGGTTTTGTTATGATATTCACACCAGACAAAGCACTTGATACCGATGACACAATATTGCAATCAATACCCTTTCTTTCCAAAACAGCCTTTATCTGATTCGCATTTGTATCATTCTTTACAAAAAGCAACTGACTCGCCGATGACGGTTTTGACAAAATATCAAAAGACAACAAATCCCAGTTTTTATTGTATGAAATATTTGGCATGCATTTAAAACTAAATACACGTTTTGGCGCAAACAATCGATTGGCATTTGTTATATGCTGAAATCCAACAATCGCAACATTGTCAGGAAATTGTATCTTATCAGAGATTATACAAGACGAATGAGATTGTAAATACCTACCCTCTTTTATCCCACATTTTATATCTTCATTGTGTGCTTTAATGTCTTGAATAAGATTGTCATAAGTCAACTTCGTATCATTAAAATATATGCAGATATTGTCAGAAACCCCATATATATTTGACACAAAATTGTTTGTGTATGGCAGGTACCACATATTGTTGGTGTTGACACTTGCTTCTGAATATTTCTTCAATTCGTCATTTTTTGAAGACTTGATATCTAAAGCAAGTTTGTCAAAATCAATATCCAAAATTTTATTGCCAAATATCTCCAATTCATCAAGTTCCGCTACAGGAATCAGAGTAGCCCTGTCACATTCCTTTATCTGTTTTAGAATGTCCCAATCCCAAAACATACGATAATATTTGTCATTTAATATTAAATCAAGCGTATCACCTTTTACAGAAAACTGACCACTCTCATCCAAAAATTCGCTCCTCTCAAACCCCAACAACAGCAATCGCTTTTTCACTTCATCTAAAGAAACACTAGACTCTTTTTTCACAACAAGCCTTTGAGTTTTTAAGTGCTGAGAGCTAGGAAGAGAAGACATCAAAAGCAACGGATTGACAATCAATCCGTCTAAATTACCATCAATGGCGTCACCTAGTATTTTAATCATGTCTTTTTGAATAAATAGATTACTTGGAGATGGGTTGTGAAACAAAACTTTCACTCTAAGTCCCATGGAGACCAATTTTTCAAAAATATTTTCCCCGTCACTTTCACTATTTACAACATATAGAAAAAATTTATCAGTTTCACGTACTATATTAAGCTTTTCACCAAGTCCACAACCAAATACTGACACTCTTTCATCATTTTCTATTGAATTGAAAAGGGTGTCGAGAAGACCACCCCTTTTAATAAATTTATTAAACATTATCTACAACCTTGTTATGTCTATTTTCTCCACATCACAGTCTTTTAGTACAATTTCTTCCAAGACCTTTACAGCCAAAGGATAACAACTTCTTTTATATATCTCCATATTCATAGGTGAAATTTTACTTAAAACATAGTCAGCCAATTGCAAATTAGCATCCCTACCTATTCCTACCCTCAGCCTTGGAAAGTTTTCACTTCCTACTACACTTACAATATCGCGCATTCCATTATGAGTACCAGCACTACCACACGAGCGCAATCTCAAAACCCCTACAGGCAAATCAATATCATCATACACAACAACAACACGATTAAGAGGCAATTTCAACTTGCGCACCATTTCACCTACAGCTCTTCCACTATTATTCATGTATGTCATTGGTTTTAATAGCAAAACTTTTTCTTTGCCTATTTTGCATTCTCCATATCTTCCCGAATACTTGAATTTTTTCATGTTTACATTATGCGCAGATGCAAAAGCATCTATTACATTAAAACCAGTATTGTGATATGTATTCTGATACTTGTCGTCTGGATTACCAAGACCTACTATAGCAATCATTAGTTTACCTCTTTATTCTTTATTTTTCTATTGTCTTTTATTTTCTTCTTTAATAATGAAATATTGCCAAAAACTATTACATTATTGCCAATATCACACTCGTTTATATTGGAATATGGCATTATTATGGTGTCATTGCCAATTTTTGTTTTTAAGATAGTTGAGTTTGCAACGCAGGCATTTTTACCCAAAACACTATCCTCTATGATATTATTTTCTTTAATAATACACCCTTCATTGATGACTGTGTCACCCTTAATTGTATTGCCACCATTTATCACAACACCACTCTTTATTACAACATTCTTTTCAATAACAGTGTTTTTAATACTTTTAAAACAAACACCATTTGCGATATGAAAGTCAATTATTCTACTTCTCAATACTTCAGTCGCATAAGCCAATTGTTTTGCATTTTCAACAATATAAAATAAGTCATCATTCTGAGTGTATACCGAATCATAAAATATATTTTTAGTCTGCTTCAAATATTCAGTATTGTATATTCCGCCACCCATAAACTTGCAAGCATTTACCGATTTAAATGTGGCATAATCAACAAGATTTCTAATTGCATTTTTTGTAATAAGCGGCAGATTTCCACTTAGTACTAATGTATACGAAGAATTGGTAAGATACTTCTTGGCAAAGTCTAAAACATCTTCCTTTTCCCTTTCAATAACAATCGACGAAAAATCACCAACAGCATCTGCTACCCAATCACTCAAAGTAAAACCAAGTATCTCTTTTTCTTTTTTGTCTTTTATTATTATCACAAAGACAGACAATTTTTTGTTTTCTACCAGAATTTCCCTTTCTAATTGAGTTATCATTTTTTCCTCAACTCCTTAAAAAAGCGTGTTAGTATTTGACTACACTCACTGTCCAAAATACCACTTTGCCACTCACAAGTGTGATTAAAATCAAACTGTTTACCTTTTTCCACACAACCATATTTAAGGTCACTTGCACCATAAACAACCTTTTTTATTCGAGCACTCATAATAGCACCATAGCACATAAGGCAAGGTTCTTTAGTGACATACATGGTACAATTTTCCAATCTGAAATCACCCTTCTTTTTACAAGCTTTATTTATTGCAATTATCTCGGCATGGGCAAGTGGATTTTTTAGTTTGTTTTTCTTATTGTAGGCTCTCGCCACTATTTTGCCATCCGATACGATTACAGCGCCCACCGGAATATCTTCGTTATCATAAGCTATTTGAGCTTGTTTTAATGCGATTTTCATATACTTTTCGTCCATTCTTACCTCACTTATGATAAGTAATATTATTAGCAATAGTACTCGCACGATATAATTGTTCGAGCAAAACCACTCTCATCAATTGGTGAGGGAATGTGAATTTAGAAAAACTAAGTTTGTCCTGGCTTTTGTTTTTCATATCATCACTCACACCAAAACTCCCACCTATAACAAAAGTGATGATAGATGTTGTGTTTTGTAATTTTTGGATTTTTTCACTAAAGTCCTCACTCGAATAACTTTTACCATTTACATCAAGAAGAACAAGATGTCCCTTGATAAGTTTTTCAAGTCGCTTTGTTTCCTCAACCTTGACTTTTTCTATGTCTTTTTGACTGGGATTTTTACACAATTTTTCTTCCGCCACCTCAAATACTTCCACATTGTGAAATTTTTTAAGACGCTTTAGGTACTCATTGCATGCTTGAGTGTAAAAATCTTCTTTTATATTTCCTACACAAAGTATATTTATCTTCATAACACTCCTAAATAAAGCCCCAAATCAAAGTAAACAATGTTACCAAACCACCCAAAATAATACTTGCGATTAAGAAGATATGGTCCTTAAGGGAGGTTTTGTATTTTACCTTTTGCTTTGGCATAACAACTTCAATTGGGCTTTTCATTGCTTCATAATTTAGATTTAGAAGCGTGTTTTCTTCAAGCATTTGTTGGAGCATGCGACTTTTTTGAATAACAATAGGATCGTCTGTCATTCTTTCTCCATTGTCCGCATAAACATCATCAATCGCACGATTGACCTTTCTAAGAATGTTTTGTTTGAAAAGTTGCAGAATAAGATATATCATCAAGCATGCTATAGCAAGCAACGCAACAAAACACACTACAAACACAACCACCATGGACGACTTAGACAATTCAGCCAATGTCGAATAAAATCCTCCACCAAACCATCCATTTACTGCCGCATAATCAAGATAAACAGCAATGAAATTATTGGTAAAGTGCATTATAATAGGTACCCAAATATTTTTTGCAACAACCGAAGCAAATCCCATTATAAGCCCTAATACAATAGCATAACTAACTTGAGAAATATTTAAGTGCATAAGTCCAAATAGCACCGAGCTCATTACAATCGCTTTTCCAAAGCCCTCATGTTTTGTGCCCTGCAAAACCACTCCTCTATGCAAAAACTCTTCCCCTATCGCCGGCAAAACAGCAATCAACAACACATCTAAGAAAAACTTACCTATACCTGTATCAATTGGCTCAGAAACACCAAAAGATAATGGCACTTGATACCCGAAAAAGGATATTATACCATTAAAAACCGCCGACACAGCAATTGTTATAAAAAACATACAAACACCCAAACCAAGGGAAATAAAAACAGTCGCAGTATTTACCTTTGTAAAATTGCATGTCTTAAACAAAGATTTAGGTTTTACCTTTATAAATGTACAATATAAGACCATTGGCAAAGCAAACATTATCAATCCTTGAATAATAAGTGTCCCGATTACATCTTGCCAATTTGCACTCAAATCCGACAAAAAACCCTCTGCGACAGCAATACGCATAACACAGAACAAAGACATACTGATAAAGTAAATCAGATAAGTTTTGAATATTGATTTTTTAGTCTGTTCTTGACGAGTGTACATAAAACTCCTTTAAAAATAACCAAATGTATTAAAAATCCAAATAATAATTGCCGAAGCCATACCAAGCATAAAGTAATATTTTTCATTTAGACTTATCTTAGAGGTAAAAACTCTTAGTCCAAGTTTTTTGTTTTCTTCTTCAATTATGATATTATCGCCTTCGACCACCATTTCTTGGCCTTTTGTTTGTCTTCTATATCTTATGCTCAAAAACCACACAAGTAGTACAATCAGACCTATACCCAATACACAAAGAAGTATAGGCATAAAATAACCCATAAAGTCACTAATATAGAAGAAACCATTTTCCATGTATTTTGGCATGCCAATAAGAGACATTATCACAACAGTTAGATTATTGACAAAATGGAAAATAAAAGAATAAAGAATATTTTTAGTGAAATAATAAAAACTTGCAAGTACAACACCAAGCACAATTTGATATATGAATTGTTGGAGGCTGCCGTGCATAATCACAAAACAGAAAGTAGAAAAGAAAATTGTGCAGAAAGCAGTGCATCTAGATCCGAAAGCCTTTTGTACTACACCGCGAAAAACAAGTTCTTCAGCAATGGCTGGAAGAAGTGCATAACCTATGATGCCTAGGATTATCCTTGGCCATGTATCCATAACATATGGAAGGTCACCCATCACATTAAAGCCAATTTTCTCCAAGCCACCAAGAATAAGACTTGTAATCGGCTCAAATACAAATACACAACCCACTCCCGCAACTATACTTAATATAAGATATATAACGTCCGGTTTGTTTTTAAGTCCACAACTAGAAAAGTTTTTAATTTTGTTTTTCTTGTTGAATACAAAATACAAAATCAAATACGCAATGCCCATCGCAACAATATTTACATAAGCCACAAAACGCGAATTTAGAAATTTGTCATATGGAATATCCATAAGCGCAGACACTAATGTAAATACCAATGTCAATGCGATTGACACAATAATAGGTAAAATTATGGCATAAAAGAAAACCTTCAATCCATCAATAAGGGTATAATTTGTTCGGTATGTTGTTGTTTTTATATCATTTTTTCTCATATAATTATTATATATTAAAAATAAGATAAAAATCAAGTCTTAATATCAATAAATAAACCACAAAAAAAGACACACTGTGTCTTTCTATAGTTTTTTAATTTTTTTGTATGAGTCTTATATCTGTTTCTTTCAAAATATTGTTTTGCAAATATTGTATCTTCACCATATCACCACATTGGCATTTGTACAATTCATTTCTTAGATCCAGCATATTATTTACATTCACTCCATTAAAAGATGTTATTACATCTCCTTGCTCAATATTACACGCTCTTAAAGGGCTATTTTGTGATATATCTAGGATATAAACACCATTTTGAATATTTGATTTGCCATAATATGACGCTATTTCACTATCAAAACCATACAATCCCAAATAAGGAGTAATATATTCGCCATTGTCAGTCACATTTTGAAGTGCACTCGCAATACTTTTTACCGGTATAGCAAAACCAATACCTTCTCCGCCACTTATTTTGAGTGTGTTTATCCCCAAGACCTCCCCACGCGAATTGATGAGAGGCCCGCCCGAATTGCCAGGGTTGAGGCTTGCATCGTGTTGGATAAGGTTTTGCATATAACTCTCTCCGCCAAGATTCGATACTTTTATAGTACGATTGAGAGCACTCACAATCCCTTTAGTGAAAGTATGTTTTAATGACAATGTCAAAGGTGTACCCACTGCCACAATATCTTCACCTACTCGCACATCGTCAATATCTGCAAGAGCAAGATATGGAAGACTAAGTTCGGTCTTTAATATAGCAATATCTTGACTTTCGTCCTGCCACACAAGATGCGCTCTGCCACTATCACCATTGCTTAGATGAAGATAAATATAATTGGGATTGGTCACAACATGTGCATTGGTCAATACATAACCACCACTAGCAATACAAACTCCACTTCCCACACTTTCTCCAGCACTATCAGCCGATGTAATACCTACAATTGCTGGTGTTACATTGTCCGCAAGTGCTGACGTATCTTCGTACACCCTGCTATTTATCAAAACCTCATTTAATGGCTTAATTTCAGTGTTTTGATTGATTTGGTTTGTGCTTTCACAGCCCGAAATAAGCAAACTTAGGACCATAAAACAAACACAAAAAGTAATGCATTTTTTATATATTTTTCTCATAAAAAACCTCAATAAAAAAACGACCATATTAGTCGTTTTTAGTGTGTGTTATTTGAGCAAAAATATACCGCCTATATTTCGCGCAGGTGCAACAGTTATTTTGATATGCTCGCCCTCAATTATACCTACACTGCTAAGATAATCTACAACCGTCTGAAAACACAAATCAGGAGTATTGTTTTCTTCTGATAAGTGAGCAAGCACAACCTGTCTTACACCATATTCCGCAAGACGTGCCACAACTTTCGCACTAGTAATATTGCTTAAATGGCCATTTTTACCTAAAATCCTACTCTTTAATACAAAACTATACTTAGGATTATTGCGGAGCATATTTTCGTCATGATTTGCTTCTAGTATAACAAGCCTACTGTCGACAAGATTGGATACTATCTCAGGTGTAACATGACCTAAGTCGGTAGCTATACTCATCTTTTTGTTTCCGCAAGATATAGTATATCCCACACAACTTGTCGCATCATGTGGAAGCCTAAAAGGGTTTATCACAAACTCACCCAATTCAAAAGGGTCGTCTATAAATGAAATAACATGGGTTTTATCTACCCTGCCAATTTTTCCACAAACACTATCATAACTATCGCAATAGCAAAACAAAAGAGTATCTTTGTATTTACGCATAAAAGCACCCACACCTTTAATATGGTCGCTGTGGTCATGGGTATTGATTATGGCAGTTATTTCATTTGGATTTACGCCAATCTTATTAAGTTTTTCTTCCAAATCCTCGAGCGTAATACCAATGTCAATCAATACCTTAGTCTTCTCTGTATACACAATGGTACAATTGCCTTTACTACTACTCGACAAAGTACAAACTCTCATTTCTTTTCCTTTGTAAACCAAATTTATAATAACACAAAAAGACGTCACCTGTAAAGAAGTAACGTCTTTTTCCTGTCATATTCCTCTTGGTAATTTTTCTCACTAATCAATGGCTTTTATTTCTACTTCACCATTCCACCAACTATCAAAAAAACTTGTCATATCTTTCATTGTGACTTGCTCAACTATCCCGACAAAATGATCAGGAGTTACGTTTTGATACTTGTATTCCCTCAAATAATTTTGAAGTATTTTTAAAAATTTTTCTTCGCCAAAGGTTTCGTAAAGCGTATTGTAAAGAAGTGCACCTTTTACATAACTAACATACACATATTCAGGTTCGGTAGCAAATTGATCCACCGCTCTTTTCATATCAGTATCCACACTACCAAGCACCTTGGTATACAAATCAACAAAAGTGACATAACTATTTGTTGTGTTTTTGATAATGTCATCAAAATTTACATTGTATTGAGGATTATATTTGTAAAACAATGCAGTGGAAAAATCTGTCAATCCCTCATCAAGCCAACCATATCTAAAAGCATTACTACCCACCAGTCCATACCACCATTGATGAGCCGTCTCATGCACAATGACATTTTTATAATCAGCAGGCTCAGTCACACTGTCACTGATATACACAAGTGTCGGATATTCCATTCCACCATGAAGAAAATTAGATTTCACAATGGAGAAAGTAGAATATGGATACTCGCAAAACAACTCACTAAAAGTGTTTATCGCATCAAGGCCCGCCTGCAAATTATCAATAGCATCCAAATCGTCATAGTAATAATACATAACTTCAGTACCATTATTTGTCTTACCTGATATCACTTCAAATTTGTCACTTAATACACATGCATAATCCCTTACGCCCTTAGCCTGTATCGTATATGTATTAGTGTTTTTATTCGCACTTTCTGACAATACATACCCACTTGTTGCTATTTTCATGTTTTTATTTGCCGTAAACTCTACATTGTAGTTTGCGAGATCACTGTAAAATGGGTCACCATTACTATTATAACTATCTTTACACCACCCATCTTCATATACACACATTATTGGATAAAAATTGGCGATATTATATGTGCTGTCTCCATATCCAAAACGGTGATTTATATTAGGCAGCGTCATATGATACTCAATATTTATTTCAATGCTTTCATCTGGGTATATACCGCTGTTGAGGTCTATTTCCAATATATCTTCGTCCTCTCCACCAAAGTATACTTGTTTGTCTTCTTCCTCGACTACAAGTTTTGAAATAACAAAATCGCAATAACTCTTGCCATTAGGATAAGCCTTGTCGGTATAGAGTCTTCCTACTGGGCTGTTTTTAGCGTCTTCTCGAAAACTTCTTGGATATACGTGCATGCATAATGACTCTAGTACATCATCACTTTTATTGATGTACTTAGTTCTTTGCACGACCGAAAGCATATTGTCCTCCAATGTAATTTTCATATTATATTCGTTTATATTTTTAGATGCTTTTTTCAATCCTTTCTCAGCTGTACTATCACAACCAGCAAAAGAAAGACATGTTACAAACAAAAATAAAAGTGCTACAAATTTTTTCATATTTCTTCCCCTAATCAGAAATATTATATTTGCAACACTTTTTATTTATGCTTAGTAATATTGTTTTATTATACTACCTTCTTCATTATTGTGTTTTGTAACAATAATACGATTATTGATAAATTCTTGCATTTTCTCAACGTGCGAAATAAATCCGACAGTAAAGTTTAGACTAATCAATGAGTCAAAACTCTCAAGTACATTCTCAATATATCCTTCACTCAGACTTCCAAAACCTTCGTCAATAAAGAAGAAATTAAATGGACGATTATTGTTGATTGCGATACTTTGAGAAATACCAAGTGCGATACTTAGAGAAATAATAAACCTCTCACCACCTGACAAGGTCTTAACTCCACGCACAACCCCGCCATTAAAGTTGTCTATTACATAGAATTCGCCGTCGTATTTTAATAAGAATTTGCCCTTGCTTATGTTGTATACATATTTATTACTAAAGTCAGTAATAAGATACATATATTCCTCGCTTACATAGTCAAGCAGACTTCCATTTTGGATTAAAGATTGAAGTTCTAGTGCGGTGTCAAGTTGGGCTTTGACTTCATCATACTCCTTATTCAAAGCTTTAACTCTTACAAGATTTGCCTTTAATGTATCAAGTTCTGCCTTGTCAACCGCTTGCTTGATACTCAATTCTTTTTCGCGAGCTTCTTTATCTTTTATATTTTTACTTACACTATCGATGACTTGTTTTGTGATGCCAGTATTTTTACATACACTCTTTAATTGGTCAATGATTGCCTTTTGAGTAAGCAGAGTCTCTTCGTATTTTGCAATCTTGTCTTGAGTTTGCTTTAATTCTTCAGGACTTAAATGCAAATTAACATCTTCAATATTATCGTTTACAGTCTTGATATTAAGACCTTTGATGTTTTTCTTGACTTCCTTCAATGTCTCTTCAAAGTTTTCGATTTGCACCAAATTAACTTCAATATTTACATTCAAAGTATTTCTTTCTTCAATTATACGAGTTTTTTCTTGCTCAAATTCTGCAATTAGCTCATTGTTTTTCTTGTACGCAGCTTCAAAAAGCTTTAAAGACTTAACGTCACCAAGCTCCTTGATTTGGATTTTCAATTCTTTGACTTCAATATCACTTTCTAAAGTCTCATTTTTAAATGCTGTAAGCTGACTTTGTTTTTCAGCAATTTGTGTCTCAGATATGATAATGCGTTTTTTAGCATCTTCAAGCAAATCTTCAATTTTGTCACACTCTTTATTTAATGCAACATTTTTACGCTCCAATTCACTTTGAATCTTATCTATTCCACCAAGATTATTGAATGTATCAAGGTCATTCTTAAGACCTGCAATACTCTTTCTTGTGAAATTGTCATAATCATCAATAGATTTGTGCATATCCATAATTTCGTCGTATACATTGTATTGACGTACTTCTTCCAAAGAATCGGTAGTAATAATAGTCTTTATATGCGACAAATAATCAAGAAAACTCTCTTGTGTTTGACAATTTTTACACTCATTGATTTTGTCTAAAATATCCATATTGTCAAAGATACTCTTTTCCAATGCCTTGTAGTGCATTTTCTCAACATCAAGAGTTTTTCTATATTCGGCAAGGTCGTTTTTGATTTGTTTGATTCCAAGAAGCAACTGATTTATCTCAAGTACACTTCTATTTTTCTTATCAATTGCATTCTTTAGCAAATTGTCAAGACGATTATACTCCATAAGTTTTTCTTTAGAAGCATTTATCTTTTCCTCAATTTCGCGGTTTTTATCTTGTACAATTGATATATTCTTTAATACTTTATCGTACTCATTGTTATATTTTATAAGGCTAGATTGATCAGCTTTTAGTTCCTCTTTCAATTCCTTGATGGATTTTTCGCAAACTTCTTTTTTATTGTAATATAAAAGATAGTCACCATATTTTTGAGTAAATTCTACTTGTTTTTTACAATAATTGATTTCCTCTTGATCGCCTTTCATAACAGTCAATTGCGCCATTGCATCTATCAATTTTTCATTGTTTTGATAATCCTCAAGCATCACTTCGTATTCTTTCTTATCTTTCTCTAGCGACTTGGTAATTTGAGTAAGTTCTTTTTTGGTGTCTTTAAGTTGGTTGTTAAGAATCGCGATTACTTCATCATTCACGTCGCCATACATAGCGATTTTGTCTTGAGTATTAAGTTTGTTTAGGGTAAGCATATCTTTATGACGTTTTAATTTGTCATTAAGCATGGCACCAAAATGTTCTATATTGAAAAGTTTTGCAACAGTCTTTTTACGATTGGCTGGGGTGTCAAGTAAGAATGCATCAAACTCACCTTGAGGAAGTGCAATACATTTTGTAAATTCTTTCTTTCCAAAACCAATAATCTTCAGCAATGCCTCATTTACTTTGTCTGTCATGTCCGCAATAACTTTACCTGTAGCTTTCTCCACAAGCAAAGCTTCGCTCTTTACACCGCTCTTACGCGCCTTGTATGTGCGTGTAACAACATAACGTGTAGGTTTGTCCTCCCACGCTATCTCAAACTCGAATATGATATATGCATCTTTCGTATTTACATTTATAAGATTGGCAATAGTCTCCCTGTCGCTTGTACCGTATAGCGCAATTACAATCGCATCAAGGATTGTGGTCTTACCACTACCAGTCTCACCAAAAATACCAAAAAGATTGGTTTCACTTAATTTATCAAAGCAAACTTCTTGCTCTGTAACATAACTATTTATGCCTTTTATTTTCAAATTAATCGGTTTCATACAAATTTTCCCCCATCAATTTCAAAAATAATTCCTTCACCTCTGGTCTAGGTTTTTCTCCGCGTTTTGCCATAACAAAATGCTCAAAAATCTCGCTATTTGTAAGGTCTTTTTTACTCTCCACATTCTTTAATTGCATGATTTCATCAGTCACAACACTAAGAGTCACAAGATTAGGATTTTTTGCACGGAATTCTTTAAGCTCGGCATATTCATAACTACGTTTGCTTGTAATAATAGCTTTTACATAGTCATTTACATGTTCTTCACAGAAAGCATGAAGGGTGTCTAGATTATCTCCTCTAAATGTGTACATTTTCTTTGCAGGTATTTGTACTTTCTCTATATTTGTAACTCCATTCTTAGCGTCCAAATCTACTACATTTACGTATTTATCAAGGTCATTGGCAAGACCAAATGCAGTATTGATGATAGAGCCCGAATAATTGACATTACGACCTTCATTGATACAGCAATTACGGTGAATATGACCAAGCGCAGTATAATGCGCCTTACACTCATAAACACTATTTTCTATAAATGGGAATGGAGACGAAACTGTATAGATATCGTCTTGCATTTTTGCAGCTTCACCATATGACAAAACGTGAGTAGTGAAAATATTGATTGTGTCGTCACCAAATTGTTTTACACCCTCTTCCATCCACTTTTTAATACTTGCATTTAGATTGTCGTCATCTTTCTTGATTTCTTTATAACGGTAATAAGAAGGATAAGGAAGGCATACCACGACTGCTTCCTCTCCTTTTTGTGTCTTAAATTTTATATAACCCTTTCCACATTCAGTCGCATATATATTGCGAGAGGTATTTGGAGAAGGTATCTTGATATCGTCATAATAACCAACCAAGTAGATATTAAATCTACTAGCAAAAACGCTCGCATTTGAAAGACGTTTTGGCTCGTCATGATTGCCCGCAATTGCAATTACGGCTGTGTCACCATTATTACTCAATTGGCTTAGTGTATTGTACAACAAATTTTCTGATTCGGCAGAAGGAACAAGAGTATCGTAGATATCTCCTGCAATGATTACCATATCCACTTCTTTTTCTTTTGCTATTCGCACAACGTGGTCTAAGGCTTCTTTTATTTCTGCACTTCTATCAAGGTCGTCGCTTCTACGACCAATATGCCAGTCGGCAGTATGTAAAATCCTCATTTTATTACTCCATTTTTCTAAATGTATTATATCACAACAAAATAATTTAAAAAAACATAATAAAACACATTTTTAAAGTTTACAAAATTTGTCAGTAAATATATTTTGATATTTTTATTAAAGCATTCAATTAGAATTTAAGAAAAAACAAAAAACGAGGTTATTTTCCCTCGTTTTCAATTGCGTCAATATTCTTATTATTTTCCGAATCTTCTTCAGTATCTTTATCACACATGCTTCTCAATAATTCTTTAACATCTTCTTCAGTAATCTCAGTCTCCACTTCACCCAATCCTTCTTCCATATCCTTAAGCTTATCATCTATTTTGTCCACTTGGAGATTCTTTTCAAGACAGTTGTCATAACCGTTAATAAATGTACTCATTTTGGCATGTTGTTGGATATATTCGACAACAATGTCGGCCTCATTTGTAGGTATTTTAAGCCCCAATTGCCCATCTTCATTGATTACACCTGAAGTCTCCAACAATTTTTCAAAAGCCCACGTCCATTCTTCATAATAATTGTTTTCTTCTTCAATCAGTGTTTCCATTTTATCGTGAAATTCATCATACTTTTCGTCTGCGTATTTTGCAAATTCCACATATTTATTAAAGGTAATTTTGTCATCTGTTCCAATCACAGAATTTTTTATTGTTTCTTCATCAGTCAACATAATATTGTATCCAAGAGACTCATCGCCCAACAATTCATTTGTTGCTCTACAATAATCCTCTCCAAATTGTTGGTTGTAAATTAAACACAAATGGCTTTTTAAAAAAGTTGGTACATCTTTAGTCACTTCATTATAATATTTGTTTAGAAATCGATATGACGAAACAAGATTCCCAAACTCTATTTTTATAAGTTTTTCAAATTCCTTACACTTTTTAACGCCCTCTCTTGAAAGAGTAGTTAGATACGGTATATCTGCAAATTCATCATCATTCATAATTTTCTCCCCACTTATGTAATGATTATATACTCGGGAAAACACTATGTCAATAGTGAAAAACAAAGTCTTGGCTTTTTAATTTCTTATGTACATAGAATGAATTTTCTGCAATATACTCGTCCTACATTTTAGCATATCAAATAGTATTAGATGACTGATTGGTAGGTTTTTTATCGTAAGAAGTAGTAGCAATTGATTTACAACCTCCCACTCTTTATCACAATAGTCTCCACAACAAACGTTGAATTCATTACAGCAAAAATCATTATCGCAGCGATAATGTCTTTTGTTCGGTCGACATGAGTTTTGCTCAGGACAAGCAGAAGAATAATACAAACAATCCCAATCATTGTTTTTACCACAACAACTTGCGATTGCGACACTATTGTTTTCAGTTTTCTCTATCGCTTCTTGCAAAAAGCTTCTATTATCCAATTGTGAAAGTCTTTTCAGAGCATTATTACAAAGAATAAGCTTTTGATTCAGAAGAAACAACTGTTTTTCATTGTAATATTCATTCCTCTCAAGAAACGCCACTTGACTTTCTCGAGACGCAAGCGATTTTGAATATTCGATATTTAGTTTTTCCACCAAGTCGTCGCTATAATCATCTACATAATCCTTATAAAACTTCATATACTTATTCCCCTTTGTGATATATATGAAATTGAATTATTTTTGATTACTATCAGCATTCAAACAAAAAACAACACCCCAATATAAAAATAAAAAAGATGGTAGCCCATCTTCTTTTTATATTTCTTTTCTATCTTGCATAGCTTTGGTAAGTGTAACTTCGTCAGCATATTGAAGGTCACTACCAATTGAAATACCTTGCGCAAGACGAGTCACTTTTACTCCTAGTGGTTTTATAAGACGCGAAATATATGTCGCTGTCACCTCACCCTCAACATCAGGATTTGTCGCAATAACAACCTCATTGATTTCTCCCTCACTTATGCGCTCGACAAGTTCTTTAATGCGGATATCATTTGGCCCTTTATTCTCAAGAGGTGAAATTGTACCATGCAATACATGATAAATACAATTAAAATCTTTTGCTTTTTCAAGTGCAATAACATCTTTAGGTGACTTCACAACACAAATTGTATCACTTTTTCTATTCGCACAAATATCGCACACCTCTTTATCGGTGAAAGTGCCGCAAACTTTACAAAAGTGGATTTTTTCTTTCACTTCTCTAAGGCTGTCAGCAAAAAGATTTACTTGCTCATCACTTAAATTTAGAATATCGTAGGCATAACGCTCGGCGGTTTTTTTGCCTACACTTGGCAAAAACTCAAATGCATTGATAAGTTTTTGCATGCTTTCAATATGGTTTTTCATTGACTAAAACAAGCCTCCAGTATTAGGCTTTACTTTAGCCTCCAATTCATCAGCCTTATTTGCCGCCTCATTAAAAGCTGCGACAATAAGGTCTTCTAGCATCTCAACATCATCTGGGTCTACCACTTCAGGTCTTATGCTGACACCTAGTACCTGTTTTTTGCCATTAACTGTGACTTCTACCATACCACCACCTGACACACCTTTAAGCTCGGCATTCTCAAGTTCTTCTTCAGCTCTAGCCATTTGTGCTTGCATTTGCTCTTGCATCTTTTGTGCTTGGCGCATTAGATTTTGCATATTTCCGCCACCAAAATTCATACCCTTGTACATTTTATTCTCCTTCTACACTAAATAGTTTTCCAAATTGATTTTTAAGTTTTTCTTCAATATCGACTTTTTCATCTTTTTCTTCATTTAATGAAAATTTTGCACTTAAGTCATGTCCCATTTCTTTTAGTACTTCATTAAATATCTTGATGTTTTCTGCATTATTAAGTGCTTGAAAATTATCCTTGCTACCCACAATCATATCTAGTATTTTATTGTCCAATCTAATATCTTTTACACTATCCATTAGGACATATAGTTTCATTTCTTTTCTTTCGCGTAGTTTTATTAGGATATTTCCCAAAATCTTCTTTTCATCAATCTCCACTTTTACCTGGGGCAACACCATGTTTTGTGGATTTTGTGCGCTTGCACTTCCTTCACTTACAAGTCCCAACATTACAATCTCAAATAGTGCTCGTGGATTTTGTGTATAACGGAATTCTTGTTCGAGACTTGCTAGATTTTTAAGCGCATTTAGCACAACATTTATATCGCAAGTATTAAATTCCTCAAGTTTTGCAACAACCTCTTTCGGATATTTCAATATGTCATTATAGTTTTTGCATGTTTTGACAACAGCAATATCTCTAAGATAACCCACTAGGTCTTTTGAAAGTTGGGCAATATTCTTACCGCTACGAGCAATCTCGTCAATTTTGCCTAGCACACTATCCACTCTTTTATTGACTACACAATCCGCAAGTGCATGAAGAGTGTCTTTAGATGTTGTGCCAAGTGCCTCTACTACTGACGCGTATGTTACTTTCTTATTGGTATACGCCACACACATATCTGCAAGTGACAATGCATCACGAGCACTTCCTTCTGCAAGGCGCGCAATCATACTTACAGCCTCTTTCTCATAAGCGATTTTGCTATCGTCAAAAATACGAGATATAAGTTCTTCAAGTTGTTCGGAAGAAATCAATTTGAAGTCAAAACGCAAACAACGAGATAGTATTGTCGCAGGAAGTTTTTGCACTTCTGTAGTACCCAAAATAAACACAACATAACTTGGTGGTTCTTCCAAAGTCTTAAGAAGTGCATTAAAAGCACTATCCGTAAGCATATGCACTTCGTCTATAATATATACCTTATATTTTCCATTTATCGGTGGATATTTTACCTTTTCTCTTAAGTCACGGATATTATCAACACCATTATTTGAAGCTGCGTCAATCTCGGTTATGTCAATATTGCTAGGCACACTCAAAACTTTACAAGTCTCACACTCATTACATGGACTGCCATCTTTTGTGTGTTCGCAATTTATCGCACGAGCAAAAATACGCGCAATTGTTGTTTTGCCAGTACCTCTTGTGCCAGTAAACAAATATGCGTGGCTAATTTGCCCATTTTTAATTTGATTTGTAAGGCTTTGTGTTATGTGCTTTTGTCCCACAACATCATTAAAGTTTTGAGGTCTATATTTTCTATATAATGCTTGATATCCCATACCCTCTCCTATCTCAATGATTTTAACTTATTTTTTATCCTTGTCAAAGCATTATCAACGCTTTTATATGTAGTGTCAAGTGTTTTTTGTATCTCCGCAATCGAATAACCTTCTAGATACAAATTGAGTACACTATTCTCCCAATCACTCAAGTGCGAATGTATTTCTTCTATTAGATTTTCATACTTCTCTTGTCTCAAAAACTCGCTCTCTGGCGACATATTGTCCGAAAGACCAACGCTTGTAGAATCGTCGACCACTATCTCACCTTGATTATTTAGTTCTAGGTGCTCATTAAATAATGTTTGCTTTTTTGTGTTGCTCTTCTTTATAAGATTAAGTATCTCATTATTGATAAGTCTCTTTGCATAAGCAGAAAACTCACCTTTCTTCGCGTCAAAAGTATTGATTGCTTTTAAAAAACCAACCATACCTTCTTGTATAAGGTCGTCTATATCACCGTCTACAAGATAATATTTACGAGCCCTGCTTACTACGAGTTTTTTATATTTAGAAAACAACTCGTCAATCGCGCCATTATCACCCTTTTGAGCCAGTAAAATGACTTCTTTCTCGTCCATTACTTTCTCCTTTGTCGACAACATTCATATACCACCATTCCGCAAGCAACGCTCGCATTTAGTGAATTGACATTTCCCCACATAGGAAGCGTAACAATTTGGTCACAAAGTTTTTTAGTAAGTGCACTTATGCCATTACCTTCCGAGCCAATAACTACTGCAATATTACCTTTAAGGTCGCATTTTGTGACATCGACTCCACCCAATTCGCAACCATACACCCAAATATTTTGTTTTTTTAGATTTTCGATTGTTGTGTTGATATTGGTGACTTTAGCCACTTTCACATAACTAGTAGCCCCTGCGCTTGTCTTAACCACAACCTCATTTACACTACAACAGCGGTTTTTTCCGATAATAATGCCGTCCACTCCCATACAATCCGCAACCCTTATAATCGAGCCTAGATTGTGAGGATCCACAATGCCGTCCAAAATCAAAATAAAATGATTTTCATCCTTTTTACTTGCCAATATTTCTTCCACACTTGAATACTCAAATTCCTCAGTGTAAAGAATAAGTCCTTGATGTTTTTTAGTCACACTCTCACGATTTAGGACATCATTTGCTACCCATTGTATTTTCACATTGTTTTGTTTTGCAAGAGAAATTATTTCTTCAAAAACTTTATCGCCTGAGCCTTTACTCGCAAGTAGTTTTGAAATGGTCGCACCACTAAGTAGTGCTTCTCTTACACTATTTCTTCCTTCAATTTTCATTGTTATCCTCTTTCACACATACTTCCAATATTAAATTTAGTTTTTCCATATTTCCAGTAAGATATAGATACCCTATCACTGCTTCAAATCCTGTCGCACGCCTATAATCCACAACACTTGCATTTTTTGCAACTGAATGGGTTTTGTAATTTCTTCCGCGCCTAAATATGTCTTGCTCTGCTTCATTAAGCATTGGCAATATCCGGTCTATAATATGACTTTGCTGAGTTGCTTTTACAAATGAAGCTGTGGTTTTGTGCAATTCACCACTTTTTGCCTTTGAGGACAAAGCTACCATATTGCGTACATACATAGTGTATACACCGTCTCCTACAAATGCCAAAACTTGCGGATTGACGAGTTTTGCTTCATTTTCAGTCAAATTCCTAAACCCAAAAAAATTTGTCATTTTCACCACCCGACACATATTTATCAATTTTAGTATATCACAAAAAAGTGCTTTTTCAAAAACAATCATAATTAAATGCTGGCAAAAATATACTCTATATAAGAGGTGAATTATGTTTTTGACCATAAAACCAAAACCTATCATTACCTTTCTACTAATAATAACATTTTCTTTCGGTCTCACTTTTTGTCTCTTTCGCGCAACTCAATCAAGCGCGGAGAGTCGTTTTTCTTACACAATTGTACTTGATGCAGGGCACGGGGGAAGAGATGCTGGTTGTAGTGGAATAAATACTGGCGTGAGCGAAAGCGAGATAGCTCTCTCTATCACAAAAAAACTTGAGAGTTATTTAAAAAACTTTGGTTTTGATGTGGTGCTTACTCGTACAAATAGTGACGGGCTTTACTCACAAAATGTCACTAATTACAAAAAAAGCGACATGGAAAACCGCAAGAAAATAATCGACAATGCAAAAGCCGACATGGTAATATCCCTCCACCTCAATTCTTATCCCGAGATTACCCAAAAGGGCGCTCAAGCTTTTTACCAAGAAGGTAGCGAAAAAGGTGAAAATCTTGCAAATGCAATCGTGAGTCAATTGACAAATTTACTTAAAACTTCTAGAAAGGAAGCACTCAAAGGTGACTACTATATATTAAAGTGTGGCGGGGACATACCTGCAAGTATCGTGGAATGTGGGTTTTTAAGCAATCCGGATGAAGAAGCACTACTTATCACTGACGACTATCAAAATGAGGTCGCTTATGCTATTTTCTGTGGTATTGTGAAATACTTTGGAGAGGGCGACCCTACCATTGTGGGCAACATTGAAAATGTGTAATTTAAAACAAACTCATATAAAACACAAAAAAAGAACAGTAAAAGTCTGTTCTTTTTTATTTCAAAATTATTTTTTCGCATATTTAAGATTTATATTTGGCTCGGGAGTAAGACTAAGATCAGCAAGTCCCATACCATAACGAATATTGAAATATGCCTCACAACCTATCATTGCGGCATTGTCAGTACAAAGTCGCATTGGTGGAAAATAGACCTTAATCCCCTCTTTCTCGCACCTTGATGTCAAATTTTCACGCAAATAAGAATTGGCAGCGACTCCACCTGCTACTGCTAGGACTTTCATCTTGTTTTTCTTACAAGCAAGTATACATTTATCAATAAGTGGATCAATCGCTTCACTTTGGAAAGACGCACATATATCTGCTATATTTACTTCTTCATTGTGTTGTTTTTTATTGTGTAGATAATTGATTACGGCAGTCTTAAGTCCGCTATAACTTATTGAGAAGTCTTTTGTAGGTTTGTGCTTTACAAACTCAATATTTTTTTGACCTTCTTTTGCCATTTTATCAATAACAGGACCACCTGGATAACCAAGTCCCAAGACTTTTGCTACCTTGTCATACGCCTCACCTACTGCGTCATCTGTAGTAGTGCCAATAAGAAGATTTTTCACATAATCACTTACTTTTACTATTGCAGTATGTCCACCACTAACAATAAGTCCAATAAAAGGTGGTTTTAAATCAGGATAAGTCACATAATTGGCACTCATGTGGCCTTTTATATGATTGACTTTTATAAGTGGAATATTAAGCGCATAAGCTAGAGATTTTGCAAAAGAAACCCCCACCATAAGTGCTCCCACAAGTCCTGCTCCATAAGTCACTGCAATTGCATCAATGTCTTCTAATTTTACACCCGATGTACTAACAGCCTCGTCCACTACATTTTTGATAGCCATAATGTGATTTCGGCTCGCAACTTCTGGAACAACACCACCAAATCTTTTATGAATCTCGATTTGGGAGGATATGATATTGGACAAAACCTCACGGCCATTTTTCACGACCGCAACACTTGTTTCGTCACAACTACTCTCAATCGCCAAAATATATACATCTTTGTCGGTAGTCATCAGATTATTAAATTTTTCTTTAGCATCTACTTCGTACATATACTTGTCCTTATATTCTTTTTATGTTTTTGCAAAATAATATTTTTAGCAAAATTAGTTTTGCAAACACTTCAAATAACTATAAATAAAGTCGTTTAGATTTCCGTCCATCACGCTATCCAAATCACTTGTCTCAAATAAGGTGCGATTATCTTTTACAAGTTTGTACGGACAGAATACATAACTTCGTATTTGACTGCCCCACTCAATTTTCTTTACCTCGCCCTTAATGTCTTTTATGTTTTGTTTTCTTTGCTCTAGCGACAAAGCCACAAGCTTACTCCTAAGCATATTCATTGCTGTCTCACGATTTTGCTGTTGGCTCCTCTCGTTTTGGCAAGTTACTACTATGCCTGTAGGTAAGTGCGTGATACGTATCGCACTGTCAGTTGTGTTTACGTGTTGGCCACCTGCTCCGCTACTGCGATATGTGTCAATCTTTATATCTTTATCATTGATAACAACTTCGTTATTATCCTCAATTATCGGCATAACTTCGACAGATGCAAATGAAGTATGACGACGTTTGTTGGAATCAAACGGGGAAATTCGCACCAATCTATGAACTCCCATCTCTCCCTTAAGATAACCATAAGCATTATCGCCAGAGATTTTGAAAGTTATGCTTTTGTATCCTGCCCCGTCACCATCAATATAATCATATACCGACAATGTCATATCATTTTTCTCTGCGTACATTTTGTACATTCTGAAAAGCATTGATACCCAGTCGCACGCCTCTGTTCCGCCTGCACCTGAGTGTATTTTCATAATAGCATCGCTATCGTCATATTTTTGATTAAGAAGGACTTTTACATAAAACTCATCTATTTCTTTAGAAAGAGTATTGAGTTCGGCATTGATTTCCGACGAGTAATCGTCATCTTCATCTTGCGACAACTCAATAAAATCCCTAAGAGAGTCAAGCCTCTCTTTATATTTTTTTACACTATCAAGAAGAAAAGTATTGTGACGGACTTTTCGTGTATATTGTGTACACAAGTCTATATTGGAGTACACAGCACTATCTGTCATTTTTTCTTGCAATTCTTGATTTTCTTTTTCAAGTCTGGCACAGTCAAAGACAGGAGATAACTACATTGTAGTTATCGCAAGCCTGACTTAGCTTTTCAATTTCCGCATTGTACAGCATTATTTGCCCACCATACAACAACTCTTATATTTCTTACCACTTCCGCAAGGACATAAATCATTGCGACCTACGACTTTATCAGTCTTGGCAGTAGATTTCGAATTGCCACCCAAATTAGTAACCAAATTCTTTGGTTTTTCTTGTTGTTTGATTTCGATATTTACTTTGTAATTGATAAGGAAAAGAGCTGTTTCTTTACGGATATCTTCACTCATCTTTTCAAATGCGGTATAACTCTCTTGTTTGTAAGCTACAATTGGGTCATGATTACCATAAGCACGAAGACCTATTTCGCTTCTAAGCATTTCCAAAAAGTCGATGTGGTCCATCCAGAAAGTATCTACGACTTTAAGCAAAATATTTCTTTCGATTACAAGATAATCTATATTGAATTTTGCAATTTCTTGACATTTTTCTTCGTAGTTTCGTATTGCTTCTTGAGCCACAACATCAGCCAATTCGTCAATATCCAAGCCCTCAACAATCTCCTCCGTAACGAAGTTTGCATTCTCTTTTAGTGCGCGATTATTTAGAGCATTGTTTAGTGCTTCCAAATCCCACTCGTCATAAGATTTGCTGTCATCCACTGTATCATATACAATATTTCGAGCAAATTCATTGATCATATCTATTACTTCATTGTGGATATTGTCACCATCTATTACACGATTTCTCTCGCCATAGATAAGTTCTCTTTGTTTGTTGTTGACGTCATCAAATAGTAATACATTGTGACGAGCACTAAAGTTAAAGCCCTCAATTCGTTTTTGTGCATTTTCGATTTGTTTTGAAAGCATGCCGATTTGGAAAGGCGTATCCTCTTCTATCTTGAAGAAACGCACAATACCTTGCATTCTCTCACCGCCAAAACGACGGATAAGTTCGTCCTCCATTGACACGAAGAACACACTACTACCTGGGTCACCTTGACGACCAGCACGACCACGCAACTGATTGTCTATACGACGGCTTTCGTGTCTTTCTGTACCAAGTATATGAAGTCCACCTAGTGTAATAACTTGTGCTTTTTCTTCGTCTGTTGTCTTTTTAAACTCTTTGTAAAGTCCTTTATACTCTTCTCTTATTGCTTGAAGTTCTTCATTGTCGGTAGGAAGAAGTGATGTACAAAATTCTATTTGAGCATCATTATAACCTTTGTTTCTAAGCTCTTGTTTTGCAAGATACTCTGGATTTCCACCTAGCAAAATGTCGGTACCACGACCTGCCATGTTTGTCGCAATCGTAACTGCATTTAGTCGTCCCGCTTGTGCAATAATTTCACTTTCTCTTAAGTGATTTTTAGCATTTAGCACGTTGTGTTTTATCTTAGCACGACGAAGAGCTGTACTTATCTCTTCACTCTTTTCAATAGTAACAGTACCTACAAGAATTGGTCTTCCGGCAGCATGCACTTTCTTTACCTCTTCTACAATAGCGTCCATTTTTGCTTTTTCAGTAATGTAGATTACGTCAGCTGCATCTTTTCTACGAGTAGGCAAATTGGTAGGTATCGTAACAACGTCCAAATTGTAAATTTTATTAAACTCTCTTTCCTCTGTCTTTGCAGTACCTGTCATACCGCTAAGTTTGTGATAAAGGCGGAAGAAATTTTGGAAAGTAACAGTCGCCAAAGTTTTGTTTTCGTCACGAATCTCCACACCCTCTTTTGCCTCGATTGCTTGGTGAAGACCATTACTATATTTTCTGCCCTCCATTAGACGTCCAGTAAATTCGTCTACGATTACTATTTCGCCATCTTTTACGATATAGTTGGCATCTTTTTTCATTATATATTGTGCTTTAAGAGCATTGTTGATGTGGTGGTTTAGCTCGATATTATTGATATCACTTAGATTGTCCACATTGAAAAATCTCTCGGCTTTATTTACACCGTGTTCGGTAAGACGGATTGCTTTTTCTTTCTCATCAATCTCATAATCGTCTTTTTTCAAGTTTTTCGCAAAACGACTAGCTGACTTGTATGTCTCGCTACTCTTCATACCTCTACCACTAATAATAAGTGGAGTACGCGCTTCGTCTATAAGGATTGAGACCACCTCGTCGACAATTGCAAAGTGATAACCTCTCGCTACCCTATCCTCTTTTCTAGTAACCATATTGTCACGTAGATAGTCAAAACCAAGTTCGTTGTTGGTAGAATAAGTAATATCACAATCGTATGCTTTGCGTTTTTCTTCAGGTCTCATATCGTGACGCGAAACACCAACGGTAAGACCCAAGAATTTGAATATCTTACCCATCCACTCAGCATCACGTCCTGACAAGTATTCATTGACAGTTACAATATGCACACCTTTTCCCTCAAGTGCTACAAGATATGCAGGAAGAGTCTCAGTCAAAGTTTTACCTTCACCAGTACGCATCTCAGCGATACGTCCTTGGAATAAAGCAATACCACCTAGTATTTGCACATGGAAGTGGCGCATACCCATAACACGGTCACTCGCCTCTCTCACCACCGCATACGCCTCAGGCAAAATACTTATCAATTTTTCACCATCTGCAATACGCTTTTTAAACTCATTTGTACAAGCTCTCAATTGCTCATCAGAATAAGCCTTATATTTTTCCTCCAAAGCCTCTACTTGCTTTGCGATTTTCTCAAGTTTTGCAATATTACGTGAATTGTCACTGCCAAAAAGTTTTGTAAATAGTCCCATCTTCTCTCTTTTTCCTTCTTTCTATAATAACAAAATTTCTAAAAAATTTAGTCTCATGTATGCGCACGTATATGCAAGCACACGTATATGCATACGTATATATAATACTACAAACTTTATGTTTTCACAATAATATTTTTGCAAAATACTTGTACAAAATGACCATTTATAACAATTTTTGACCTATTTTGAAAACAAAAGAAAAAGACAACAAAAAATGTTGTCTTACTAAATGTCTTTCACTTCATAACTCGTAACAATTATGTCAGCGTCCGTACCCAATACTTTTTTAATAAGTACGTCACCTATTTGAGCCGTATCTACTTTAAGTTTGTTGATAGTCTTTACGATATCAAGCACTTTCTCTTTTGGTACAGGCACACTTGTTTTGACTGACAAAACACCCGAATTTTTGGTTTTTAAAATGGCAGTCACAATCCTTTCAGGGTGAGTTATTTCTTGTAGTGCGTACGTCTCACCTCTCTTACATTGATTTCCTGACACCACAAAATTATTACCCTTTTGCACAATATCCATTTCACAGCCCATTGGACACATAATACATGTCAGTTTCATAGTTCTTCCACCTCCAAAATTATATCTCCAGTGACTTTCGATTTATCAATTTCGACCATTCCCATTTCACCCGGAAAACCAGCCAAAACAAATTTTCTAAAAATCTCTTTTTCACCTTGTTTTACAACAATATTGCGTCGGACAATTTTACTTCTAAAACGAAATTTCAATGTTGTTTTTTCTTTCCCTTTCACTAGAAAATTGGGCAAAACATAACCAATAAGATTTCCTGCGCTTACATTGTATTTTTTGACTTTTGTCTTTACGTCATCAAAAAGTGCCTTGTCTTTTTTTGCATATTCGGACGCATTTTTTCCCGCTTCAAAAGATTCAATTGTAACATTATCGACTAGGTCATGCACATGAAGAAAATTGCCACATGCGAAAATACCACTTTCATTAGTCTCGAGTAAGTCATCTACAAAAGTGCTTTTTGTCGCTTTATTAAATGGTAGATAATCCACCAAATCTCTCTCAGGTGTCAATCCGACAGAAAGAATCAAACAATCACACGGTAAAAATTTGCGTGTGGAATTGATTTTTCTATACTTATCATCTACCTCGCCATAATATACACCCTCAATTCTATCTTTTCCCACCACATCAAAAACTGTTGTTTTTAGATATAGCGGAATATTGAAGTCGTCAAGGCATTGAGTGATATTGCGTCTAAGACCGCTAGGTGTAGGATTTATCTCAAGCACTGCATGTACTTTCGCACCTTGCAGAGTGAGTCTTCTAGCCATAATAAGACCAATGTCACCACTACCCAAAATAACAATGTTTTTACCCGGCATTTTAGCATGGATATTGACAAGTTTTTGCGCACAACCCGCAGTCAAGACACCAGCTGGTCTAGTACCTGTAAGAAGGATATTGGCAGGGGTACGCTCACGACAACCCATTGCAAGCACAATAGCACGTGCACTTATTTTTTCCAAACCTTTTTCGCTAGTAACATAGACAGTTTTGCCTTCAATCTTTGTAACAAATGTATTAAGCAAAACTTTGATTTTATTGTTGTTTTCTACTCTTTCAATAAATTTGTGAGCATATTCAGGGCCGGTATATTCTTCGCCGAAATAGTGCAATCCAAAGCCATTGTGTATGCACTGTCTAAGTATGCCACCAAGAAAGGCGTTTCGCTCGACGATTATACACTTTGTACCATTTTCGGCACAACCAAGCGCAGCAGCCATACCAGCTGGACCACCACCAATAATCAAAACATCAGTTTTCATTATTCCAGCCTCCTTTCACGTCACCTACTATCCAATTGCTATTATTGTTTTCTTTTCTAATGTCATTTAATTTCAAACCATTTTCTTTCGCCAAAATTTTAACAACTTTATCTAAGCAAAATCCACCTTGACAACGCCCCATACCTGCTCGTACTCTGCGTTTTATAGCATCTGTCGTTGTGGGTCTAAAAGGTCGATTGATAGCGTCAATAATCTCACCCTCACTCACTCTCTCACACTTACAAACTATTTTTCCGTATCTATGGTCTTTTTTAATCAATTGGTTTATTTTTTTATCATCAAGATTACGCAGAAGTAAATATGGTTTTATCTTTTCTTGACGAAGCATTGGCATATAATTTTGACCTAAAAGCCCCATGACGTATTTAGCTATTGCAGGTGCAGATGTAAGTCCTGGCGAGCAGATTCCTGCAAGATTGACCACTCCTGCCACCTTTTTGCTTTTTTCTATCACAAAATCTTCACCCACTACACTTCTTACACCCGAGAAAATTCGAATAGCTTTTGACAAATCAATATTATTGAGAAGAGAATTGGCTTTCATTCTAATCTCATTTAGTCCATCTTCTGTTGTTATGGTGCTGTCATCGCTATCATAAGATGTAGGTCCGACCAAGATATTACCGTCCACAGTAGGAGTCACAAGTACCCCCTTTGAATGTGCATCAGGAAGTGGAAATATTACGCTAGAGACTACGTCTTTTTCACTGTTGTCTAGTATATAATACTCTCCGCGTCGAAATACAATAGGATAGGTTTCACTACCTATGAGTTTTGCCATTTCATTGTATCCAGCCCCGCAAGAATTCACCAATTGTTTTGCGTATATAGTTTTGTTGCCGTCAGTCAAAACAAACACACCATTTTCTTTTGATACTTTCTTTGTTTTGTATTCCAAAAACAACTGACCACCATTAACAATTCCCTCTTCGACAAGACAAATTGTCAAAAGATACGGATTGACTATATAAGTGTCTTCTGCAAACAATCCAAAATTGATATTGGTATTTACATTAGGGATTGCTTTTTTGAGGTCGTTTTTGCCCAAAAAACGCATATTTTGTACCCCATTATCCATGCCTCTTTTCAATAAACCTTTTATCAAGTCTACATTATTGCCAAGCACATACGCACCAATTTTTTTCAGCGGTACTCCAAGTCTTTCGCATACCTCAGGAAGCATTTTATTGCCTTCCACATTAAAACGTGCTTTTAGTGTGCCTGTTTTTGCATCAAACCCCGCATGCACTATACCCGAATTGGCTTTACTAGCGCCAGTAGCCACATCAGTGTTTTTCTCAATCAAAGCACATGAGTATCCACTTTTTGCTACAGCATTAAAAATGCTCGCACCTACTACGCCACCACCTATGACCGCAACATCAAATACAATGTTTTCCATATTTTTCTCCATTTTTGACATTATATTTTTTATTTGTAAAATAGTCAAATATATATACCAGTCTATATAGTAAAAATATTTTTTGTTTTTGTAAGATTGTGTTATTATACTTAAAAAAGAGGTGGGAAAATGGGAAGATATATTATTGGTCTTGACGAAGGCACAACCAGTGCAAGAAGTGTGGTTTTTGATGTAAAAACAAAGAAAATAATCGCCACTGAAAAAGCGACCTTTAGCCAAATCTATCCCAAAGTCGGCTGGGTAGAACAAGACGCCGAGGAAATTGCTAAGGCACAATTTTCCACTCTGAAAAAAGTACTAAAAAATCTTCCACTAAAAGAAGTCATTGGTATAGGCATCACAAACCAACGCGAAACAATAGTGGCATGGGACAAAAACACTGGAAAACCTATATACAACGCAATTGTTTGGCAATGCAGAAGGACAAGTGATGACATTGAAAAATTGAGCAATAATACCAAAAAACTAATAAAAGACAAGACAGGACTTATCCCTGATGCTTATTTTAGCGCAAGTAAAATAAAATGGATAATCGATAATGTAAAGGACGCAAAAAAACTTATCAATGCTCGTCGTTTGTGTGTAGGAAATATCAACACCTACCTTGCATATTTGCTTACTGGCGAATTTGTGACAGATACTACCAATGCTTCCCGCACAATGTTGTTTAATATTCATTCGCTTGATTGGGATAGTGAATTATTGAAGATATTTGGAGTTCCACGCGAGATTTTACCAAATATTATTGCTTGTGACAAAATAATAGGTCCTTGCAAAGACTTTGCAAACATCCCTCTATGTGGCATGATTGGTGACCAACAAAGTAGTCTATTTGGACAAAGTTGTATCTCAATCGGAATGGCAAAATCCACATACGGAACTGGCGGTTTTACTCTTATCAATACAGGTAAAAAGATACACCTTAGTGATAAATTACTAAGCACTGTAGCATACACTATTGGCGACAAAACCACATACGCGATTGAAGGTAGCATCTACTCTGCTTGCAGCACACTTGAATGGCTCCAAAACAGTCTTGGTCTTATCGACCACCCTGCTACTGCCAATCGTCTGGCTCTTACCCTTAAAGACAATGACGGTGTATATTTTGTACCTGCATTTACAGGACTTGGTGCACCATATTGGAACGACAACACCCGTGGCACAATAGTGGGATTGTCGTTTAATTCGACCAAAGCACATATTTGCAGAAGTGTGCTTGAAAGCATTGCTTACAATACGCGAGCTATAGTAGACGAAATGACAAAAGAGGTCAAAATAAAAGAATTGCGCGTAGACGGAGGTGGCAGCAACAACACTTTCCTTCTTCAATTCCAAGCAGACATGATAAATAAAAACATAGTAAAAGGCGAAAGCAGTGAAGCGACAGCAATGGGCGCTATATACATGGCGGGACTTGCGACTAAGACTTTCACAATTGAAGACATTAAAAATATGTATAAAGAAGAAGTTTGTTATACTCCGAAAATGAAAAGAACTCAAGCCGACAAGTACTACGATGGCTGGAATAAAGCAGTAAATAAAAGTGAATATAATTAGTTTTTGACAATAACAAATTTTTACAACAGTCGATAAAACTTAACACAAAAAAAGCCCTAATTATAGGGCTTTTATTTTTAATATGAACACATAAATTATTTATTGTTTTCCTTGTCCTTATGGGTAAAATCAGCATGTGCCAAAGTCACACAATACACTTCTTTTGCGCCCGCTTTTTTCAAGGTCTTTGCACACTCGTTTAGGGTGCTACCAGTCGTGTAAATATCGTCGACAAGAAGTATTGTTTTGCCTTTTACTAAAGTCTTATCGGACACTTTAAAAGAGTTTTCAAGATTTTTGCGCCTTTCTCCTACTGAGAGATATGCTTGACTTGAAGTGTGTTTTGTCTTTAACAAAACTTCTTCCCTTACATCAAGATGAAGTTTGTCCTTAAGTGCACCGCACAATAAATAAGCTTGATTGTATCCTCTTATTTTCTTCCTTCTTTCACTTAAAGGTACTGGTATTACCACATCAAACTTAACACTATAATTCATAACCTCAGACGCTATAAAATTACCAAATGTTTTTGCCAGATATTTCATATTATCATATTTGAGATTTTTAATCATACGTCTTATTGCACCGCGATACAGAAAGACGCTCCTACTTGCTTTAAATTCCGATTTGTGATTTTTACAATTTAAACAATAATTGGACTCATTTGCAAGAGGCTGACCACATCGCAAACAAATTTTGCCACGTATAAAAGGCAACTCATCCATACAGATATCACATATCGAATATAAGGTATTGTGAGAAAGTTCTTCCTTGCATACAAGACATTTGATATCACGAGGGAATAAAATATTAAGTAACTTTTCTTTTAATGTTTTCTCATTCATAATCAAAACAACTCATCATTTGTCAAAAAATCATATAAAAGGGTAAAACGTTTTTGTGTGTGATTGTTTTTCACCATACGGGCAATTGATGGCTTATTTCCGACTAAAACCACCATTTTCTTAGCACGAGTAACACCCGTGTAAAGAAGATTTTTAGTAAGCAACATTGGTGGTCCACCAAGCACAGGCATAACAACAACATCAAATTCGCTACCTTGACTTTTGTGGATTGTAATTGCATAACTCAATGTTATTTCATTAAGGTCTCCCTTATTATATCGTGCAATGCGACCATCTTCAAAATCAATGGTTATTTCCATTTCACCTAAATCTACGCGAGAAACAACACCAATATCACCATTAAATACACCTGAGCCCTCAGCACCATCTTTTACCCACACTCTCTCATAGTTGTTGGATGTCTGCATAACCCTATCACCCACACGATATGTATATCGGTCAGTAGTCATCTCCGGCTTTGTCTCGCCAGGTGGATTAAGACGTTCTTGCAAAGATTTATTTAGATTGTCAATTCCACAAAGCCCCGCTTTCATCGGCGCCAAAACTTGCACTTTAGAAGAATCAATATCTAAAAACTTTGGTATGCGCTCTATACACATAGAAATAATTGTATTTAAAGCATCTTCAGTCTCTTCCTTTTCAGCGAAAAAGAAATCCTTGCTCGCATTATTGATTATTGGCATCTTGCCTTCATTTATAAGGTGGGCATTATTGATAATAAGTCCTTCGTTTTGTCTATATATATGTGTAAGCGCGACGGTCGGGATTACGCCACTGTCAAGTATGTCTTTAAGCACATTGCCCGCACCCACACTTGGCAATTGGTCTTTATCTCCTACCAACACAATCTGAGTGCCTCGTTTTAGAGCACGGATAAGGTAATACATCAATTGGATATCAACCATACTTACTTCATCCACAATCACAACATCATAAGGTAATTTATTAAGATTGTTGTAATAGAAAAGTCCCGGATTGGAAAAATCCACTTCCAATGCTCTATGGATTGTGCTCGCATCTTCATCACACGACTCATTTAGTCGTTTTGCAGCACGACCTGTCGGAGCAAGCAATTTTACTTTCTTATGCAAGGATTTAAACAATTGCAAAACACACTTAATAATTGTTGTTTTACCTGTACCAGGACCACCTGTAATGACAGACACTCCTGAAGACACCGCCATTTCTATAGCCTCTTTTTGTTTTTCATGCATAGAGATTTTGTTTAGTTTTTCATACATATCAATCTCTTCTGTTATATTGAGAGGAAGATTGATTTCGTTCATAGAATAAAGTTTTAATGTAGCTCCCACGATTTTTTCAAGATTATAATACTTAGTAAGAGCAATACCTATATCATTATCCTTTTCAAAAATTTTCACATAATCGTCTGCCGCAAGATCCGAAACAACTCTTTCGATTATTTCTATATATTTATCGCTGTTTAGCCTCAACAATTCGCACACACTGTCAATAATATTGGATTTTGTGACATAAGTATTGCCGTTTTTGTCACAAAACTCTTTTAATGAGTGCAATATACCCGCTCTAAATCTAAATGTACTATCCTCAGCCAAACCCATATTTCTTGCAATTTTGTCTGCAGTATAAAAACCTATACCGTCGACATCTTCTACCAATTTGTATGGATTATTTTTAAGAATATGTTCTGTTTTGCTACCATAATAATTATATATCTTTATTGCAAGATTGGTCGAAATATTGTAGTTTTGCATCAGCATAACAGCATTTTGCATTTTCTTCACATCATTATAAGCTTCACCAATCTCCATTGCCTTCTTCTCAGATATCCCTCTTATTTCTGCAAGACGAGACGGATTAAATTCCATTATATCAAATGTACTGCCGCCAAATTTCTTTACAATATTACCAGCGGTGATTGGTCCCACACCTTTAATAAGTCCGCTACTAAGATACCTCACAATACCCTCATCTGTAGTAGGAGGTTTTAGCTTTATCCCCGAAACACTAAATTGCTCACCATACTTAGAATGTGCTGTAAAATTGCCTGTAAGTTCGACATACTCACCCTCAGATATCAATGGGAATTTTCCGACCGCTGTTACAAACTCACCATTGCAATTAAGGAGCAAAACAGTATAATTGTTTTCGCCATTACGGAATATTATTTCTTCAATAAGACCACTTATTACCATTTTTACCTCCTTAATATTATTTCGTATTTATTCTATCATTTTATCTGTAAAAACACAACCTATCCGAGTATTAGGTATAAATATTATGTCGTAACAATGTTTTTTAAAAGAACAACAAAAAAATACAACCAATATGGTTGCATTTTTATTACATACTAATCACCAACATATGGTATAAGTGCCATAAAACGAGCACGTTTGATAGCAACTGTAAGCTCTCTTTGGTGAGCGGCACAAGTGCCAGTTTGTCTTCTAGGAAGGATTTTACCTTTTTCAGTGATATATCTTTTTAGTTTGTTTACATCTTTGTAATCAATACTACTTACTTTATCAACGCAAAAACTGCATACTTTCTTTCTAGAAGTTTTCTTAAAGCGTTTTGGTGCAACTTTTTCCTCAACTGCAGCAACGCTTTCAATAGTCATTTGCTCCATTATAAAAACTCCTTAAAATATTTTTTATTAAATTAAAATTAGAATGGAAGACCGTCGTCTTCTACAGGTTGAAGTTTTGATACTTCATCTTCTTTTCTTACTTCGCCGTCATTGTTGCGAGTAGTCAAAAACTCAACTTCCTCTGCTACAATTTCAGTAACATAACGTTTGCTACCATCAGCAGCATCGTAGCTACGGCTTTGGATATTTCCTACTACAGCCACTTTACTACCTTTCTTTATAAATTTATGGCAATTGTCTGCAAGAGAGCGCCAAGCTACGATATTGATAAAATCAGTATCTCTTTCGCCTTCGCTGTTTGCAAATCTGCGAGTAACAGCTAGGGTAAAACGGCACACAGATACGCCATTGGTAGTTGTGCTGATTTCAGGATCTTTGGTAAGATTACCAATAAGAATACATTTATTCATTTTTTTCTCCTTATAAATGAAAACTTTAAACTATTTCTTCAAACATAGGCTTCTCAAAACATTTTCATCAATGTTCATCAATGCGCTAATCTTAGCAGGAACTTCAGGTTTTGACTCAAAATCAAATAGCACATAAAATCCTTCTTTTTTGTAATTGATAGGATATGCAAATTTCTTAATACCCCATTTATTTACATTAAGGACTTTTCCACCATCGGTCTCCATAAGTTTTGAATACTTTTCTACAATTTTTTCTTTGTCTTCATCAGTAAGTGTTGCGCTGAAAATTGTAAGCATTTCGTACTTATTCATTCTTTTTACCTCCTTTTGGTCTAATGGCTTCGATTTCTCGAAGCAAGGTGATAACCTTAATTATCACGCATATTATACCAAATATATTTCCATATTGCAACACTTTTTTTACACCCGTGATTTCGACCAGAGTAGAGAAATCTGGACTTACTATTGTCGAGATTCTTAGATTGTCCATCATGTGGGTCCATCTCAGAAAGACAAAATACTATTATTTCGAGTTACGTCAATAAATCTATGTATACCTGCTATTTTGACTGTAGTGTCGAAATCTATATATAATTGTCATTTCGACCATAGCGGAGAAATCTAGCAGAAATACTGTCATTTCAAGTAAATTTAGAAAAAGGACACAGCATCAATCTCAAAACGACAAAAAAAGAAAAGGCTCTCGCCTTTCCTTTTTTTTTACAAGTTTTTACTTTTATTGCATAGACTTACTGCTTTTGATTTGTATATTTCTTCTTGCAAATATCTATTCCATTTACAAATCAAGGAAGTGTTGCCGAATACAAATTATAACTTGTTGCCATTATACGTCTTGCTTTTACAGTGGTATATCCGTATGTAGTACTGCCCGTAGTAACATCAATACCAGTTGTAGCACCTACTCTTATATTACCTGTAAATGTACAGTTTCTACAATAATACAATGTCGCATTGTATACATTGTTAAGTATTTTGTATACCGCATTATATATTCCCATATTATAACTTGTAGTAGAATGTCCGATAAGATGATAGTAATCGCATCCTTCACAATAATAGTATTTATAACTTGATCCTGCTCCATAATTATTTACAAAACCATAATTACGTGCAGTAAATGAATATGTTTGATTTATTATAGATACATTTGCAGTTTCGTTTCTAGACTCTACTGCAAACTCATTTGGATTGTAGTCGTAGAAACCAAATACTCTTTCTTTAGACAATGCATTTGTACCGAATAAGTTTACACTGCTATTGATATAAGGATTGTATTTAGCGTATAGCACTGGAAGAAGATATAGTTTTAGGTCTGTACGACATAAATATTCTGTAACATTGAAAAGTTCGTTGCGAAAATAATTACCAAACACAGACTCGTCAAAGTATCCCGCCAATTCCCACACAGGATTCCAAGTGTGAACATATTCAATTATGTCATATAATGAATGATTATATAACGCCATACCATCAGCATCATTGAATGTACTATATTTAATTCTAGTTTGTACATTTTGACTAATATGTACAACACTCAGATTTGACGCATAGAATGCATAATCCTCCATACCTACTACAATACTATTTTCGTCTTCCATCGAACACAAATCTACAGTGCCAGTCTTTTGCCTTGGACAGGTGACTACAGTATATTTATGTGTTGTCTTAGGCGAACCTGCTCCATTAGTATAAGCTTTTATTGCATGATATTCTGTAGATGGAGTATTACATGCACTACATTTATAAAGGCCTCTAGCAAATATTGTATTTGATACTAATGTACCTGTAGTATATTTTGCTGAAGACAATAAAGTATATTCACCATTGTAAAGATAATCAGCAGTTGAGTTATTACATTTACTACATGCACCTGAGAAACTATAAGTATAATAATATATACCTTCAATTTGATGATAATACAATACATCATCGTAGGCATAATATAAATAATTATCATCTTTGGTATTATTCGGCGTAGTGATACTTTTCAATCCCGCTCCGCTGCTATCAGTGGTGGAGCTTGCTGACTCTCCTCTATTTTCACACATACCAGTATTTAAAGCTTCTGGATGTACATAAGAAGTAGTAGGATTGTTTATAACAAATGACGTGCACACTCCGTTGTCTTTTAGGGCATATTCACCTATATTTTTAGTAGCCGAATATACATTTATTGTGCCAGATTTTGCATTTGGAGCAAATCCAAATGTATAATATCCGTTTTCTAACGAACCGGTAATGCAATTTATATAATCATAAATACAACCATCATACAATCCACAGAATCTTCCGTATGTATCACTGTTTGATGGAGTATATGTACTAGAATAAGCAACAGAAGTAAGTTTTGGTGCATTGTCAAATATATAAGACCCGCCTGTTTCGCTTCTTGTAATACCTGAATAGAATGCTGATGACGATACTTGTGAATAAAGACTATATAAATTAGTAACGCCAACATTTCTAAGACTAGCATTCAATATTATGCTTGTGATATCAGAACCCGCAAATGGTAGATTACCCATAAATAAGTTTTCACCATCAGTAGCACCAAGTGTCAAAGTAGTAAGTTTGCTGTCTTCAAATGCATCGTCGTATACTACGCCACCTGGGATTGTGATTGTGTCACTGCCAGTATTACCTTGTCCGTATTCAATAAGATAGTAGTATCCTGGCCCATTTTCAGTAAGACTCTTTGTCTTATATATCAATGCCTTACCACTATTTAATGTATCTAGATAACAAGTACCATTCTTAGTTCCGATTGTGTTAAAGGTCTTAAGAGATGTCATACCATGGAATGCACCGGATGAATTAGGCACGCCAGAAGATGCTGCTGTACCTGCAAGTGTAGCTGTGGTAGTAATATTGACATGCGATATTTTTGTATTTTCAGCAAAATATGTACCAAGAGACGAAGCACCTTTAGTAGATGACGTACTTGTAACATTACCTAAAGATGTAAGTGCACTACAGTCAGAGAACGCAAAATTGCCAATTGTAGTCAGATTTTCTGTAGCAACAGTAGTAAGTTTGCTACAATCTTCGAAGGCACTACTGCCGACTGTAGTCAGTTTCTCAGCAGTAACAGTAGTAAGTTTGCCACAATCTTCGAAGGCATAAGTGCCGATTGTAGTTACTTTAGGAATGTTTACGGTAACAAGCGCATCTAAATCTATAAAGGCATACTCTCCGATAGATGTTGCATTTGGGAGATTTATACTTGTCAGTTTATCTTGATATTTTCCTGAGTAAGAAGAAGTAGTATTAGCTACTGTCTTAATATGTGGTAGATTTATTCCCAATAAATAATTAGTCAATGAAGAACCAATGTATATAGCAGAATGACTACCTTCAACTCCCATAATGCAATTTGCCGTCGTAAATGTATTGATAGCGGTCTCGAGATATTGGACTTGATGACCCATATCTGCAGCACGAGTTGTACCATTAAGCTGTGTAAATGCTCCGATATTGTGTGTGCCTTGGTAGTATATCTTTATAATGTCTATATAATCATTTCCTTGACCTGTCTCTACAAGACCAAGATAATTTGCCCAAGTGATTGTATTTCCACTACTATCTTTACTTGGCAATACTAAGTATTGATAGTGACCACTTGTTGTGCTTATTAAATTGGTTGCACCTGTAGAAGTAATACCATTTATGGCATTGCTTGAAATACTAAAGTATGATGCAGGAGCTTCTATAAAGCGATAATTATCGTAATAATCAGATGTATTATCATTATTAAATAGATATTTATCATATGAGCCTCTAAATCCGTAAGACCCGCCTGCATTTGACTTATCATTTCGTGCATAGTACCACAACTCAAATTTTGAAGTACTGTTTGCATTAAATAACATTGGAATACCTTTAGCATAACCATATGTGTTGTTGTAGGTAGTATATGGTATTGTACCATAGAAAGTGATTTTTAATGAATTTCCATTTTTAACACGATTGTCATGGAATATATTGGTACCCATTCGAGCCAGTGTTTTACCAAATATAATGTTTTCCGATAAGAAATTGGTGTTTTCTGTGTAGAACGCGCCAGTTCCGATACCGGTCACATTGCTAAACTCTAATTGGGATATGCTCGATTGATTGTAAGCAAATGCCATAGCATCAATCAAAGTATAACCTAATAAATTAGAAGTTAGACCAATTGTTCCATTTGGTGCCGCGTGAATTATACGGTTTGTGGTACTATTTACGATAATAGACCCAGCATTTGAAGATCCACCAACAACTCCAATAAAATGTAAATTTGTACCTGGATCGTATTCTCCATAGCCGATCAGACTTTGAGGACCTTTATGTGTCCATGTAAGCTTTGATATCATAGCATAGTCTTTACATAGCATTTCCATATTATATTGATATCCACTTACACCGCCATGAGACAAATAATAATCTTGGCTACTGCTTGAATATGCTCCTGGATTTCCGATAGATGCACTACCATCAAAGTATACGTATTTTATATCGCCAGGGTTATACACGCAATCATCAAAATATCCTTCGTCATAACCATGATCTTTGATGCTAATAGTAGTAATACGATATGCATAAGTAGCTACACCTGGAGTATCGTCTTCATCAATAGTAAGTGCTGTACTACTATTTTTCATGAAATGCCATGTAGGTACATACATTTTGTATTCAACATCATCCAAATTGTCGAAATATGCTTTTAGACTAGTATTACCATCAGTCAAATTATAACCAGCCAATACCGTATGATCGCCAGCTTGAAATGACCACATAGCCATATTATTGTATGTGTTGTTGGCTGGTGTATACACAGCATATACAAAACTTATATCGTCGCTTACTGTAGTAAAGGTAATATCATTTCCCATTCCAGTAAGATAAATACTTGTTGTGGTCGTGTCAGAGTATATATTAGTAGTATTTGTCCAATACCTTACATCTTGACCTTCAAATGCAAATCGTAATTGATAAATGGAATTGCTATCTGCACTATTATCTGTCACTGTATGGTAATCAGGAGTAGTTACCGTCTTACTGGAGTCCATAGTCTCATAGATAAGAGAACCACTTTCCATAAAGGATTTAATTCTTCCCCAATTAGAGTAATATATAGGTGAAGATGTTGTTTTTGTAGTAAGGAATTGAGAAGCTTCACCAACAAATACAACTGTCGAAGAAATTCTATTCCATACTAATGAAATTTTCTTTGCTCCACTACTATAAATATGAAGTCCTTTAATATTAGACGAAGTACCCAAATTGTAAGTCGCGAAAGGACCTTCAAGTGTAAGCTTATTTGAAGTATTGTCTCCCCAATATGTAGATACTGAAGTGTCAGTTATTGCAATTTTGTTTGTAATGAAATTTAGTACACTGCTTGTATACATACCACTTGGATATCTATGAATGTATTGTCCAAATGTAGTAGTACTTCTTGTCGCAGTCTTATATGTCTTACTAGTGCTGTCATATTTTACATATGGCATGTAGTAAGAACCTGACATAGAGTTTTCTTGCACAGTGTAATAACTTGTAGATGTATTAGTAATATTGTTGTCGTATGTATATACTGTCGCTGGCTCTAGAGCAATATGAATAGTATTTTTAACACTTACTTGAGTGCTATTTAGGGTGTTTGTAGTTCTGATTCTTGTTGTATATCCTGAATTGAATGTATAGGTATCAACAACCGTCATATCAGCAAGCATCAAACCACGCAAAGTATACCATGTAGAAGTAGTAGCAGTAGGCATGCTTGTACCATTAAACATCCACAATGTTTCACCATTTTTCTCTTCAAATGTAACACTTGTGCTAAGTTTTGCAACAATCTTATCCTTAGCATTAAAGAAATCAAGAAGTGTAGTCATATTTAGATAGTCAACATTTTCTACTAGATTATAACCGTGTTTTGTAGAAGTATTTAGAGTGCTTAATGCACTAGCATATGTCGAGTCATCTTGGAAATTGATGGCCCTCATATCACCAGTAGCACCAGTATTACTTGCATAAATATCATACGATGTATCATTGTATAGGTCTTTACGAATGTAGATATTGCCTAATATAGTAGGCAAGCCAGTATCAAATGCAGTACCAGCAGAATTTAGTGCTCTTGCCCAGATAGGAACTGACACTGAAGATATACTAACTGTCAATTCATGTGCTAATTGATTGTACTCATCACCTTCATTTTGATATCTTGTATCTAGTGAAATAGTATATTCTTGAGCTGTAGAGATTGTTATTGCACTATTTAGAGCAAGATTCACCACTCTAGAAGCAGTCGTAGTACCAGGACTGAAATAACTTATAGTAATGGTGCCCGAAGTAGTAGCCACTATTTGTATGCTACCCAAATGATAGAATGTGCCCGAGACAATATAGAAGGAGTCACTTTCATCAAGTGCGATATTTATAAGTGGCTCACTATTTATTGTATCGGTATTAGAAGAAGTAATATCACCTTCCTCAAAATTGAAATCAGCAGTACTTTCCGTAATCCTAAAGGTGTACCTTGCGTATCCTGTCAAGAACTTAAATTGTATTACTGGGGTACTACTACTCTCAGACAAAGTCTTAAACACAGTAGTTTTCGCAGCATAGTAACTTACAAAGTTTTCCCAAACAATACCAATTGATGTCATATTTGTAGGGCTAGTATTGCTAGTCTTTAATGTATAGTCTACTCTATTTAAAATATATTGTTCGAAGTCATCTTTGTATTTATCATTTTCGATTATATCGTGATGCATATTTATTACAAGTTCGTCAATTATATTTGAAGTTATGCTATAGACTTGTTGTTGGTACAAAATACCAAGTTTTGTTGTTGGATACACAGCATGAGAAAGCAAATATGCACCCGTACTTCTTGTATTGAAGATTTCATTTGAGTTTACTTTGAAGGTTGCGTTTATTGTCGTAGCAGTAACAATGTCAAAATTGAATCTTTTATTACTATATGTCGAATCGCTAGAATATTTGCCACCGACTGCTGTATTTGTAGTAGCAGGGATTGATGTGCCATCAGCCGCCTCAATATTTATAAACAATATGTCCTTAATCGGCTCCAAAGCAAGCGTCATAGCGCAAACACTCTTTCCTGGAGCAAACTCATGTGATCCTTCACTAAAGAATACTGGGTCATTATAGTATTCATAATATTGAATTATACGTGCACCTATGTCGCCTTCTGTCTTGAAGTAATAATAAATATCATTAGGTCTAGCAAATAAATTTGCATCAGTAGCGCCATACACATTTTCGTATGACACCTTTTGACCATTGATATCATACCAGTATACTTGCGAGTTGTAATTTTCTCGATAAGAGTCATACGGTGTGTATGAAGTAATATAGTCAGCACGCATACCGATAGTGACACTACCAGTAGTCGAATTTGGACTTAATGTAAATGTGATACATTTAAATTCGCCACCATTGATGTCAATATCGTCAATACTCTTTTCTTCTGAAGTGCCACCAGTATACGATGGTATGCTAACTGTATAATAATCAGCATATATTACTTTAAACGTAATATCGTCAAGTGAAGCAGAGATTTGATTTAGACTTTGAATACTGTATACAGTTGTTGTTATCTCTTCTTGAGTATAATTTCCTCCGGATGCAGTCCATTTCATATATGTGATTTCATAGGCATAACCATAATCACTATACAAGTACTCGTTTGCACTCTTCACTCCATTAACATAGTTGGTTACATTTCGACCAAAGTTTAGAGTGTATGAAGAATAGTACATTGCCACAAATGAATATACGTCATCTGGATTTATAATTCCATTATGGAAAGATGCAAGATTGTATTCGTAAATGTCATAAATTGTTCCGTTTGCTTCTGTATATCTTCCATCTGTCATGCCAAGGATATATTCTTCATCTACCACAAGGTATCCGACAAACACACAACCTGTAGGAGCCCATGGCGCAAATTCTTCACTAGTAAGTGCTGGGTTTTGTACCCACATACCATTATCCATTATATAAGGCATTCCGCTTTCATAGAATGGGTCATTTGAAGCCGCACTGAAGTAGCCTGGATTTACATAGTTTTGGTCATATTGTATATCTACTGGAATATTGATAGTGGCATCATAACCATTTATCAATCTAGTAGTTGTTGTTATTTTGCAAATACGCACAACAACATTTATTATGCCGCTTGCAGTTGATTCCGTAACAATGATTTCCCAGTTTTCTTCAATACCATCTTTATCACCTATACCTAATATCTCAAAGATAGTAATATTTGCAGACTCAAAATATGCTTGTACAGCTGCAATTATTTCGGATTCACTAATATGTTTTCCTTCAAAATATTTAGGAGCAGGTGATATTTGAGTACCATTAGGGTCTATTCCGTATTTTTCCAATTCCTCATCTGCAGAAGTAGAGTCTCCACATACGGTTATTTTAAGAGATAATTCTTTTGCCGCAACTACATATAGAGTTATAGATTGATCATCCATTGTGAATGTAGTGTTTTGGATTGAAGTATTGACAACACGCTCATAAACACCACCTCCAAGAGGATTGATTTTTATATGTTGGAGATAAGCATATCCATGAACATTATCTAAATCTTCACTAAATCTAGAATAAGCATTTCCATTTTGACTCAAGTGCAAATAGTAAGCACCAGTAAGTCCAAAATTATGCTCGGACGCATATTCGCTGAAGGTGTATTCAGTACCTGGATACTCTAGATTTGCTAGATCTACAACGTCACCTTCATTTAAATAAAGTTTTACCAATTCAGTCTCAAGGTCATAGATTGCAAACTCGTACTTATCTACTCTTCCAAATCTAATATATACAGTAAATTCGTCATTATTTCCTGATTTAGTGTAGATCGCATCATCAAAATTAAGTACAGCGAATGAAGAATCGTATAATTTTGATACCTCTAATGATAGATAATATGAGATGCCAGTATTTGAATAGAAAATATAGTGATTATTGCCGCTTATTTTATAGTCAGTAGCTTTACCATATTTACTTGTCAATAGCGAAATAATTTGGTCATACAATTCGTCAAATGTAGTTGTGGAACCCATGTTGAACGAGTTTAATGAAAGTGCAGAGCCATTTAAAGTAATGTACGAATTATCTTCTGTCTCTACTATTTCGACATTGATGTCAAGAGTGATTTCCTCAAAAGTTATTGTCAAAGCTTCACTACCAATCAATGTGCTGTACACTTCTTTATATTTATTGTCTACAGCACTAAATTTGAAATCTGTATTATATCCCGCATCAGGAGTAGCTGTGATTGTAGGTATACCATGCTCCACTCTTACCTTAAATACAAGATTAGAGTATTTTTCACCTCTTGCTGTATTGGAATATAGAAGCCATGTTTTGCCATGATTTTCGTCATCTGCATCATAAGAAATGCTACCATTATCACCTGCTTTTACCTCAACAAGATGCGCAACCACAACATTAGCATAAATAACAACATTCGAATCTAGATTTAGCATGCCAGCATTTAGATATGCATTTGTAGTATCCCAAATACCAGTAGCAGACTCTGTGTCTACCCATACATTTTTAAAGTCAGCTTTATTAGCATTAAGCATAAGTAATTCGTTTAGAGTGTATGTATCACCATTTACTGTAGCAGTAGTTAGGTTTTGTACATCATTTTCAAATGTATCTACATCAGTGACTTTATATGTTTTTGTAACAACATCAAGATTTTTTGTTCCGTTGCTGATTGCAAAAGTGAATGTAACTTCTTTCTCAACAAATGTAGCATTGAAGGTATCATAAGCTGTATTCAAGATATAGTGTGCAGAAGCTGCATTGTATGGCGCTACTTCTGTATTATCTCCATCTTTATCATATTCTTCTTCGTAAATACCTTGCAATTGATAACCTGTAGTCTCTACCACCTCAAAATATGGCGCATCTGTATGATAAATCATCACTTCATAGCTGTTTGTACCAGCCACACCCATTGTTTTGTCAGTAAAGCTTGTGATAAATCCATCAGCATTTTCCACAGCTTCTTTGTAGTGCAATACTACATAACCCTTTTGTGTCGAAGGTGTATTTTCTGTACCATTATAGAAATTATTTTGGAAAGATATGGTTTTTGTCTTAAGTTTTAGTTTTACAACAATTTCCATATTTCCATTTACTTTAAGGGTTTGAGATGCAATAGTGTCATACAATTCGTAATTGGCACCTACAGACAATGTGTACGTAAATGATTGTGTACGAGGTATGTCTACCCTATATGCTGTAGTAGCTATATTGTTGTTGTATAGAGAATCCATATAAGTTGGACGTGCCTCAGTATATTCTGGATTTGCAATAGTATGATTATATTTAAGAATTGTAGAGATAGATTCACCACTAATTCCACTATTTACAAATGTTGTTGTTATGATTGGTAAATTATTGTTTGTATATAGATTTGCATCAGCTACAAATTTGAAAACAACTGAAGCTGTTGCATTTCCAAATGTACCAGTAAATGTAGTATTAGCAGTAATAGAAAGTGGAGTGTCTTCATTAAATGTTGTCTTGCTTCCGCCAGTCAATTGATACTCCATATTATTTACCACACAAGCGTCATTTGGTACGTAGTATAGAGTTTTTAGCAATTCACTGTCCCTATCATAAACTGTAACTACAAAACATACAACACCATATGTAGCAACACTTGTTTTGTCATACTGAACAGTATATCCATACTCTACAGGCAAATCATAACTTGTACTCTCTTCACCATCTACAAATAATTTTCCCTCACCAAGAGTAGAACCTGTAGCAATGTCAAAGTCTATTGTATAACTTTCATATTCAAATTTGCCTTCAATTGTGAATTGAGTATAACTTGTCCAGCCTTTACGTTTGAATAAATCAAAATCATATTTTCCACCACTAACTGGATCAAGTACAGTTGTGGCTTGAGCCGAATCAAACGCAGCAAATTTAACCGACCAAGAAGTGCCATTGTACATAAATGAAACATAAGATTCACCAATTTTACATTCGTATCCTACAAATACATAACCTTTAATTAAAGTAGAAGGCACATATAGTGAGAATAGATTGCTGGTTACTTCCTCGTTGTTTGTATAACCGCCACTTACATAAGTATTTGCAATAGTTGTTTTTACAAAGTATATATTTTCATATTGTGGATATAAATGAAGGTCTCCATCAAGTGTATATGTGTCACTTGCGGTATTAAATGGAATGTGATTGTCATCACTATCAATATAATACCAGCCTGTTTGCTTGTATCCACCCACGGCACTTGATGCCACTGATACTTGATTTCCACTTGCATTGTAATAATAATTTTCAAGTCGGTAAGTAGCATCCGAAACATCTACGCCCGAAATTGTTTGGTTGTAAGTAAATGTCTTTGTTTTGCCTGTCAAATTTCCTTGATAGTCATGGAAAATTGCTTGTATTTCTCTAAACTTCACATATACCTTGATATGTACGTCATTAGTAACTACAAATTTGATTTCATATTGTCCATCAGCATTGATTGTATAGTCTACGATATCATTTTCTGTTGTTGACGTGCCTAGAGTATAAACAATTTCGTCAATGTCATAATATTCTTCTTCAGCATAAATCACTAAAGTCTTTTCAAGTGAATATGCGATATCTTGATATACATTTGTTTCTCTTGTTGTGATAGATATAGGATTGTCTTCACTATCCATGTAATAAGCCCATGGTGTTTGAGTAAATCCAGTTACACTTCCCATACCAATTGTCACATCATATTCGATAGCATCAAAACGAATTTGGATATCAGTAACATCAGTTATTAGTATGGAATAAATTGCACCGTCTGGTATAAGTGTTTCGTAGTCTCCATTGCCTACTTTTACCTCAACACTAGTCAAATTAAATCCAACTTCGCTAGAAATGTTGAATTGTATTGTAGTTCCGGTAGATGCTGTCAAATTCCAAGATGTAGCAGGAATCTCATCAAGTCCTACTATCTGAACAATCCAACCTCCGTCCATGTCATTTCTTTCAGTGCCAGCTACATAAGTATGCAATTCTGCAGTAATACCTACAGTAGCATTTACAAAGATTGCATAAATTACAATATTATCTGTAATAGTATACTCAGTCAAAGCCTCAATGCTTTCGCTGTTAGTAGTGCTATAACCCAAGAATTGGTATGCACCGATAGTTGTCGCTGTAATCTCTTGTGGTCTATCAAGACTATCAGTAAATGTAGCTACTTTTCCACTAAAGGTGATTTTCTCACCATAGTGTATTTCATAACCCTCATTGCTTGCATTTATGCTACCGCGAGAAGAATTGTTTACAACAAAAGTAAGAGTAAATGTCTTTAATTGATATATAGGTTCAAATTCTATCAAATGTACACTATCATCATCCAAAATAGAAAGACTTTCTAATTTGAAGTTTTCTAGTGAAGTGATGGTTTGGGTCTTGCCATTGTAGGATACATTCCAATTTACAAAATCATAACCTACTTCATCTATTACAGAATAATTGATAGTCTCATGGATAGATATTTGATCTATACTATCTCTAACAAATCCATCTTTATCATAAACTTTTATAGCATAAAGTTTTTCATAGACTGGATCTATTCGCATTCTTACTGTTTGTTCGACTTCAGCTTGAGTCAAAACATCATTTAGTCTAAACACATTTTCCGATAAATCAACTACGATATTTTCGTCTATCTCGTAAGTAAATATGTACTTAGCAAGTCTATAATTTGTTTTTGATGTTGCACTAAGTGAAATGTAATTTGAGTATTCACCACTAAGACTTGTAGTCTCAGTATCACTTGAAGTGTAAATAATTTTGTGAACAGTATCACTATCACCATTATTTACTACCACGTCATATACTCTTATCCAAGAAGACATGATGTCCATATCTTGAGTTACATTTGCATTTACATCCAAATCATTCCAGCCAGCAAATGTATAAAGTTTTCCATCTTCTGTGTGGTCATTGTCTTTACCATTTGCAGATGGTAGACCAATTTCGCCAAGAGTAGCTCCGTATTGATATGTCTTGGTAAATAAATCTGTCGCACCATCATAGCCTTTGAAGTGTACTTTAATCTCGCTCTCTACAAGAATCATTTCGATTGTATATGGCACAACTTGATTTACTGCAAATGACACACTTCCGTTGCCATTATCGACAAGATAATTAGTTGTTGTGGTTTCACCAAGAACAGTATAACTTACTCTAATGCCGTGTACACGATATACACTGCTTGTAAGATCGTAAGTAATAGTCACAGTATCATTAAGATTTACTGACAATGCTTTTGTACTATCAATTGCAATTTCACCTGAAGTATAACTTACTCCATCAACTTCATCTACATTTACAAATGAAGCTCTAAGTGAAGTTATTTTGCTTGTATCAACAGTTTTTCCGTCTGCATGCAAATATGTATTAGTTTGGTTTACAGTTACGTATCCAGTAGAGAAATTGGCATAAATAACAACGTCGTCTTTAAGACCTGTTATGTTTAGGACTTTATCATTTACAGTAAAGATTGAGTCATTCTCAATTTTTATATAATCGCCAGACGCCTCGTCATATACGTACCAACCTTTAAATTCGGCTACCGTGCTTGTTTGCTCTACAGCAGTCAATTTTAGATTATAAGCACCAGATGTGCCTTTCTCTGTATAATTTACAATATGTTTTGTTTTGTTTGTGCCCTTATAGAAATATCCATAAGTATCTTCAGTTTGTATTTCGCCCGCATATTTTACACCTACTGTGATATTTACAGCAGAAGTTGTGTATGTGAATGAGATATTTCCTGCTTCAGTAAATTTGAATGTATTATCAATCTCACTTGTATTACTTTCTCCGTCAGTAAATTGCCATTGAGTCAAAATATTATTGGCACTTACTTGAAGGGCTGTAGCGGTGATGGTAGTCTCTGTATATTTTCTCGAATTGTCGCCTTGCACCTCAACAGCAGTGAAAGTAATGGTCATTACTGTATCGCTAACATTTTGGATGGCTATATCAGAATTGTATTCTACTTTATAAGTACCACTTGCATTTAGAGAAAACTCTGTATTGTCTGTATTCTCAGGATAAGAGAATGTAATATCTATTAAAGCAGCCTCCCATACTGGGAATACATAGAAATTGGTCCATATATCGCCATTGTCATCATAAAGATCTTTACCTACAGCATAAGCGTATGGATAAAATTCTTCTTCTAGCGCAAACAATTTACTATCATAATCTCCACTAAGTCCATTTGGAGTATAACAAATATACCAGCCAATAAGCTCCATATTAGCTTTTACGTAGTCTACTTGGACGGTACTGCCATTTACGACTACTGTATTATTGACTTTAGCAAGTTTAATTTTATCAGTGTCTTTAAGTTTTGTATTGTTTAAAGCATCTCTATTTGCAATATCGCTATCAAGATATTGTACAGAGAAGAAGTTTTTGTATACAGCAATTACTTTGGTATCTTCCCAGAATATTGGAGTATCATTTTCGAAGTCAATTGTTTCCCCTGTTGCGTCAATTACCCAGTGTGAAAAATATGATTTTTCGTCACCGCTTGCTACATCATCAGGAGAAGTACTTGTTCCTGCCAAAATTGTCTTAGTGCTTTCTGCACCATTCAAACCTACAAAAGTAACATCAATATATTGTAGAGGATACAAATATATTTTCTTATCGCTCGAATATGTATTTGCAAGAGTACCATTAAGCGTAAATGTGTCACTCGCATCCAAATCTTTTTCAGTGTTTGGATCATAACTAAATACACTTCCACCAATTACAAATCCTTTGTAATCAGAATTGTTATAATTATATGTATAAGTGTCACCCTCAACCAAAGTTATGGCAGAATCACTATTGCTAAACTCAACTTTACTTTCAGTATTATTGTAACTTATATCGTCATAAATCAATAATTCATACTTGTCAAGTTTTAAAATATTCAAAACAACACTATTATTTAGAGTGAATGTAGTTGCAAATGAGTTTTGTCTCACATAATTATAACCGCTCTCACTAGCATTTGAGATAAAGGTATAATTATTGGCGTCGTCAGTCCAACCTATATGTTTTGCATTGCCTTCACCATTGTCAGACATTTCTTGGTCAGTAAACACAAGGAATGGATTTTCTTCATTGCCGATTACAGTTCCTGCAGCAAAAGTCAAAACTTTTGAATCAGATGCGTATACATAAGTAAGGGTTACTTCTTTTTGATAAAGCGAAGTAAGAGTCATTGAGTAAGTAATTTGCTCAACAACAATTTTATTTGCAATATTTCTAGTATATTGATTTCCTCTATCGTCTACAAAAGCTACAAATTTATAATTGTGACCATCATATGTAAGAGTTTCTCTGTCCATATCAAAGTCATGTGAATATGTAGCACCATAACTTGTATCATAAGTAGTACGACTGTACTCAGTGCCGTCAGCATTTGTATATACGAATGTAATAGTCAATTCGTCTGCTGCCCAAACCGCTTCAAATACTACTATTTTGCCAGGTACTTCCCTTGTCAAAACAATCGCTTTGCTTGGATTAAGGTCTGTAGATGGTTCGTACTCATTGCCTGCGTAAGCCCATTTTGCAATATAATGACCTTCTTTTGTAAATGAAACATCTGTTGTTTTTACAAATGTATATTCTTCACCTACAAGAATATTTTCTGTGCCGTTTTCTTGATTTGCACCATCTTTATATATTACTCTATATGCACGTGTCCACACAGCGTAAAGATTGAAATCGCCTTCCATTTCTAAGGTGATTTTTATTGTTTCGCCTACATTGTATGTAGTACCATTTCCATTGCTCTCAGTGTTCCATGCAGATATTACATACAAATACTCTGCTGTTTCGCAATCCCAGTTTTTACTTTCTACCGAATAGTTTGTGCCCCAGCCTACTGTTGTGCTCTCGGTAATATTAGTCAATTCACCCACTGGGTAATTTGAATTGTAAATAATATTTGTTTGTTTTTTCTCCCAAGTAGCTTTGAATACAAATGGTCTACCTTCTTCGACTACGATATCTTTTCCTACTACCAATTCGTCACCGATAGCATACTCAGTATCACCAGCCATCCAGCATACAAGATTGTATCCTTCACGAGTGAATGTAATAAGATTTTCGGCTTTTACTTCACCTTTATAACCTACATATATAGTTTCATTCTCAACAACTTTAATGTCGACAGATGATAGGTCAGGATCATCTGGATTATAACGAACTGTCTTCTCAGTACTTAAATTTAATGTGAATTCGATTATTGTGTTTCCGGCAAGTATCATATCACTTGTAAGAGTGATAGATTGACCCAAATCATATGTTCCGCCTGCACCTTGAAGATACCAAGAAAGTGCACGATATGTAGTGCCACCATTCTTCAATATATCCTTAAGCATCTCAGCAGATGGTAGATTGATTTTTGTGTCTTCATTGTCAATCTCAATATTTTCTTGAGTGTAGTCTTCAAGAGTTGTGTATGTAGATTGACTTGGATATTTGTAATTAAATACTGCTGTGTATTTGATTGTCTCTACAAATGGCATAAGAACAATATTGTCATTAACAACAATAACATTTACTTCATACTCGCTGTACAAAACGTCTTCAAATCCTTTTACATACCAGTCATTATTGAATACATAACCTGCATCAGGAGTAATGGATATGCTATTGTTTTTTATAAAACTAGCAACATTTATTTCACTACCAGCAATATATTTTTCCACAATGCTTGTATTTCCAGATGCAGTTACGGTATCAGGGAACTCAAATGATACAGTAAATTGTCTAGAGTATTGAGCATAAATGTGAATAACATAACCTGTTTGACCAAACTCTGTCACGAATAGACTCTCGTCAAATTTGTCATTAGAAACTTTTACGATTGTATTAGTAGCACCTACAAATTCAGTATTGTCAGCGTCAAGAGTCCAACCGCTTAAAACATAACCCGATTTTGTAAATCCACTTCCCAACAAAACTTGTGTAGGAAGAGTAAACTCTGTACCGTAGTCAAATGCACTACTGTTCATTGTTGTTGTGTCGTCAACATCTTTATTTGCGTGATATACAAAGCGCACTTTGTCTGCAACATATTTTGTCTTGTATGTTGCGTTTGAAGTTATGACCTGTGTAGCAAGCTCAACTTTAGTTTCACCTAAATACCAGCCATCAAAGATGTATCCAAAATATGTAATATAATCATCGTCAGTAGGATCTAATTGAAGAGTGGTATTATACTCCACCCCTTCTTTCTTGATTTCACTTACTATATTTCCACTTACAGGATCAGTTTGTTGGATCAAAACAGTAAAGGTTTGAATTTTAGTGTAAAGTTTTACTTTAAGATCAGAAGTAACCTTAAAATCGCTTGCATTCATATTTTCGATTTTTACGATTTCTACACCATTATCTACTTCCCAATAAGCTATTTCATAGCCCTCAGCAAGAGATGGATTTGGCATATTGTCACGAAGAAGCGAACCATGTCTAACATCTTCTTCTTTTGTTTCGTAAGTACCATCTCCGTCTCTGTCAATCTCAATGTCATAACTCTTTATTTCATATTTTGCATAGATAACAAAAGTTTTTGCATTGCTTGCTGGATATGGATTAAAGATGTTTTCTTTATTAGCTTCAGAAAGAATTGTGATTACTTCGCCATTTGCAAACACAACATCACCGCCAGCCACAATCGAAAAACCTGTCAATGAATAGCCTGCTTGAGGGGAAGATAGAGGGATTACAGTGGCGGTAGCACCATCACCAATCACAATATTTTCACCAAGCGTAACTTGAGCTACAATGTTTTTATAAACACCTGCACCAATAGAAATGGAGGCAATTTGCGCACCTTCATTTCCGTTTACTGTAGTGTTTCGGATTACAAGTTTGTATTCAATTGGCTCCCAAAGAGCATAAAGTGTTGTGTTTTCACTGAATGAATAAGAATTGTTTGAAAGATACACATTGGCAGGATTATAATTTTCCTTTCCATTTTCATCTATTCTCTCTGCATCAACAACCCAACCTCTAAATACATGATAAGGCCTTGTCAAACTTGGAGTGGTAGGAAGTTTTATTGTAGCACCAGTCATGCCTGTGATTGATGCTGGCACTTCTCCCTCTACATCGTCCCAACCTTTATCGAAAGTAATTGTCATTTGTGTAGTCCAAATAGCTTTAATTACAAACTCATAATTTCCAGTCGATTTCTCTTTGCTGTATTTATAAATTACGCTATTTGTGCTGTTTGCATAAATTTCATTGTTTCCAGCATATGTAGCTACTACATTATTGTCTTCGTCTACTACTGCCCAACTCAACAATAAGTAAGTTTCACCACTTGTATCTTTATAAGTAGCATTAGAATTGCCATTTGTATCGATACTATTTAATACTGTATGCGACTCAAGTCTACCATTTACAGTTGTGTTATAACGAATAATGTATGTCTCCGCCAATTTTTCTTTCATGTAGTCGCTGAATACTACATTGTTTGGCTGAGTGTCTTTAATTACATTAAGTTTTCCATCACTACCAAGTGTATTGATAGAAAAATCATATTTGATTTCATAATTGTTAGGTTTGAAAATTGGATACAAGGTTGTTTTTCTATTTCCTACCGAGAAGAATAGACAGTTTTCATCTTCACTCTCACTTGCCTCAGTAGTAAATTTGTAGTTTTGACCCAATTTATAAATAGTAGCACCAGTATTTAGAGCGTCAGCTGTTTTGCTCCAACCAATGAAGTGATAACCTGATTTCTTTACATTTGCCATTTTTGCAGGGTCATTAAGTTGGCCAGTTTTACCATTTTCTACTTGTTGACGGTCAAGGATAGAACCATTATAACTATATTCGATATGTAAAAATTCTTCCCAAGCAGCATAAAGCACGTATGTGCGGATACCTGGCTCCAAGAAAGAGAAACCTTCGTCTCTATTTGTATAGTACTCTGGGAAGTCCTCAGGATTGAATTGAGTGTCATTTTTATATTGAGTACCTTCGCTCGCATTTCTTGCTGTAAACCAGCCTACAAATTTATGCGAAACAGTATCTCTTAGTGTTCCATAACTATAATATACTTGTCCATCTAAAAGAGCATTGGAATAGATTCCGCCATCTAGATAAGAAAGTGGAAGTCCGAAATACACGTCTTCTTTATATTTGAAGAAGTCTGAATTTGTATACGAACCATTTTCGTCTGTTTGCATTACGCTACTGTCTTTAACAACATATTTAGTGCCCACACGAGATGATCCATTTAGGCAGAATGCAATATTAAATCTAACAACTTGCCATTTACCATATAGGCAGATTTGGTCTTCATTGTCTGTATCATAAATAGGTACAAGATTGATATTTGAAAGTTGGTTTAGACCCATATATGTTTGGTTGAAATTGATAGGCTTTGTAAATTGTGGATCTTCATACCAACCTACAAATTGATAATACCCTTGCTCATTTTTAGGAGCATCTGGCGCCACAACTTTAGTATTGTATTTGTACTCGATTTCCCCATATTTTACATGACTATTTGCATTATATGCTACAAAACCATCGGCATCGACGTCTCGTACCGCATCTACTTGATTAAGATCTTGGATATAGTATTTTACAGAATAAGCGATAGGCTCCCAAACCGCATACAAATTAACATTTGATGAAGGCATAAGGAAAGTAGTGCCTTTACCATAAGTAGCAACAGTCGAATTCTTAGTAGGAGCCCAACCAGCAAATTTATAACCTTGTTTTAAAGTGGCAAGTGTGGTCTCTTCTCCTTGAATAAGAATTGTCTCGGTACCATCAGGAAGTGCAACTGCGTCGTAGAAATGATAAATAGCCGAAGGATAAATATTACTGATTTCACCATAATTGAAAGTAAGCGTATAATCAATGGCAGTGAATTTTGCGTACAACTCTATGTCATCACTAAGACTTTCACCATACACAAAAGGTGAGGTGTAATCTTGGTCATTATACCAACCTTCAAATGTATAACCCTCTTTTTCTGGCGACTTTAATGCCGGAATGCTGGAGTTTTTCTTGATTTGAATGGTGTCTAAAAGTTCGTTGTCACTGATTAGGTGCACCGATACTCTTGGATACAGATTGATGTACAACAAAGTAGATACTAGGGCTAGTAGTATCAAAATGGAAATTAGTATGATATTGATTATTAATTTTCTACGCTTACTCATGGTTTCCTCCGATTATATATATAAATATATATAATACCGCGAAAATTGTCAAATTAAATACACTATGTTTACTATTTTATAGTAAAATACTTTTTCTGTACATTTTAGAATTTGTCTTTAATGGTTATTTCAAGCTTTATTTGACAGTCATTTAGATAATCCTCTTTGTTTTCCGGCCCCTCAAAATACTCTTTCCACTTTTTATTGTTGTGTTTGTAAAATTTATTATAAAACTCATATATGTCAGTATTGTGCTCCACCGATTTTTCCAAAATTTTGTTGGCACTCTCAGTTAGTTTTTCTCTTATCGCCTCTTTGACACCTTCGCCAATATGTGTACGACTATTATCCACTTGTGTCTCATCCAATTCCTCGTCCGAAATTTCGTGAAGTGCCACCACCAAAGTGATTTTACACTTTATAGTGGGTTTTCCGTCTTCAAAGACATACTTGTTTTTTCTCTTGATTTTGACTAAATCTACACCTACTTTTGCGTGACTTTTCTCCTTCTCTTCTACATCTTCGAGATAAAGATAACCTCGGTCAATTTGCCCTTTATAAATCGAATATAACGTACCCTCATCCTGCTCTATTTCACACGATTTGACGCCATTTTTCAAGAAAACAAGTTTATTGTTGCTGGTGAGTTTTTTCTGTTCTTCTTGTCCTCCCATTGAAGACGAACTTCCACCATTTTCACCTGAGTTTTGCAAATCACCACCTGACTCCGAATCATCTTTTTTAAGCTCAAATACATTTAAATAATTGACCCCGCTTTTTTCAAAATAGTTTCGGTATATCAAGTCGACATCACTTCCCACTCCCATAACCGCATTGTCCTCACGATTTACAAGATTTGCAAGAAGGAGTGTAGGAAGACTTTTCTCTTTAAGGGTTGTTTTCAGCATCTCTTTTGCACCTTCTGGACAATTAACAACATATGCTTTCTTAGTTATATTGTACCCGCGTATAAAGTAGTCGAGTGTTTTTGTGATATTTTCCTCTATGGCTTCATCATTCATTATAATTATGTCGCAGTGAGCAAAACCAATTTCTTTTCCAAGGTCTCGACTTAATTGATTGACCGCCTGACTTACAGTCTCACCTTTTGCGGAAACCAATTGTATCCCACTATTCGGGTCAGTACCAGTCGTGGGGATAACCATAAGACAACTAACCTCATACTCATCATTACTCTTATCAATACCAATAGCTGTCATAATAGCCCTAACATCTGTCTGCGATTCTTTATTAAAAGCAGTAGGCAAAAACACAAACAAAACTACAAGAAAAAATATCAATGTACCCTTTTTAGAGAGTGCTTTCGCAAGTTTTTTCATATTCTTTCTCCTTTATCGTTTGACCGCCTTTCCCACCTTTTCTAGACACTCGCTTTGACGCAATCCAAATAAAAATTGGAACAAGCACCTGTATAGCTAGTGAAGTGAGATAAAAGTAAGGCGTCAGAATTATCCTAATCGCTTTTGCAAAACTAAAGTACAATACATAAGCACCGATAATTACAATTACCTCAATAATAGCAATTGAGATATTTTCTTTCTTTATAGGTATAAGGTACTCAAAACAAAGTTTGCTGCACATCATAACCAATAAAAACTGCAAAATTAAAGTTATTGTCCAAATCATAATATTAAGCCATTCGAGCCTACCATTCGTAAGAGGGACCTGCGACTGTAAAGATACATCACTGACCGCAAGTGTCTGTATTACACTTGACTTACCAAAGACACCCATGAATATTATGTGGAATGCAATTACAATAAAATAAGCAAGTCCGATATAACCATAAATTTTCTTTACAGACTTATTTTCAAAATTTATTTTTCCAGCAAACAAAAGAAGTATAAAGTAGTCACCAAAACAGAAGTTGGTGCGCAAAGTCGCATCAAATATCGGCATTAACCCATTGTCTAAAAATGGTAATAAATTGTCAGAAGATACCATATTTAATGACATAAACACGGCAGTAATAAGTCCAAACAATATCAAAATCCAGCACACTTCTATCGTCCTAGAAAAAGCCTTTAAACCCTTTCTCATCACAAACCACGCCAGAGCTAATATCGGTATAAAAAAGTAAAGCCAGTCCAAATCATCATATAACAATACAAAGAAAAAATCATGACATTCCTTCACCGCAAAAACACTTTTGCACAAGAAATAAATCAACAATAAAAACAAACATATTTTGCTTAAAATTTTACCAAATCCTTCATCAAGTATCTCTTTTAAGTTTTTGTTAGGGTGTTTTTTTATTATCGATATTGTCAAAACCACAAAAATAAAATCTATTAGAATGGACAAGATTACACTTATATATGAGTCGTTTTGAGCAAAGCGAGCCACAAGCGCTGGATAAATAATCAATTTTAGTGAAAGTATTGTTATAAACATCGCAATACCCACTTGTCTGTCAGTCACCTTGTACATTATTTCTGCCTCCTTTTATTTTTATTTTTAATACTTTCAGGGCGTGTTTTCATGTCCAATATATTTGCTTTTATCATAGCGTCTTTATAGTCACTTTTCACCTTTGGCGCAAATGGCGAAAGATACGGCACACCATAATTATCAAAATCATTAAAATAGACAATAAAATACAGAGTAAAAATGATTATCCCGTAAAAACCTAATATTCCACCGGCAAGAGTATAAGCAAGCCTTAAAAGACTTAATACACTCGCTTGCTCGGGCAATGTATACAATGTAATACCACTAAGCGCTACAATCATTACAGCTGGAGGAGATATTATCCCCGCCTGTACAGCCGTATCACCCAATATCAATGCCCCCACGATTGACATCGCCATTCCAAGATATTTAGGCATTCTTAGACTCGCCTCGTACAATATTTCAAATAGTATCAGCACAAACAATATCTCAGCAAAAGGCGACAATGGTATCCCCTGGGTAGAATTGACTATCGTAATCAAAAACGTCAACGGAAAGACCTTATAATGATACAATTGAATAGCAACATACATACCCGGCAGAGCAACAGTAATAACAAGACTAAACAATCTCAACCACCTAAGCATAGTGGCCCTGAGACTAGAATTGTAGTAATCACCGCTTTTCTGAAAATCTTCAAACAACATATAAGGCAAAGTCAAAACCATAGGAGAGCCATCGACAATTATTGCCAGCCTACCCTCAAGCAATTTTGCACACACAATATCAGGTTTTTCAGCATTACCAATCTGCTTGAAAAAAGATTCAGGGTGTTCTTCCAAAAAAGAACTAACATAAAAAGAATCTATAATACCGTCAATATCAATCTCTTTTATCCTCTTTTTTACCTTGTCAACAAGTTTTCTATCACAAATTCCATCAAGATACATGATAGCCACACTCGTCTTTGTATAGCGACCTACGCTTAGGTTTTCAGATTTTAGACTAGGAGTAGCAAGTATCTTTTTAATTAGCCCAATATTAGTCTTTATATTCTCAACAAAACCCTGACGCGGCCCTTGTAATACCGAACTTGTCGGAGGTTCGCTCAACGCCCTTTCCTTAGTCTTATCCGTCGCCATATATAAAAATTCTTTTGCATCTGGAAAAAATAAAAGACTATGTCCATGAGCTAGTTTTTCTATGCCCTCATCAATATCGCCAGACTTCTCAATCTCACCCCAAAACAAAACGCTTTTCAAAAATTGATCAGGTCCCACATCTACCCCATCATACATCACACAAGGTTTTATAATAAAATCCGCAATCATTTGCGCATCACTCATTCCAAGCATATAAAAAAGAACAAGTGTCTTGTTTCCCACTTTTATTTCTTTCTTTACCAATTCATTCACACCCTCAAATGCTCGACTTATATGACCAATATTTTTATCTAATTCCATTTCTAAATTTCTCATATTTTTCACCATTTTTTAAATATTTTGTGTAATTTAATATACAAAATACATAAAATTAGATATTAAAAATAAGAGCATCTAAACATAAGAATTTCACAATCCCATACAACATTTTTAAAAAACAAAAAAGACAGATAAATTCTGTCTTTTTGTCAAAAAGCCGTATTCGATTGTCTGTAAGAGTGTGAATTTTGTTATAAACCCACAATAAAACAAACTAAAGAATCCTGTTAAATATCAAATTTTATGTCTATATTAAATACATAAGCCACGTATTCTTTATCCTCAAATACACTTCCATTAAATACTGCACTGGACACATTTTCAGTCTTATCAAAAGTAAATTTAGTTATCTTGTATTTGGAATCATTTGCATATTCATTTATATCTGATATTAGATAGTTGGACAATGCTACTGATATTTCTTCAGAAGTCGCAGTGCTCAAATCAATTTTTAATACATCACTAAGGAAAGCATCTTCAAAGGATATTGGACCATCAAATTCAAGTTCATTGTCTACAATATACTTAATAAATTGACTGTATCGATTATCATCATCAAGATTTTCTTCAGTCACATTTATTACATTTGTCTCACATGATAAATACAGCACATAACCTACATTATTTTCTGTATAATATATAGGTTTTATTGATGATTTGCCATGTTTTTTCTCATATCTGCATTTGTATTCTTTTTCTTTATACTCAATAATTTCCTCATTGTCCAATGGATACAATTTGTCTATAATCGAATTTAAATAACCCTCTACGGAGACACCCATAAATAGATTGTTTCCACGTCCATCTTGGATTGCGCTTGAGAAATCAAATCCCCAACTATTGATATAATCATAATCAAACACAACTTCAAAGTTTTTGATATTGTTTTGATAGATATAATTGAGTATTGCTTCCATATCACTTTGTCTATCAATTACACGCGAATATGGTGCACCATCGTATATGAAGGCAGTGCTAATATAATAACCATACATGCTATTTGCAGGCAAATTTTCATCACTTATTTTATCCCTTCCAGGAAATGCCACGTGCGAATTTGAAACATAGGCATCACTAACCAAGAAATAACTATGGCAATTATATTCCTCGGTTTGCACTAATTGTGGTTGTTTGTAGTATCCATAAAAACCATCAAAATCCACTTCATAAACAAAATCTTCTCCATTTTTCAATGCCTCAGATTGCTTTATTTCAGTCCAAGTTATGTCCACTAAATACCACTTGCCATTTACAGCAACTTTATTCCAAGCATGACCACCTTTTGATACAGAAGCTCCAGCCAAGCCCATTACGCGATAACAGTCGATTCCCTCCATATTACAAAGAAGAGAGAACGCTTTACTAAATCCATCACATACCGCCACTCTATTACTGTCAAGGAAAACACCTTCAAGATAATAACATGGATTATTGGTCGAAACACCTTTCGCATATCCATCATTATCATAACAAGTATTAGTAGCAATCCAATCAAATATACTAAGGACTTTTTCATACTCATTCATTTCATCAGAAATGACGTCCTTAAGGACTTTTTTTGCCTCGTCATATATAAGGTATGCACGCGAATTTGTACTATTAAATAAAGGAGTAACATTGTTTTCTACAGCCCAGTATAATTCTTCGCTGGAATTGCAGTAAGTCGTAACAACATTTTTATCACTTGGAAAATTATCATAATCTTCTGCACGCGAAGTATAGTCTACTTTTTCGTAATAAGGTGTCTCAAGATTTGCTTGCGACAATACCTTTTCACTAAGACCAGTGTATTTGTTTCCGTCATAAGAAAGCATTATTTCGGGATATTTATAACCAGCCCTTAATGTAAGTATTTTTCCATTTGCATTTACTTCGCTAGAAACTTGTAAATATGGAGCCATCGAAAAATCATATGTTTCGTAATAAGCCCACTTGTCATAACTATCGTCAAGTCCGCTAATATATTTTTGATGAATATATGGTCTATACTCACCATATGTGTACTGATTCATATTAAAGTAATCTTCAGTATGGTTTTGATAAAAAGTATCCGAAACCAAAAATTCTACTTCTGTATCACGAGTAATATAAGCGTAGTAATATAGATTTTGTAATTCTTCATAATCCTCTATATAATAATCATATACTCCGCCATCAAAAACATATATTGAGGAGTATTCACCCATGTTTAGCGGATTGTAATAGAACACATCGCCTACATATATGTTTTCGTCTTGCGTGTATTTACTTCCTATGCTTATTGCAAGTATTTCATTTCCTTTAAGATAATCCGAAATTACGAAATAGTTTTGCGAAACATAGAAAGAACGAATTTTATCTCTATTGTCACCCTCATCGGTATAATTGTTGCAGTAAATCTGAACAATATATTTCTCAGGAGTATCGCCATTTTTTTCTACATTATCCCATCTGATACTTTCCCCATCTGATATATATTCTATATTGATAGGAGCATAATCCGAATCTCTCACAATAGAAAGACCAGAAGTATCATATCCACCGGTAATGTTTTCTCCGACGTATATTACTACAGAATTGCTAAAACGGCTATCTTTGTATTTTTCGCCATCTCCAATGGCCTTTACTTTTATCTTATAATTACCATCTTCTAACACATATGACGAGTAATTAAATGTATACAAATTTACATTATCATCTTGGTCTATACTTTTCACTACTTCATTATTGATATAGACATCAAAACGAGTCGCTTTTTCATTTTGTTCCCAACTTATTTTTGTTAAATTGGGCTCATGTATAACAACAGGAGCTCGCAAGGTCAGCGAGGCGCCAAAACTACAAGCAGTGAATAAAAATATTCCCACTAAAAACAAAACAAAACTATTAAGAATTTTTGCTGTTTTTTGTTTCATCTTCCTCAAAATTTCCTTACATATTATTATTTAATAATCACCATACAAATTACTGATGATTTGTATGGTGAAACTTGTATGCATAAGGGAGAAGCTGATCGACAGTCAAAACCTCAGTCTCTTTCTCACCTTTCACTATTATTTTAATATTGGGAGCATATTTGCTCAAAAATTGGCGACATTGGCCACATGGGGCAAGTATTTGGCAGTTCTCATCAAAAAGTCCTACCGACACTATAGCATCAAACTCTTTTTCCCCAGCTGTAAGAGCGGAGCCAACTGCGTTTTGCTCTGCACACACACAATTCATTCCGTCCATGTACATATTTACGCCATAGAAAAATTTTCCAGACTTCGTAAGCACACAACAACCTACCGTGTGCTTACCTTCGTCTTTTCTCTCTAAAATCAGTTTTGTAGCAAGACCTACAAGGTTCTCATATTTTTTAAGCATTTTATACCTCTATTTTCACAGGTGGCTTATCATTATTTTGTCCCGCCTTCATATTATCAATCCATGTTTGAGGTGCTGTCTCCCAAGCGCCACCATTCACTCCGATAATATCAATATTTGCTTCGACAGCGTCAATCTTAATTGTTATGACAGCTGATTTATTACCAAAACTATTAGGTATCTTTTCAAAGTCAAATGTAAGTGTGTCAAATAGTTCGACAGACGCATTGTAATTTAGTTTTCCATAATAATAATAGTATCCGTCCCAAACATATCCCTCAGCTTCCTCTTCAGGATTGTAGATATGCCAATTTGACGAAGCAGGATTTGGAAGCAATAAATCATTGTATTGTACACCATCTACTTCAAGTATTACACTAAATCTTAGGTAAATTGGTACAGTTTCGTCTTCGGCAGAGTCACCAGTAAATTGATTGGCATTACGTGCTTTACAAATAACAGTAAATTGGTCACCAGGATTGATAGGCGCAGATGTAAGCGTAATCTCTCCCACGCTTCCTTCCACCTCTTCGGTAACGTCCATTGAGATTTTAATAGAATTACCTGTATCAACTTCTCTTCTGTTTTGCAAGAAGTACCATATAGCTACACCCAATAATGCCACAAGGAAAACTACAAGGATTATTATAAATATCTTACCACCCTTTCGCTCTTTCTTAGGTGATTTGTTTAATTGTTGGCCAAGTCGTCTAAGACTTTCGTCTTTACTTGATTGCGAACTCACATTAGGCGATTGACTTTGAGGATTTGGAGTAGGTTGGCCTTGTGGATAAGGTCGTGGATTTTGCGAAGGAGGAGTACCATAAGGCGAAGTGCCTTGTGGACGTGGTTGATTATATTGATTTTGATTGTTTTGTTGGTTGTTTTGACCAGGCATGTTTGGATAATCAGCCATAAATCTTTACCTCCTTTTTTTCATTTGTTTTTCTAATACTTACTCGCTAGCCCATACACTATTAAGCGGGTCTGCAAGTGGGTTTTGTACGTTATCTACTTGAATCGCATCAACAGTAAATAATACGTGTATTTGTTTTTCAGCAAAATCATTTGTTATTGCCGTACTAAGTTCGATATTACCTTTCATGAATGTATAATATTCAGCATGTTGGGCTTGAAGTGCTACATAGTCGTCGTATTTCAATACCCACCACTTGTCATCTTTTCCACTCTTGCTAAAATTAACTTCTTCCCAAGTATATCCTACTTGATTGGTAACTTCAGCGATGTCTATCTTTATATATTTGCTACTATTCCAAATGATTGGATTGTTGTTTTCGTCATAAATATCGTCAAATCTAAGTACAAGTTTTGCTCTTACATACGCAGGAGAAGATTGTAGGAGATCATTACCCAATTTAAATCCAAGATTGACCGACACCTTAGAGCCAGGAAGAAGTTTTGACACATCACTCACCTCAACCTCGCCATTTACTTGCTTCAATTCTGGGTCAATTTCCAAAATAACCGGTTTTGCAAATACAATACCGATTGAATGAGTAGTAGATTTTACATACCACGCAAAAGTGAATGAAACAACGGAAAGAAGTGTCACCAAAACCGCTGACACGATGTAGAATATTGAGAATCTGCCCATCTTCTTCTTTTCCATTTTTCTTCCTTTATTATATTATTTGTAAGTATCTTTTACTGAATTGTAGTAAGTGGTAAATGCGCTTGGAGTATACGTGTTTTTCCAACCATTATTAGTATCCTCGAAAGCACGATATTGTGCTTGCAAAGCATACACTGTAAGTCGCACATTGAAAGTATTTCCCGCAATGTCATTTGTAAAATTGTTTAGGGTCCTAAAACCAGTATTAAATGTCACGCTTTGGCCCTCAGCCAAAACCCCTAAATAATAATATTCATTCTTATATTGGCCACCTACAGCCCACTTTGATGTATCATATATTGGTTCAATATAACCAGTAAGCGACGAATCAAGTTTTACTCTTACAAAAATCTCACGCGAATTACCAGTGTTTTTGATTGCATTGCTGTAATCAGCACCAGTATACTGAGTATTTGGAAGTATTGTAGAAGGGAATGCCATTGTGGACGTAACTTCAAAGTCAAGAGTCGCAATCTCGATATTACCTGAGTCGCCGCTCTTTACGTCACCAAACATTGAATAAGTAACAGTTATGAATAAAGACATGACCGCAAGCACAACTGCAACAAAAGCAAAAAGCAGTGTGTAACGTTTTTTCTTAGACATTTGGTTGTTCATATTCCCTCCTTTTAAATATTTTGTTTTTTGAGTGTTCCCGCAAATATAAGGACGAGCGACCTCTTGTTCTCAACTAGCGCAGTATTTTAAAATAGGTTATTAGAAGAAATTTTGTTTTGTTTGAGCGATTTCCGCAAGCCATAAGGCTGAGGACCTAGCGAAAATAAAATTAAATTTCTTCGTAAACCTCATTTAATTACAAGCAAAACCAATTGGATGGCACACTATTCCAAGGATATTTTGAAGTCTCGCCAGTGGTGTATGCATTACCAGCATAAACTACACTCTCAGCAGAAAGCTGAACCACAACTTGTTTTCCCGCCATATTTGCAGTCGGTGTTATTGATGTAAAGACATTAACCGTCGAATTTGCATCAAGTGCCGCATTGTAAAACAAATATCCGCAATGTGCTGTACTTAGTTTTTCATGTGCGATAAAATTGCTATTTATCACCACACTCGCATCTGCCGAAGTCAATGTTTGATTATCTGCAGTCTTTATATTGTAATACAATCTCAAAAGACAACTAGCAGTACCAGTATTTTTTACCTTTAGATTAAGCGCTGTAGCACTTCCGCTACTACCTAGCGTAACAGTATATGACGACCCATCAGTAATTTGAGTCGTATTGTTGTATAATGCAAGACCGGCTGTCGCTACTTTACTTGTGCCGGTATTTGTTGTTGTATTATCGGTTTTGGAAAGCCAAGTAACAGTCGGCAAAACAAGCATGGTGGTAGCAAGTAACACCAAAACAATACATAATACAATCAACATATTAAAATACTTGTTTTTTTCCATTTTTCCCATAATTACTTAGTTTATCTTACAAAATTTTCAATTTTTTGTAAAGCAAATATCTATTATATTATTAAATAATATATAGATATGTTTGTAATAGTTTTTACATATTAGCGCGATTTTACTCGCAATAAAGCCATTTTTTTATATTACTTCTAAAAACATTTATTTCAATAAAAAAACTTATATTTTCTCATGACATGATATCTAAGCAGTGAATAATAGACTACTACCCGTTTAAATTCATATAAAAAAACATAACCCAAACGATTTCCGCAAGCCAATAGGCTGAGGACCTAGTGAGGGTTATGTTTTTGAGTACCTTAATCTTCTTTTCTCTCTTCATTCGAAATAAATGCAAGTGCAACAGCACCTGGGCCTACGTGCGCACCAATGATAGGACCCATAATCCTTATCTCTGGACGCCAGCCAGTAGCTTCTTCTACCATTTTTGCAAAGACATTAGCTTGCTCTTCATTATCTGTATGCACGATAATTGCGTCAAAATAATCTTTGTTTTGAGTGAAGTTTTTAAGACCATCTATTATATTCTTATATGCTTTTTTTGCACCCATTTCTTTTCTTACAATTTCAAGTTTTCCTTTCTTCGTAAACTCAATTATGGGTTTTATCGACAACATACTACCAATCGCCGCAGACACACCAGAAATACGTCCACCGCGTTTTAGATACATAAGGTCACCGACAATGATATAATGTTGGATTTTGCCCTTCATATCATTGATTTTTTCCACTACTTTTTCAAGTTTTTCACCTTTATCACGTAATTGGCAAGCATATTTTACAAGCATTTGCTCACCTACTGTCGTAGTAAGGCTATCAACAGCAATATAATTGATATCTGGATAATTTTCTTTCACTGTTTCAATTGCTTTATTTGCATTATCGATTGTGCGACTAAGGCCCGAACTTTGTGTAATATGAAGCAAGTTTTTTACACCATTTTTAGCCATTTTTTCAAACAAATCTATATGTGCTTGTAGATTTAGAATTGTTGTTTTTGCAATGCCACCTTTTCTTAATTTGTTATAAAACTCCACATACTCCGAATACTCGGAAAATTCGTCCAAATACTCTTGCAAATTTCCGTTTTCTTCCAGTGTATAACTTAGTTTTCCTCTCTCTACTCCAAGCACCTCATATTCTTTTTCATAAAGGTCGCAATTGGAATCAGTAGTTATTTCAAATTGACGCATTTTTCTCTCCCTTTTTATTTTTCTTTTCTTTTAGCAGTAAACATTCTTCTACGCTTGTTTTTATTTTCATAAACCACTTCATTATACTGAAGATAGTCGACCAAAAGTGTACGAGTTTTTTCTTCGTTATACGGTATTAACCAAGCACTTATGCCAAAGCAAACAGCCATAAGTATAAAAGACGGAATCATAGTACCAAAACACCCTGTAAGGACAGGTACTATTACCGAAACATTACTAGTAATTTCTCTCACAAATAAAGCCTTGTTTGACACACCCAATATACGTGACTTAGTAATAAGTCTTTGGAACATAAATAAGCATATTGAAGCGTACATAAATCCAATGATACCAAACAATATATAATTGACCCACAGTGCATCAACAAACCATATTGGGAAAACAGCAATTGCACAAATAATTGCACTAGCGACGACTATAGGTTGCAAATCTTTCTTTTGGTTTAGTTTTCCAAAGAAATAACTCCCAAGCCCAAAAGCGCCATTGTAAATTGCACTAAATACACCCGCTGTACCATACGAACCATCAACAACAAATAAGTGAATATTGTAACAGAAAGTAAGCGCATCGACAAAACAATATACAAAATAAGTAAGCCCGTACATAACAAGTATTTTTAGAATAATATTTTGTCCGATGGTACGTGTTTTTTCTTCTTTTTTAAATGTCAATTGAGCATTGGACACAACGTCTTTATTAAACAAAGGGTTTTTCCTGCTTTTCAAATAATACATTACAAGCGGAACACATGATATTACATACAACACAATCGAAATCACAACAACAACTGTTTTGTTGACATCAAGTAAGAATCCACCTACGAGTATTGCTATAAGTACTCCAAGTTGTTCCACAAGACGAGTAAGTCCTAGTCCAGTCGACTCCTCTTTAGCTTCTGTCGACGAATAATTAAGAATAATCTCTAGTGGCATACGCTTACACGAATCACTAAGCCCGTAGAAAACGCAAAGACCAATCGCACCCAGCCATAGATTTGTTTCGATTACAAAAATGAAAATGGAATACAGTATCATCGGCACAACCCGAATCAAAAGCATGAGTTGGGGTTTTTCACACATCTGTTTTTGAAGAATGAGAGTAGTAACAGATCGGATTATATATTGCAATGCAAGTCCAGCTGCGGCAAGCGGTATTGATCCCGTCGCCTCTAAAATAATCAAAGGAACAAAAGCGCCCACAAGATTGGTCGCAATATTGGATATTAACTTATGAAAATTAAGAAGTTTTAGTTGCATCTTAGCCTTCGTAATAAAAATTTTATCTATTATAGATAACTCTCACTTAGAATTATATCCAAAAGGCTACTATTTCACAAACAAAAACAACCAAAATCTTTTATTTGAAAGATTAAGTTATTGCATAAAAAAGACATACAAGAGCGTAATTATAATGAAATAAAAACATATTTTTCATCATGAAAACAAAAAAAGGAGAGCAATTTTTTGCTCTCCCCTACCTGATATATGTGTATGTATAAAAGGTAGAATGAAAAATGGAAAAACATTTTATTTTCTAAAATGCACTTACATAATAACATCAAAATAGTTATTTGTCAATACCTAATTTTAAAATTTTTTTAAATATTTTTTAATAACTTTATAATACCCCTATTGTCATTGACCGTTGTTTTAATACCCCTGCTCATTATTATAAGTTTTGCAAAAGCACCCTGTCTCCATGTTTTCTCTTCTTCAAGTATTTTATTAGCCATGCTTTTGTCACACTTTATTCTAAGGATTATTTTATTTTTATCCCAATAATCAATATCAATTATATTATACTTTCTGTCTCCCAATCTTAGCAAGATGTTTGGATTGTATATCCCCTCACCATATATTGTGAGTTTGTTTTTGTATTTAGGAACAAGTCCATATATCTCCAATTCTTGAGAAGGGATATATGCATTTTTACGCTCTGTGACCTGCAACTGATTTACAATATTCACCCTTGAAAAAGCATCTATGTTTTCCCTCACAACAGCTCCATTTTCCAGAATTACACCTTCACCTATATTAGAATTTATTATTTTGACATTGTTGTTTATTGTGGTGTTTTTGCCAATAAATAATATATTATTGTCAGTATCTCGAGTGTTTTCGGCGACAATATATACATTTCCGAAAATAACACAATTAGAGCAAATATGAATTCTACCTATTATAAAAATATTGTTTCCGGCAAAACAAACATCTTTATCTATTTTTGAGAGCGGTGAAATATAACTTGAAAACTCTTTTATTATGTAGTTTTTAAATCTATCACTACACCATTTAAAATCGCCTATCTTTACATGCTCAAAAATATATCTTTCAAGACTATACATCAAAAACGCTATTTGTCCATATGTATAAGCAAACCTATTATGTGAGTTTAGAAGTTTATCCTGCTCACACCTAAAGTCTTTTACTATTTTATCTATCCAATCGAGATCAATTACTGTAGGATAATATTTATTTATAAGTCCCTTCAAATATTTTATATCAAGATATCTTTCCATACATAACATATATGCTTTTATTTTACTTGGTGTGAATAAAATATTAAATAAAAAAGGAGCAAAGCTCCTTTTTCTACAATTTTAGATTGATATTGTTTTCTGCAAAAGCACCAATTACTTTTTTATGGAAAACCTCTATCTCTTCCGCTACAAGCGTACGTGTAAAGGATACTAATTCGTAATGAAGAGTATAACTCTTCGCATTTTCCATCTCATACACATCAAGCAATGTGACAGTATAATCAAAATCCGCACTTACACTATATGCAATCTTCTCAATTTCACTATAATTTGTATCTTTTGGAAGAAGGAAATTGAAATCAAGTTCACTCTTAGGAAATTTGGATACTTGAGCGAATTTTGTTTGTCTTTCTTCAGCGTTTACCAACATATCCCAATTGATTTCACACAAAGTTATGTCACATTTTGTATCTGGTTTGTTGGCGGGATGAAGAGATGCAATAAGACCGACCACTTTACCGTCTACACAAATTTCATAATAATTGGCAGGTGACAAGAACTCGTGTTTTGGTTTTGCAGGTACGTATTTCACATTACACTTTACTACATATTTCAACACATAATCTACTATTTCTTTTGCTTTAAGAAGTCCATTTGCGCCTTGTTTGTCATACAAGGCAAAGGCAAGCGATTTTTCCTCATTGACAAGATTATCCTTATTTAGTCCCGAAACGACCCTACCTATTTCAAATACACCAAAATTGGCATATGTGGTTTTGTTGTCATACACAACTTTAAGCATGCTTGGAAGCATAGTACTTCTTATTTCGTCATTTTCTTTATTTATTGCATTTACAATCTTTATTTCACTCTTAGGTTTGATATTAAAATACGCATTACTCTCACTATCGTACCAGATATAGCTATGTACTTCATGCATATTGTATCTACTTGCAAGTGCATATTTTACATCATATTCAAGAGAAATTTGCTTGTCAAGTTTTTGTGGAGCAACAACTTGAAGTGTGGACTTTGGTTGGATATTGTCATAACCGAAAATACGAGTTATTTCCTCGACAATATCTTGTTTTCCATTGATATCTTTTGTATTTCTGAATGAAGGCACATCTATTACAAATGTATTTCCTTTCTCGACCACCTTAAATTGAAGCGCTTTCAAAATCTCAAGAATTCGGGTTTTTTCTATCTCCATTCCTACAAAATTGTCGATATAATCTTTAGTGATTTCGATTGTTTTTGCTGGGTATTGGTAATTGTATACGTCAGTGATGTCACTTGTAATATTGGCCCCTTTATCGTATTCTTTTACGATGTATACAAAACGTTTTAGTGCTGTCAATGTAAGCTCAGGGTCAAGCATTTTCTCGTATCTAGCGCTAGCCTCAGTGCGAAGACCTAGAGCAACAGCGGTTTTTCTTACTTTCGCACCGTCAAAACAAGCACTTTCGATTAGCACGCTTGTTGTGCCATCCTTAATCTCACTATCAAGTCCGCCCATAACACCCGCTATTGCAACAGGTTGTTTTCCATTAGTAATTACCATTGTGTCCTTTGGAAGATTGCGGGTTTCTTTGTCTAGTGTCACAAATTGGGTGTCTTTTTTCACATCAACAACCCCAATTTCTTGTACGTCATTATTGTCAAAACTGTGCATAGGTTGACCAAGCTCAAGCATAATGTAATTGGTTATGTCCGCCAAGAAATTGATTGGACGCATACCCGCATAGTATAGTCGTATTTGCATCTCAAGAGGCGAAACATTACGAGTAATATTGTCCATAGTAGCACTTGTGTAGCGATAACAATTCTTACTGTCTACATTCACACTTACCTTGTTTTTACCCCAAGCTCCGTCATAAACAGGAATATTTTTAAGAGGTCTGCCAAGTAGAGCAGATATCTCACGAGCAATACCATAATGTCCCCACATATCAGGGCGATTGGTAAGACTCTTATTGTCGATTTCGAATATAACATCTTCTACCGGCAAAATCTTTTTTAAATCCTCACCGATTGGAGTGTCTTCTGGCAAAACAAGAAGCCCCGAATTGTCGTCGGTAATGTCAAGTTCTTTCGCACTACAACACATACCATAACTAGTATAACCACCTACAGTAGCAGGATGTATTTCAATATCACCAATCTTAGCACCATCAAGCGCCACAGGAACAATAATGCCTTCTTTTACATTTGGAGCACCGCACACAATGTCCAAAACTTCTTTTTTCACATCAACTTTAAGTAAGTGTAATTTCTTGCTATTTGGGTGATTTTCCACACTGATTATCTTACCAGCAACAACACCACTAAATTTATCACCCTTTCTCTCGTATCCTTCTACTTCCGCACAAGACAGAGTAAATTGATTGATAAGTTTTTCAAGATCTACACCTTTTAAATCTACAAAATCATTTATCCAATTTAATGAAATATACATATCTTTCTCCTATTTCAACTTCGCTTGAGACAATTTGTCAAGTTTTCCAGAATTCAGTACTCTTATATCATTCACATCAAAAGTCATCATTGCAAGACGAGTAAATCCAAGCCCAAATGCAAAACCTTGATACTCGTCAGGATTGATACCGCCCATCTTTAACACCTCTGGGTGTATCATTCCACAAGGACAAAGTTCAATCCAACCACCGTGCTTGCATGTTTTGCAGCCTTTGCCATCACAGAAAGGACAGGAGCAGTCAAGTTCGAATCCAGGCTCAACAAATGGGAAGAAACCTGGACGAAGACGCACTCTCATCTCCTTTCCAAAAACCTCAGACAACATAGTCTTCATAAAATAAATTAAATTGCTGATAGAAATATTTTTGTCTATCATCATGCCTTCCAATTGGAAGAATGTGTTTTCATGAGACGCATCAAGCTCTTCATTTCGGAAACATCTACCTGGGAAAATTGCCTTTAATGGCGCACCATACTTTCTCATAATACGGTTTTGACTTGCAGATGTATGTGTCTTTAATACTTGACCATTCTCAAGATAGAATGTATCTTGCATATCACGTGCTGGATGATTTTTAGGCACATTTACCGCCTCAAAATTGTTGTACTCTGTCTCAACTTCATGTCCATCTTCTACCGTAAAGCCCATACTTGTAAATATCTTAATTATGCGCTCTTGTAGTATTGTGATTGGGTGCAGACTGCCAATATTCTCAGTCGATGGTCGAGTAAGATCAACATGCTCAGTAAGATACAATGCTTTTTCGATTTCTTTTTTTCTCAAAACTTCTTTCAAATCTTCAAGTTTTGCTTCAATCTCTTTTTTCACATTGTTTACTTCTTCACCATATGCTTTCTTTTGGTCATTTGGCACGTCCTTGATTTTTTTCAATGCGTCTGTCACACAACCATTTTTACCTAGGTATTTTACGCGGATATCATTAAGCACTTTATCTTCTTCAATCCCTTCGCACTCCTTTGCAAATTGTAGTAATATTTGTTGTAAGTCTTTGTTCATATTTCCTCCTAAAAACAAAAAATCCCTTTGGTTTTGCCAAGGGACGAATTCATCGTGGTACCACCCTATTTACTTCTCATTTCGATTTATCACGCAATCACACGGCCTTACTTTTCATAAGGCGACTCGAGTGCCGAAATTCGATAGACAAACTTTACCTGTTTTCATCTCAGCATCGAAAACTCTCTGTAAGGAAATCTGCCCACTACTTAATCACCGTCATAGTCTTTATCAAACTACGATAAGTTTAGCAAATTTAGTCCCCCTTGTCAACAGCAAAACCTCTCATAAAATATTTTAATACTATCGATTTGTGCGTATTAAAGGCATGCCACACTCAAAAATTGTCACCTAAATAAAATTTTTTGTATAAAATGAAGTAGGTGTCCCACCTAAAGGAGAATAGATTATGAACTGGAATTGCGGTTGCAATACTTGTTGTGGTACTCGAAACAACTGTTGCTGTCGAAACTATTTTAATAGATGCAATAGATGCTGCGGCAACAATAACTTTAATAACAATTTTGATAATTTTAATTTCTAATTATTGGATTTTGAAATTTTCAATTATCTTCAAAAAAGGGCTGACAATATGTCAGTCCTTTTTTAAATTGTAAATTTAATACATTACAGTTTATTAATCAACAATACTATTTTCCTTGTACACAATCTTTTTCTTCGCATTTTGTAGAGGTTTTTTCCTTTTTTACAAATACCGAATCCCATGCTGTCGGCGAATCCCTCTCATCTCTCATCAATTTTCTACTTATAAGTCCGCTTCCCTTAATTTTAAAAATTCTAGCACTTGGTAAAAGCTGATTCAATTTCTCAACTTCTTCTATTTTATCCCAATCATAGAGTCTAGAATTGGTCTGCATAACACCACCATATGCAAGGTTTTTATCATAAAGAGTTTTTAACACATTATAAAAATCATCTACATTATTGTAATATTCTTTAATATTGGAAAAAGACATAAAATCATACTGGTCATTAAGCATTGTAGGAAAATCACAAAAATTTCCCACTTTATAATTTATTTTAAAATTTTTCGCCAATAATAGTTTTTGCAAGCGATTGTATTCAGAATCTTTTTTGTAAAAACTACTACCGTGATAACAACAATCTCTATGAAACAAAACCTCTAAAATCTTTTGATCACCTTCTAGAGCCACAGTATCCCAAAATTGCCTTGCCTCATCACTAAGATATTGTGAAACCTTAGCATAAACATTATGATTTTTGAAAAAATTTTCAGGAAAATCATAATTATAAAACTCCAAAAATTCTTTACGATTCAATACGCACATTAAAGCTGTCTTCAACTCTCCAGCAGGTTCTAGCATTACATTTGCATCACATATAGTAATTTCGCTTGCACCGTTTAGTATAGCATTGTATGCTTGACACAAACCAGTACCAACCAACATTACTTTTTTATCTTTCACGTCGATTTCCGAACTTTCAAATAGTTTGTTTAGATTTTCATTGCTATACAAGTAGGCTTTCATTACTGTTATGTTGTCTTCTTCACCTCTTGTCGCAAAACTTCTATAATAATTTAAAAGCTTTGTTGTTTTTGTGTACTCGTTCGCAGCATCCTCGTTTTTGTTTCTGTCACCGTAAGTATTATTCCATTGTCCAACGACAAAACCCAATTCAAGTGGGAGGTTGTATTCTTTCTTATTACTAAAGTAATTATAAAAATCTTCGACCTTTTCGTCCATTGTCATATCTTCTAGGTTTTTATCTTCCATAATACACCTCCTTTTTAATATCTCTAATATTATACACGATATTCGCTCAAAGTCAATCACCACATTTTTAGCATATTTTAAAACACAAAAACTTTTCAAACAAAACACTTTTTGAAAATTGGTATATATTGTATAATATATGTGGAGAAGGATATGAAAATACTAGGACTACAAAAATTATCTCTTGTCGACTGGGACGGGCACATAACATGTACAGTTTTTGCTGGACATTGTAATTTTGCGTGTCCATTTTGCCACAACTCCTCTCTGGTAAGTGGTGAAGAAGACGAGATACATGAAAGTGAAGTCCTTGAGTATTTGGATAAGCGCAAAAATATGCTAGACAGTGTATGCGTGTCTGGTGGCGAGCCTACTCTATACCCCGACCTTCCCGATTTTATAAAAAAAATAAAAAATATGGGATACAAAGTAAAACTCGACACCAATGGGACCAATCTAAAAATGATAAAACGACTGGTGGAAGAAAAGCTTATTGACTATATTGCAATGGATATAAAAAACTCAATCGAGAAATATCCACTTACCGCCGGCAGAGACACTGACTGCGATACAATCCTTGAGTCTATAAAATATATTAAGGAGTGTGGTATAGATTACGAATTTCGCACTACCCTTATCGACGAATTTCATAAAAAAGAAGACATAATCAAAATGGCGCAAGTACTCGATGGCGCAAAAAGATATTACTTGCAAAAATTTGTGGACAGCGGTAGTTGTATCCAAAGCGGATTGCACGCTGTAAACAAAGATAAAGCCAATGATTTTGTAAAACACCTTTCCAATCACGTCGATGCAGTTTATCTTCGCGGATACTAGACAGAAATATTGGACAGATAATTCAATACAGACTTTATTAAGATTGTCTCTTTAATGTAATAAATAATATCACAAAAAAAACTTATATCGCCTGATATAAGTTTTTATTTTTTGCTTAATTCTAAATATAACATTTTTTGATTTGTATTATACGTTTAGTTTGTTTACGTAAAGGCATGCTTTTGTAGCAGCATTTGCGCCATCCGAAATTGCTGTCGCAACTTGTCTTACATCTTTCTTTCTACAATCACCTGCAACAAACAAACCTTCAGTCTTTGTAGTAGCACTCTCGTCCACATCAAAGAAACCATTTTTATCTAAATCGACAAGATTTTCAAAACGTTTATTGTCAGGAATTTGACCGATTGCCACAAACAACGCTTCATTCTCAATTACGAATGTTGTTTTGTCGTTTTTCTCAAATTTTATAGCAGTAAGGCTTTCATCTCCAATCAATTCGATTGTTTTACTATTTCTTATGATATTTATATTGTCTCTTTTTTCAACGATTTTCACAAGTGCTTCATCGCCGAAAAACTTATCAAACATAATCACCAAATTGACCTTGCTACAAATATCACTAAGAAGAAGCGCGTATTGCAATGCAGTATTGCCGTCACCAATTAGAGTCACCTCTTTACCTGCATAGAAAGGACCGTCACATATTGCACAGAAATAAACACCTTTTCCTACATACTTATCTTCATTTGGAAGATTAAGTTTTCTATGTTTTACACCTGTCGCAATTATTACCGATTTGCCCTCGTAAGTATTAAATTCACCCGAAACATAGAATGTATTGTTTTCTTTTCTTATGCTCTCCACATTATCAAACTCAAATTCTACGCCAAGGTCTGTTATTTGCTCGAAAAGGTCGCTTGACAATTTCTCACCCGAAATTTTCTTTATACTTGGAAAGTTTTCTACCTTTGGACTTTCAGCAATTTGACCACCAATACTATGACCTTCGATTAGCATAACTTTCTTACTGTTTCTTAGACCGTAAAGTGCCGCAGTCATTCCTGCGACACCTCCGCCTATTATTATAATGTCATACATTTTATTTACAACTCTCAATATATCTTTTTATTTCACTAGCATTGTCATAATACTTTGCACCGTCTTCAGTCGGAACAATCAATGTAGGTGCTTTTTTCACACCAAACTTATTTGTAAGCTCTGCATTTTCTTCAGCGTCGATTACATTGTATTTAATACCTGCTTTGTCAAGCAACATCTTTGCCATTTTACAGTTTGGGCAAGTCTTTGTAGTGAATAGTGTAAGCGCATCTACTTTTTCGTTTTTCTTACTTTCTTCGCATTTACACTCACATTTTTCATGTTTTAATTTACTATTCTTTATATCGTAATTCTTTCTTTCCTTAAACTCTTGTGATTTACCATCATTCCAGTTTTGAACAGGTCGATAATAACCAGTAATACGGCTATACACTTCAGCTTTTGTTCCGCACTCAGGACAAGTGTAGTGCTCACCTGCTAAATAACCGTGTTTTGGACATACAGAGTATGTAGGTGACATTGTGTAGTATGGCAATTTGTAGTTTTCGGCAATCTTTCTTACCAATTGCATACATGTTTGCCAATTTTCAAGTTTTTCACCAAGGAATGCGTGGAATACTGTACCTGAAGTATATAGGGTTTGGAGTTCGTCTTGAATATCAAGTGCCTCAAAGATATCAGAAGTGAAGTCTACTGGCAAGTGCGAACTATTTGTGTAATAAGGTACATTTTCATTATTTGATGCAGAAATGATGTCTGGATATCTTTTCTTGTCGTGTTTTGCAAAACGGAAAGATGTACTTTCTGCTGGAGTCGCCTCAAGATTGTATAGGTCACCATACTTTTCTTGATAATCACTAAGTCTTTCTCTCATATGATTAAGTACATTTTTAGTAAACTCTTGACACTCTTTATGTGTAAGGTCTTTACCTAGCCATTTAGCATTTAAGCAAGCCTCATTCATGCCTACAAGACCGATTGTCGAGAAGTGATTATTGAAAGATCCAAGATAACGTTTTGTATATGGATATAGGCCATACTCTAGCAATTGAGACACAACCTCTCTCTTTGTTTTTAGTGAGCGAGCTGAGATATCCATCATTTTGTCTAGTCTTTGATAAAATTCTTCTTCGTCCTTAGATAGATATGCAAGACGTGGCATATTGATAGTAACAACACCCACACTACCTGTACTCTCACCCGAACCGAAGTATCCGCCTGATTTTTTTCTCAACTCTCTCAAGTCAAGACGCAATCTACAACACATACTACGAATATCTGATGGCTCCATATCACTATTGATATAATTGGAGAAATATGGAGTACCGTATTTAGCAGTCATTTCAAATAGAAGACGATTATTTTCGGTATCAGACCAGTCAAAGTCTTTTGTAATTGAATATGTAGGGATTGGGTATTGGAAACCACGACCATTGGCATCACCCTCAATCATAAGTTCGATAAAGGCTTTATTTACCATAGCCATTTCTTTTTCACAATCTTTATATTTAAAGTTTTGCTCCACACCGCCTACTATCGCATTCAATTCGGCCAAATCGTTTGGCACAACCCAGTCAAGCGTAATATTAGTAAATGGCGCTTGAGTACCCCAGCGTGATGGAGTGTTGACACCATAAATAAAACTTTGAATACATTGTTTTACTTCTTTATATGATAGATTGTCTACTTTTACAAATGGTGCAAGATATGTATCAAATGATGAGAATGCTTGAGCGCCTGCCCATTCATTTTGCATTATACCTAGGAAATTAACCATTTGATTACAAAGTGTAGACAAGTGACTTGCAGGAGTTGAAGAAATCTTTCCTGTTACTCCACCTAGTCCTTCTTTAATAAGTTGTTTTAGCGACCAACCAGCACAATAACCTGTAAGCATTGAAAGGTCATGGATATGAATATCACAATTTCTATGTGCTTGTTCTATCTCTTTATCATACACTTCACTCAACCAGTAATTCGCAGTAATAGCACCTGAATTGCTTAAGATCAAACCGCCTACTGAATAAGTAACAGTAGAGTTTTCTTTTACTCTCCAGTCATCAAGTTTAAGATATTTATTAACAGTATCTTTGTAATCTAGCATTGTGCTTTTTACATTACGCAAATTTTCACGATTTTTTCTATACATAATGTATGACTTCGCAACAGCCTCATACTCATTTTTCATAAGTACTTTTTCGACTACGTCTTGTATTTGCTCGACAGTAGGATAATTGTCCTTGTATGTTTTTTCAAGCTCAACCTCTACAAGTTTTGCAAGAGCACCGCTAGCATTTGCCGACTCATCAACACTTTCCATTGCTTTGCGAATAGCCTTCTCGATTTTACTAATGTCGTAGTTTACTACTCTTCCATCTCTTTTGATAATTTTTTCAAACATATTGTACTCCTTATCTTTAGTCAAACACTATATATTGTGGTCGAATGTTTCACAAAACCTCATATCTTGTGTTTCGCTGACTTTAGGATATACTAAGGCAAATTTAAAGTCAAACAAATTTTTGAGTCAAACAAAACAAAATATTTATACTTTTTTGCTTGAATTTATGCATTCTTTATTCATTCTAAAATTAAAAAAAATTTATCCAAGAAGATAAAAAGACAAAACCATCGAACAAAATTCTTAATGTCGACAAAACACAAATCCTTATAAATATAAAGCAGGCATTGAGGAGTTTGTTTTTAAGTGCTACCTTTTTGTCAAAAGGTCGTATTTGGATAAAACCTACTCGTCTTGAGCACTATGTCCCACTACCATTTATTGCTTTTATGCATAATGAATGAATAATTATAATTTTTTATAAATTTTTTCCGAATAATTTATTTTTTTAAATAAAAATTTTTTTACTAAATTTCTCTTAAATGCCACATTTTGAGACATTGTGTTTTGAAAAATACAAACTTTATGGGATTGGGTATACAAATTGTTTCACAAAATTTTACACCTTTATCATACAATTTATAGTATTTGATAAGGAGCGCTAATGAAACTAAGTCTTTGTATGATAGTGAAAAATGAAGAAAAAGTACTTGAGCGCGTCCTCTCTAAAGCCAAGGACTTTGCTGACGAGATAATAATAGTAGACACCGGATCGAAAGATACTACAAAATATATTGCATCAAAATTCACCGACAAGATATATGACTTTGAGTGGTGTGATGATTTTGCACAAGCACGAAACTTCTCTTTCTCTAAAGCTACATGTGAATATATTATGTGGCTAGACGCGGACGACGTGATAACAGAAGAGAATATAAAAAAAATTGTTGACTTAAAAAAATCCCCTCCTCAATACGACATATATATGTTTAGATACCAAATGGGTTTTGACGAAAATGACCAACCAACTTTTGAATATTACCGCGAGCGTATTTTAAAAAACAATAAGCGGTATGTATGGCGAGGCTGGGTGCATGAAGCGATAGCCTTGCAAGGCAAAGTCGGATACTTTGACATAGCAATAGAGCATAGAAAAATAGAAACAACACGAGATAGTGGGCGAAATCTAAAAATCTATCAAAAACATATTGCAAAAGGCGAAACTCTTGACCCACGTGCGCAGTTTTATTACTCTCGCGAACTATATTTTAATAATCAAATTGACCAAGCAATTAGCTCATTTAATAAATTTATTACTGACGGTAAAGGCTATCTACCAAATATAATAGATGCACAACTGACACTATCAAAATGCTATGTTTTGAAAAATGACTTGAATAGTGCGAAAAATATACTCATTGACTCTATGAAATTCTCTCCGCCAAATGGCGAGATATGTTGTGCACTGGGCGAAATATATCAAAACCAAAACGACATTTCCTCTGCGATTTTTTGGTATACCACTTCGACAATCTGTCCCATCAACATGGAAAAAGGTGGTTTTGTCCAAAAAGACTTTTACGACTTTATACCCTATATCCAATTGAGTTGTCTTTATTATAGAATTGGCAATAAAGAAAAATTTGCGGAATATCACAGAAAAGCCAAGTCTCTAAAACCTACCCACCCAAATATAACAAAAAATGAAAAGTTTTTATAAAAAAAGAAGCTAAAAAAGCTTCTTTTTTATTAGGATTTTTTTCTATTAATTGTGATATCGCTTATCTCAATATTTTTTGGCAGTCTTAAGATATACATCATTATATCTGCTATATCTTGAGGTTGCATCCACTCATTGGGATTTTCCAGTTTTGTGCCATTATATTTTTCCCAAAATCTAGTATTCATTCCACCAACGTTTAATTGGATTACACGCGACTTACATTTTGCCAATTCTAATTGAAAATTAAGACTTGTTCCTCTTAATCCCCATTTAGAAGTAACGTATGCACATTGGCTTGTATATGCTTTTAGACCTACAGTCGAACCTACATTTATTATATCCGCCCCATTTGCCTTTATCTCATTAAACAATTGTGATGTAAGGAATATAGGCGCTAAATTATTGACCTTAATAGTGTCCTCAAGCTCAGAATATGTGATTTTGTCAGCATCTTGTACACTGATTAGTCCCGCACAGTTGATTAGGGCACCAAATCGACCCCCCCCCCCACGATTTTATCTCGTCGCAAGCCTTCTTCATGGACTCTTCACTTCTAAGGTCGGTCTTAATAAATTTGCACTCATAGTCTGGCTGTGTCCTGCCAAGCCCAATCACTTCTATGCCTTCACTAATACATTTTTTAGCAAAAGCGCTGGCAAGTCCGCCACTAGGACCAGTAATAATTACTCTCTTCATATTGACCTCCTCTCTTTTTTTATTATATCACACAACAAAAATATTGTATATATTTTATTTCAAAAACAACTCTCGCTTTAAAAAACTTATAGTTTTGCAAGGTCTTTAGCATTGCCCTCAAGTACTGATTTTACAGACTCAACCCATTTGTCGCACAAATTATTAAAAACTTCTTCGTTTGCCCAGGTCTTGTCAGGCAGTATAAAGACATTTCCCTTAAATCTATCCATGCTTTCTTCCTTGCTTGCAGGTGTTATGCCTGCAACTTGCGTAAAACCATATCCGAGTATTTTGTTTTGCTCAGCAAGTCTAATAAATAAGTCTTTATTTATATTTTGTGCTTCTTGTTCGCACGAAATAATATACGACTTAGGATTGACCAATTTTTCCATGTCTTGTCCGATTTTGTATTGTTCTTCCTTTGTATAACCTGCAGTGATTATTATATCACTTTCCCTAAGAATATTTTTCATTGTTTTGAAATTTAGCGTCTTTGGCCTATATTTCTCACTAAAATAACTTACATTCATGCCGTACATTTTACATTTTTTTGATAATGCATCAGTAAGTTCGGTATAACCTAAAAAGCCTACTTTCATATCCTTATAATTAGGTATATCAAAATTGGCAAAATTGGTTTTGTCTTTTATCACATCAGACATTCTTCCGACTACAGATTGTATTATATAGAATATCAAGTCTACACGCATATCTGCCCTATATTCTCCAAGTGCCGTAACTATAATGTCGTTTTTGTTGCAATACTCCAAATCTATATCTGACAAATATGTACAGCCATAGCAAATTGCAGAAAGATTTTTAATTTTCTTTATTTTTTCGAAGTCCTTAAATATATCAAAATAAGCTAAAATAATTTTTTTATTATCGCTCTTGTATAATGACTTGCATTTATAAAAATCTTCGAGATTGTAAAAACACTCCAAATTTTTGGAATTGATAGAATTTGTAAATGCTGTTTTTATTTTATCAAGATAGTATTGGCTTTGCTCTACGATATAAAAATTGTAATTTTCAAGCAATGTAGAATTGAAATAATCATGTGTTTTTACAAAATTACCAATTTCATTGACCACATTATTACACTTCTTTCCTTCCAATACGTCAATACAGTTTTGTATTGCCATTTTTTTCATATTACCTAATGCCTGATGAGAAAAGTACGCCGTATGTGGACTAATCACCAATTGTTTGTTGTTGAATTTATTAAAATGGCTAAAATCTTTATCTGTGCGCAAATTGATTGGCTCTTTATAAAAAACATCAAATGCTGCTGTTCGGATTTTGTTGTTGTCCAAATTATCATATAAAGCTTTTGGATTAACCAACATTGCTCTTGAAGTATTGATTAAAATCACTCCATCTTTCATAATGGAAAATGCTCGACTATCTATCATATTTTCTGTTTCTTTGTTTAGCGAGCAATGTAAAGAAATGATGTCGCTTTGTGCATACAACTCGTCAAGCGAGACGTATCTCATGTTTATTTCTTTTTCCAAGTCTTGCTTGCGTGTCCTACTATAATAGATAATGTTGGCGCCAAAACTATAATATAATGTGCGTGCCACTTGAGTACCTATCGCGCCCATGCCAATAATACCAATAGTCAAACCACACAAATCGTTGATTTTTTCCTTTTCCCAGATACCTATTTTTAGATTGTTATTGTTGTGCACAATATTTCTGGTGCTTGCAAGAATCAATGCAATAGTATGTTCGGCTACTGCATTGGTATTGGTCTTAGGTGTATTTGCAACCAAAATTCCCTTATTAGACGTTGCAATAGTGTCTATATATGCCTCATATCCCACACCGTAAAAAGATATAACTTTTAAGTTTTGTCCAAATTGTGATATGGTATCACTATCCAATATCTCATCGCCACCCAAAATATATCCGTCGTACGATTTGGTGTTGATTAACTCTACTATTTTATTTGTATTCAGATTGGTATCATAAGCATCAATTTGATAACCTTGTTTTGCAAGTGCTTGTCTTTCTTCTTTGGTTAGGTTATCTCCAGTAAACATTATTTTCTTCATAGCAATCTCCCGTATATAATCAGTATATCATATTTTTATTTGATTTCTAAAATTAAATACAGCAAATAAATAAAAGTCCAGATATTTTCATTAGTTTGACTTAATATACAACTTTTGATATATTTGAAATATGAAAAAGACAGGACTAATTGGTTTGGGCGTAATATCCCAACACATTTTATACGGATTAAAATATTCTAAATTTTTAAAATTGACATCATTTGCAGATATTGATAAAAAAACAAAAGATAAGTTTCAAGACCAAGAATTGAGTTTTTATACCGATTATATTGAAATGATACGAAAAGAAAACTTGGATTATGTTGTTGTTGCGACTCCACCTCATACACACTATAATATTATCAAAAACTGCTTGCTTGCGGGTGTAAATGTTATTGTAGAAAAACCAGCTGTATTGGAAATAACAGAATGGGACAATCTTACAAAATTAGCAGACAAAGCTCACTTAGTGCTAGAAGTGGTATATCATTGGCAAAACGGAGAGGAAGTAAGAAAATTTTTAAAAGATTTTGACACAAAAAATCTTAAGAAAATCATAATTTCTTCAAATGACCCATATAGCACAGACGGCAAGACTGCAATTGTAGACCGAGTAAGACTAGGTGGCTCATGGATAGACAGCGGAGTAAATATCTTGAGTCTATTAAAGTTGTTTTTACCTTTCAAAACATACGAAATATTGAATGTAAAAAATGTTTTGTGTGAAAAATCTCAAATTCCTATTGCAAGTGAGGTGTCACTGCTTATAGACGGCATTGACATTGATATCAAAATCGATTGGCGAAACAATCTAAACCAAAAGATAACTGAATTTGTCTACCTAGATAAAAGAATAGTTTTGCATCACAGTAATCAAAGCATAATAAAAGACGACAAAGAGCAAGTGGTTTCGACTGGTGTGCGACTAAACACTCATTACAAAAACTACTTCTCAAAATTTAAGGGAAAAAGCGACTTGGATTCAGGACGAAAAATTCACGAAATTTTATTAAAGGTGAGGGATTATTATGAAAAAAATTAAAAATTTCTTTATCTCTATTATTTATTTTATCAATTCCAATAGTATATCAAAGTATCTATTTACAATCGCACTCTGCTTATTCTTTGTTTTCCTTTTTGGAATGTTTACTTCAGACACAATCGCCAATCTACTGAGCATCTTTTTTGGTTTTATAATATCTCATTTGACACTTGGTATATTTAAGATTGTTTCTATAAAACTTGAAGATTCTATAAAAGTAAGCAATGACACAAAAAAACTTTCCAACATCTACACTGATGAAAAATGCAAAAAAGTAGTAGAGCTTAATGGTACAAAAACGACTGTATTGTACAACGACTTAATAGTAAACAAAAATTATAAAATCAAGGTAATTGATAATAAAGATACTGTATTTCAGCCAGCAGACTTTGTAATGGACAATTTTCATGATTTATTAAAAGCGCACCAATACAGCACTATACGAAATATGTTGACCGTCCGCTTAGACAGTGTCAAAAAAACTGCTGATGACGAATATTCACTTATTCTATCAAGAAGTACATACTTTAATCATTTAATAACAAATAGAGCTGCTGACTTCAAACTTGAATCAGGAATTAGTCTAAGAGATTATTACGAGTATGGTCCAAATATCACTCCACTTGAAAATTCGGTTATGTCCAATCATATCGGTATTATTGCGCTAGTTTATCTAAATGATGGCACTCTACTACTTCCAAGAAGAAAAGGAAACTCAACTATATCAAAAAACAAAATTACTTCTAGTATAGCTACTCGACTTAATATCCCAAATGATTCAAATATCACACGCGATTACTTAATGAAGGATTGCGTACTTGATGGGATTGTTTCGAGACTAAATATCGACCCTGAATTTTTAAAAAAGAAAGATATAGAAATTAAATTTTTAGGTTGTGGCCAAGATATTTATGAAGTAGGAAAACCTCACTTATTCTATAAAGTTGTTTTGAAAAATATAAATCGCGAAGAGTACTTATTTCACCTAACCAATAAAAAACACACAAAAGAAATCGACGAAGACAAATTTATATATGTTGCTAAAAAAGACACCCTTGGATTTATCGGCGACCTTGTAAAATTTGAATACTATAAGGCAAACATCAAAAAAGGCAAATATAAAGAGAAAGTCAAGAAAGTAAAATGCAACTATGAAAAAGCTTTCGCTTGCAATATTTGGCACGAATATCAATAATATTAAAACCACTATAAAAAAGAGCATAGTATTTTCTATGCTTTTTTTTATGTCCTGAATTATTTTTCACATGTTTTTACATTATCTCTGTCTGATTTGATTGTGTTGTATCTATCACAAGTCATTTTGACCTCGACACTACTAGGATTTAGCGGATTGTCAATAAATTTTAATTTTGAAAGTGGGCGGATATCATAACCATATTTCTTAAACATGTTTTTCGAGTATTGTGTCGCTGTAGAAACAATTTGTTTTACTTGTATTTCGCACCCAAAACAGCGGTGCCTACAAGGCCATGCAATATGCTATAAGAAAAAAGAAACTATTTATCAATATGGCAATATAAAAAAGAGAGTACTTTCACTCTCTTTATTTTGGTGCGCCCTAAGGGATTCGAACCCCTGACCTTTGGTTCCGTAGACCAACGCTCTATCCAGCTGAGCTAAGAACGCATGAATATTTTTGGATTTAATATATTTTTTACAAAACAGCTGGATAGAGTATACCCAGTCGTCTCTCAGTCTCTTCTCTCCTCCTCACTTTGTCTAAAAAGTCAACCACCGGTGACTTTTCTTTACGAGTCGTGCCAGCTGAGCTAAGAACGCGCAATTACATTTGCAATATAGATAATACACCAAGTTTTGCACTTTGTCAATCACAAAAAAGGAATTTAGGATTAGAATAAACGAAAGTTTGACAAAAATATAGTGGAGCTATATAATTTAGAAAAGGTAAAACATGGGACTATTTAATAAGAAAGAGAAGAAAAAAAAGAAAAAACTAAGCACCGACCAATTGATATCAAGGTGGAGTCTTGTGACTTTGATTCTTGTTTTGAGCGTGGGTATGTTTTTCACGATAAAAAGCACTGTGAAAGATATTGAAAATAGCACCGTAGGAAATTCGGCAGTGCTTGGCTACCTGAATGAAAAATACACTGCAGAATCTTTGATAGACAAACCTATCACATTAGATGACAAATCAAATGTAAAAACTAAGACAATAGACGCTGGTATCGACCTGTTTAAAAATTCTTATATGACAAGAGAAAAATACGACAATGTAGGAAATGCCAATAATTTTTCTCTAACAGCAAATGAAAGTGCATTTTTTGTAAATGAAATAATGGCAATTACACAAAACAAATACAGCCTTGACTACAATCAAATAAATATCAGTGAAAGTAATGGCATAATCACTTTTAAGTATGTAGCAAGTATCAGATTCAGTACTTTTTGTGGCATAACTTCTGCCGAAAAAGACGTGTACAAAGAATTGGGTTATACTGTTCCGAATATTATATATGTGACAAGTTTTGCCATGATTGAGGGTCAAAGCACCACCTATCAGACATCATTTAATGCACTAAATAATGACAAAAACAAAGAAATCAAATCATATATGAATAGCAAAAACACCAACGATAAAATAGAAGAAATATGTCACAAAACATTTTCTTATCTACTTTCGGATTTTTGCAACAAAACAAACACTACTTTCAGTTTTGCGAGTGATAGCGTAAACTTTGCTACTACTCTAGGTAATTAAATTTTATTTACGACATTACTTTATATATTACAAAAAATATAACCCCACAACTATTCCTAAAGACGGAAAAGTATTAAAAGGGTTATATTTTTTATCATTTACTTTTTAGATTTACTTGTAGGTTTTGATAATTTGATACAAAGTTTTATAAGTTCGGCAATAGGCACCATTAAGAAGCCCACTCCAGCACAAATCAACCACTCTACTGCTGTCAATGTTGTGATACCAAGTGCAGATTGTATTGCAGGGATAGGTATACCAATAAATAAGAATGTAAGTACAAACGAACTAATGAATCCCAAATTTAGAAGTCTATTATCAAAAGGATTGCTTGCAAATACGCTTCTTCTTTCGTCTTTGACATTGTACGAATGAAAACCTTCTATAAATACTAGTGTTACGAAACACAAAGTAATTACTTTCTCAGTGGATAGACCAATAACATCATATCCAATAAAGTATACCATAAGCACCAAGAATGCTTGAATAACTCCGTACACCAATATATTAAATCCTACAAAACCTTTGAGTAGATTGGCATTATGAGTATTCGGCTTTCGTTTCATGATATCTTTTGCACCCTTTTCCACTCCAAGCGCAAGAGCTGAAACGGTATCAGATACAAAATTTAACCAAAGTATCAAAGCAGGATTTAAGAAATCCCTACGCAAGATTACAAGTACTGTGAATAGCATAATAAGTTCGGCAATGCCTGTAGACAATAGATACTCGATGCATTTCAGTACATTGTCATATATCTTTCTTCCTTCTTTTACAGCGCTAACAATAGTAGAAAAATTGTCATCTGTAAGTATTATATTACTTACTTCTTTTGTTACGTCTGTACCAGTAATGCCCATACCTATTCCTATATCAGCAGACTTGATACTAGGGGCATCATTTACACCGTCTCCTGTCATCGCAACAATCTTATCTAAAGCTTTAAGCGCTTTTACTATGCGTACTTTATGCTCTGGATTAACACGTGCAAATACGCGGATTTCTTTTAGGGCTTGAGTCAATTGCTCATCGCTCATATTATTAAGTTGTTTTCCAGTCATTACTTGCTTTTTGTCATTAGCAATGCCAAGCTCTCTTGCGATCGCAAATGCTGTATCTTTGTGGTCTCCCGTAATCATTATTACGGTGATTCCTGCGTCTTTACAAGTGGCAATAGCATCTTTTACTTCAGGCCTTGGTGGGTCAATCATTCCCACAATACCTACAAATGTAAGATTGCTTTCCGCTACCTCTGCATTCATACTATCATAAGGGTCTAGATCATAAGTACGATATGCAAAACCTAACATTCTTAGTGCTTTATCTGCCATGTCAGTATTTTGGGCAAGAATTTTTTCTTTGTCCTCATCTGTCAATATACGCACATTGCCATTATCAAGTATATGCGAACAACGTGTAAGTATATTGTCCACAGCACCTTTTGTATAACAAATGTTTTGCTCTCCCACTCGATTTAGGGTAGTCATAAGTTTTCTTTCGCTATCAAAAGGAATCTCATTTAGTCTAGGATATGCTCCATTGACTGTATCCTTATTAAATCCTCTCTCAAAACCATAGTATACAAGACTGGTCTCAGTAGGGTCACCTATGGTGCTAAAAGTTCCGTCTTCTTCAAGTCGTGTCGACGTATCATTGCAAAGAAGCATACAATTCATAAGTTGGTGAAAATTTTCACTTTCTTCAAGTTCTTGATCTTCACACATTGTGAATATTTCTTTTACTGTCATTTTATTAAGAGTAAGTGTACCTGTCTTGTCACTACAAATTACTTGTGTGCTTCCTAAAGTCTCTACCGCTGGCAATTGACGTACAATGGCCTTTTGTTTGCTCATTCTTTGCACGCCCATAGCCATGGTAAGTGTAAGACATGTAAGAAGTCCTTCTGGTACAATACATATAGCAAGCGCAATCGCCACCATAAAGCTTTCGGATATAGATTTTCCACTTATCATGTCCACTACAAAAACAACTGCCGCGATTATCATAACAACATAAGTCAAAATTTTGACAGTCTTGTTAAGACGTTTTGTAAGTGGGGTTTCGTTGTTGTTGGTCTCTTGCAAAACATTGGCGATTTTTCCAAGTTCAGTGTCCATACCTGTAGCCGTAACAATACCCACGCCTCTACCGTAAGTCACTATACTTCCCATAAAAGCCATATTAGTACGGTCTCCAAGTGGAAGATTTTTACCTTCAACAACTAGGGCATTTCTTTCACCGGCCACACTTTCGCCTGTCAAAGTAGCGTCATTTATCTTAATACTATTAGCTTCGATAAAACGCACATCAGCAGGTACAATGTCACCCGCCTCAAGAACTACAATATCGCCTACTACGATATCTTCAGTCTTGATTTTGGTTACCTTGCCATTTCTCATCACTTTCGCATATGGCTTGGTCAAGTCTTTCAAACCCTCAATTGCTTTCTCAGCTTTCACTTCCTGCACGACGCCAATTGTGGTATTAAGCACGATTATTATAAGAATGATTCCTGCATTTATAAGCTCACTCATATCGTCTTCAAGCACAGCCACTACCACACTCGCAACGCACGCAAAAATAAGAAGAAGAAGGAGTACATTCTTCATCTGATCCAAAATACGCATTAAAATGCTGCGTTTTTTCTTTTCCTTTAATTTGTTTTTTCCATTTTCATCGAGTCTTTTCTTAGCATTGGCGCTACTTAATCCATTAGCGCTTGTGCCAAGTTTTTCAAAACACTCTTCTACACTAAGATTATACATATTTATATTTCCTTATGAGTTGATTTTATCATAAACATATTATTTTAAGCAAACACAAATGCCTCTTTAAAAAAATAAAACCCCTCTCGGGGTTCTATTTATGCTGCATTTATAAAACGGTCATAGATAAATTGTAAAGGTTTGTTGGTAGAAATCGAAACATTCTCTCCCGAAACATCAACATCTACTTTGATTGTTGTAGTGCTTGTATATGGTTCAAGTTCGGTATTTTGATTGTTTAGATATTGTTTGTAAGCAATCAAATACTTTGCTTCACTCTCATAGACACTTGTGCTTACTGTTGTTTGTAAGATACTATCCAATTTTCCCACAACAACCAACATAACCTCTCTTCCCAATATTGCTCCACCAAGAATATTTCTTTGGATTACATCTACTTTAATCTCTACTGTTTCTAGTGTTGTTTGGGTCAACCAAGTATTTCCAGTAGTTATGTTTGTCAAATCTTCCACAACAGCATCTAGGTCATTGATAGCAGTAAAACATTTTGTATAAGTCTTATCTGCATCTTCTTGCATTCCGTCAAGATATGCAGTAATATTTGCTTTTACTCCATCCACAACAGACGAATAATCACCCTCTATATCAAATGTGATTTTTGTTTTGATATATGGATTGATAGTAGCAGGTGTTACCGATTTCGCCTTTTGTATGTTTGGATTATCTACTGTTCCGATATCCACAGACGCCATTGCCAAATCAAGTTTTGTAGCAAGCGCCAATCTGTCATTAGCATCGCTTCCATCAAATCCGGATTTTGCAACATCTACCACATCAAGTAGTCGTGATAGAGCATCAAATTCTACTTCATAATAATTGATATAGTTTTGATAACCTTCCTCTCCTGCATTGTCGTCAAATTTGTCTTTGATAGCCTCAATTGTAGGGCCAAGGTCAGCGTCACCTGTTACATTTTTGTCAATAAGTTCTCTTACATATTCATCAACCAATTCCTCATTTACGACTTTGGTATGATATGTTGTGCCAGCAAATAGATATGTTGTGTTGACAGCGTCGTCAAGATCACGACCCAATTCTCTGCCATCTGTCTTAAAGTCAAATCCCGCCGAATTGGCTTTGCTGGATATAGCCTCCAATTTGCTCAAAGCCATAATTTCTACAGTATAACTCTCGATATTGTTTTGATATCCATTTGTAGGGTCCCCATCGATATCCGAGAAGTTGGCTTTTACCTTAGCAAGTGTACTTGCGAAATCTTCATTGGTAGCGTCAAATTTTTCATCAATAACATCATTTACCATTACGTCAACCAATTCTTCACTTACCAATGTGGTTGTGCTAAGTACATTATTTACAATAGCCGAAGTTTTCATTGCAGTCTCAAGTCTGCTTCCAAGTTCTTCCGCGTCAGATGCAAGATTAAAACTTGGGTCGCTTACAAGCAAATATGCTTGATATAGATTGTTTAGCGCGTCAAACTCTACCGCATAACTATCAATATTGTTTTGATAACCATTTGTAGCATCTTTGTCTACGTCTTCAAAATTGGCTGTTAGTTTTTCTGTAATATTCTCATAACTTGAGTCTTGGAAATTGTCTTTTACTACGGTACAAATAAATTTATCAACAATTTCTTCGGTGATAAGTACGCTCACACCTACCACACCATCAATCTTCTCACCTACCAAATATGCTTGGCTTTTTTCATCTCCTATGTTTTCTTGCAATACATTGTCAAAATCCATATTAACAAGGTCAACAATACAACCAAATTCTGTACCCCAAGAAATAGTGCTAGCTGTATTGATATTTTCTTTTATAGAATCTATCGCATCAAGCATATCAGCATCTTCTTGATATGAGTCATCTACGATATTTAGAAGATCTGTCATAAACAAACGATCTACATTATTGGCAAATAATACTGAGGTTTTTGCTTCATCTAAAGCCTCACCCATTACGACAAAATCATTTTTACGGCTATCATCTCTCAATTTGTCAATGATTGAGCCTTCCTCTGTCATAATATTTTTCGCATTTACAAGCAATGCCTTTATCTTCGGCATTTCTGTTTTCCATTCTACATTTGTAGACGCTATAATATTTGCTTTTATTTGGTCAATTGATGAGAATGTAGAAATTTCTGTGTTTAGTGATGGATCATCAACATACTCTTCAATGACATCAATCAAAAGTTTTTTGACTAGATTGTTTGGCTCGCCCTCTTCGATATTGTCACGTCCTACCAATACAAGTTGTTCTAGAGTGTCGATTGCTGTACCTAGTTTTGCAAAATTCATCTCTGCAAAATCACTTGTAGTTTCGCCATCCTTTTTGCAGGCTTCTTCTACATCTGTCACTACACTATATATTTTTTCAAATTCGCTTGTATAATTTTGTACATTTGATAAGTTGTTGATAGCCTCTCGTGCAACACTTTGTGCCCATGCAGGTACTGTATCTATTTGCTCAAGCATTGTATCTTGCACTTTATCAATTATCGAATCAAACATCTCGTCGCTTACAATGTCTGAGTTTTTAACTGAATCTATCATTTTACCGACGCTAGTTATACCTGTTGTTTTCACATAGAATTGACTGTCCATGTCCATTTGATGTACAAGGTCAACTGCAGACGTAAGAATGTTTTGCAAAGATTTCTTTAATTGCGCACTTGTAATTTCCTCTACATCATCACTTTCAATATCCAAGGATATAGATACAAAATTTAACATTAAATTAACAAGGTCAGGGGCTACTTTGTCCACCATTTTTAATGCAAACAATTTATCCAAAACATTGTTTACAACATTATGATTTGTTGTAGCTTGCAAGAAAGGAACAATATCACCGGTTGTGTTTTGAATTACTGGCAGTAATAGGCCATAGTCATTAAGTGTTTCTACAAATCCAATGATAGCCAAAAGCTCAGTCTTGATGCCTTCACTATGATATTCGGCAAGAGTTGTTAGGGCATTCACAACAAGCACTTTTTCGTATGCTTCCAAATCGTCTATCATATCTTGTTGTTGGAGATAATCCACAATAAGTGGCATAAATCCATCTAATGACGAATTGATAATACCCGACTTAAAAGTAATATTTATCAATTGACGAGCATTGGTAAGAAAGGAATCCAATTCGTCTTGTGTACATGTATTAAGGTCTGGCATGCTTGTGTCTTTTACAAGATTATATAGCTCAATGCCTGTATCAACTTCTTTATTTAGACTCACTCTTGTCTTATCCACTTTTGCTGTGGTCAAACTATCAAACATAACAGAAGATATAAATTCCATTCCGGAATATTTTAGCACTCCACCAAATACACTTTGGTCATAGCCATCGACAATTGCATTATAATTTTCACTGCCAAGCATATTGCTTACGACACCAGTTTCGCCCTCTTTGGTCCCAGTCTCGATTTTTCTCATCACATTTAAGTATCCAAGTACCGGAACAAATGTAAATGTACATACAAAAAGTCCCAATGCAATACCGACAAGTCCGCCAAAAAGACGGTGTTTTTTTGTTTTTACTTTTACTCTTTTTACTTTTACTTTGCCATTTTTCTTCTCAATCTTTTCTTTCTTGTATTGTTTTCTATTCAATACAAAACGAGTGATTATCGAGTATACAGGGGACAAAATCCACTTGATTAGCCAAAACATAAGTGCAAAGATAATTGCATTAAGCACAATAGATATAAGTGCTGCTATTGCAGAAATAGCGCCTGTTGCATCTGCAGAAATCTGTAATTCGTTTTGGACATACAAGGTCATATACTCTTTTAGAGTTTCGGCTTGTGCTCCACCTACTTCAAGATTTAAAGTTCCGCCTATTTTCAAATTTAGCAAAAGTGTAGTAATCGAGGTAGAAAGGAAAAATGCAATTACGACGACAATTGCCAAAAAGGCTCCTCTATAAAGTGTGTTTTTTAGACCTCTTATCAGCCCCCAAATAGAACCCCACACAAGGAACACTGCCAAAACTATTGTCAAAATAAGTGAAACTGTACTTGCACTCATAACAACCCCCGATCAAAATAAAAACAACTTAGTAGTCTTTATTATTTGTTTTGATTATACTACAAAAATACAATTTATTGAAAATAATTTAGTGAAAATATTTACGTTTTAAAAACTATTGTTTTTATTTTTGTGTTTTTTTGTCACTTAAAGACCTCTCTCACAATGTATTTTATGTAAAAGGAGTGGGTAAAATTCTTTTGCAAAGACTCGACTTTGTGTTACAATGGTTTCCGATAAAAAGGAGAAATTTATGAATATTTGGACTGACATGAATAAAGACAGAATAAAACCTGAGGATTTTGTGGTTTTTATTGAAATCGAACAAGGAAGTAAAAATAAGTACGAGCTTGACAAAGAAACAGGTCTTATCATACTTGACCGCGTACTATATACCTCCACCCACTACCCTATGAATTATGGTTTTATCCCTCTTACACTTTCTCAAGACCATGACCCGCTTGATGTTTTTGTGCTTTGCAGCCAACCAATTGAGAAATCTAGCCTTGTGCGTTGTTATCCAATCGGTGTTATTACAATGGAAGACAAAAGTGAGATGGACGAGAAAATAATTGCGATACCTTTCGGCGACCCTCAATACAATGGTTATACCGACATCTCTGAGTTGCCAGCTCACCTACTTGAGGAATTGGTGCATTTCCTTACTGTGTACAAACAACTTGAGAATAAAAAAGTAGAGATACTAAATACTGGCGGAAAACAAGAAGCTATCGAGTGCATAAATCAAAATCTAGCCGAATTTAAGAAAGTATTTAAAAGATAAGGAAAAGAAATGAAAACAGTAGTACAAAAAGTCAATGTCTGTACTTTATCTGTGGACGGAAAACAAATATGTCATATAGACAATGGACTTCTAATAACAGTAGGCGTACACCGACTTGACACAATGGAAGACGTGAAGTATATAGCTCGAAAATTGGCTCACATGCGCATGTGGAAGGACGAAAACAATAAAATCAATAAAAGTGTCTTAGACGTAGATGGAGAAATTATGGTTGTGTCAAATTTCACCTTGCAAGCAGTAATCGGAAGTGGTACTCGCCCATCTTTCTCACATGGTGCCGAACCTACAAAAGCAAACGAATTGTATTTGGCTCTTTACGAGGAATTTAAAAAAGAAGGCGTGAGAAATGTAGTGCACGGTTGTTTTGGGGAGCATATGCATATTGATACCCAACTTGATGGACCATACACCATAATCCTTGATACAAATAAACAAGATTGATTGAAAAAATACCAGCCCTATATTTAGGGCTTTTTTATTTGTAATTATTGTTAAAAACTTCAATAAAAACCAATTTGATTATTCTTTTTCATGTATTTTCGATACACAATTAAAAATTTTGTGATATAATAAAACTATAAAACAATCTTATCGGTGGTATGTTGTGGGATTTTTTCAAAGTATTAGAGAAATGAAAAACAGAAGAAATAAAAGAAAAGCAGAAAAGGCTGAAAAAGCAAAAGCTGTAAATCAAAATCCGACTGAGGAAGAATTGAAAAACAATAAAAAAGGAAAACTCTCTTATCTTTGGACTGTAATTAGCATAATCGTATATTTGGTTGCTTTTGGACTTGTTGCTAAGGCGTGGGAAGAAAATATAGCACTAGGCATCATGGCTCTAATAATGGCACTTATGTTTGCTCCAATATCTCACTCAAAAGCTATCAATCTTGCAAAAGAACAAAGACAAATAAATGGAAAAGGTCGCCTTGCTCTTATTATTGCATCAATACTCCCTCTTATTGTTTTGGCTGGTGGATTTTTCTTCTTTGTTTTTGGCGGAATGTATATTTGGGTCTAAAAAATTTAATAATCGAAAACAAAAAAAGACTACACTCTGTAGTCTTTTTATTATTTTACTTCACGACCATCATTTACTGGAGTGACTGGTTTCGTGTCTGATTTTTTTGCATTGTTTTCTTTTAAAATTTGTGCAAGTCTTTTTTGCGCAGGAGTGGTTTTGCCTTCTGTTTCTTCTTGTTTTTGTCCATTTTGTATTGCTACGATTTTTTGTTCTTTTTCTTTGATTGCACCACTTACCATTGAAGTAAGATAAATAACATCTAGTATTTTAGGAATATTTATTGAAGGTATCTCCAACAACTCACTATATGCACCAAACTTTTGAGGATTTGCAATAGCCATATACAATTCTTTAATAGCGCTCACACAAGAATCCGAACAATGTAATACATTTGCTGTTTTGTTTGGGCGTAGATTTCCGGCAATATCACAAAGGCCATATTTGTATCTTATTGTTCCTTCAGCAGGATTGCCAGTACTTCCTTGAAGGAGACGTGCTTTGTCAATCACTTTCTTATTGTCGCCAAACAATATAAATCCTATATTTCCACCTCTATCATAGGTCTCAAGAGGTTTTCCTGTGTATGGATTTTCCATTTCGCCTAGCATATACTTGTTTACCATGTCAAAAATTCCATTAGGTAAATTTAATAGATGTGGATAAAAGGCTCTATTAAATTCTTCTGTTCTTCTAAGACAGCTTTTAGCAAGTAAATTGATTTGAATATCGTCTTTATTGTTTTCATCTGCTTGCACCAACAAGTCTCTAAGTATAGCATTTGCGTGATTGCCAAAACCAGGTTTTACTTCTACGTAAAATGGTACAAAGCCAAGATTGTCAATAAACAATTTTTCTGTAAAAGCTTCCAATTCTTCCATTGTATTGATTTCTTCAAATTTAGTCATATCAAAATTTATATCTCTATTATTTCTATCAATCATATTCTGCCTCCTAGGTTTTACAATGATATTTTAGCACAAAACATGTATATTTTCAAGACCAAATTTTACAAAAATTTTCAGCTAAAATAAGGTGCATTTTTCTGTATAATACATTCTTCTATGTGATTATTAGTAAAAAAATACAACTCTTAAGTAATTCCGTAAAAATGAGGACCAGTGAAAGGGTTATATTTTTCAAATAGGACGAGCGCTTAATGTCTCGGTTGCCGTATGTTTTATTTGATTATTAGAAATAAAAAATGTATCTCGCACAATTTCCGCAAGCCGACAGGCTGAGGACCAAGTAAAAGATACATTTTTTGTTTTGTCTATCAATTAAAACTACAAATTATTTTCTTTTTGATTTTGTTTTTGCACCAAGCAATCCAAAGAAACCGCCTACAAGCGCACCCGCAACAAGAAGATAAAAGCCTACACCCATTGTCATAGCATAAAGGGTTTTGCTTCCAACAACAACTTTATTTGTGCCAGTGAAGACAATTCCTGCAATCAAAGCTACTACCCCACACACAAGCATAACAAGCGCAAGAATATTTTTAAGCCCTGCAAATTTTTTCTTTTTGCAAATAAGTTCTACTACGAAAAGAACAAAATAAATTGCAGCTGCAGCTAGCGCCACAACACCAACAATAGCTGTAAGTGTAGCCCAGAATCCAGCAAAACCACCTTCATTTACTTCAAATGTTGCTTTTAGTAGGTCACCAAATTCAGCAAATAGTGCATATCCAGTTTCGGTCGCTGCAGTAGTGTAATTCCAAACAGCTAAGAAAAGTGGCAATACAAGAAGCACCATACCTACACCTACAAGAAGATTGTATATAAGTTTGTTTGTTTTCATTTTTCTCCTCCCCTTTTTATATTTATATTATACATAAGACCCAATTTTGATAAAAACAATTTTTCAAAATTTTTAATTTTGATTTTAAATTTTCTTACTATATTACAATTGACGTAGACAATAAAAAAAGACCAAAACGGCCTTTTATTATTTATAACTTTTTAAAATCTTCAACCATTCCTCATTATTGGACTCACTATCATATACTTTTATATTATCATTAGTGAAATGTAGGCAAATAGGCATTCCAAGTTTTGTATATGCAAGGTATGTATTGATGTTTTTTACAATATATATACGGTCATTGTGAGAAGTAACATATACATGGTCAAGTTTTTTACCATTTTCAATACGGCTCAAAGCCTTATCAATTTTTTTCTCACTTATCTCTTGACAAGACACACCTGAAAGAATTGGAAGTTTGTTTTTAGAAGTATTTATTACAGCATTGACGTGACGAAGAGCCAAGTCTAGATGTGTGTTGTGTACAGCATAATTGTAGAATGGCATCATTCGTTGTTCGTCCTTATATACTTTTAGACGACGTCTGATACTGTCTTTTTTCTCGCCTCTTTTCTTAAGACGTTTTTTAAGGACACATTTCTTTTCAGTAACAAAAACTGAGTACATAGGCATGGTGTTTTTCAATAAATCAATACAATTTAGCACACCTTTTACTGTCAAGTCTTTAAGCAAAACCACACCAGTATTTTTCTCTTCAGTTATGCTTTCTTTATCTACGCCATAATAATTGCCATTGTATATATCGTATTCTAGTATTTGGCCATTTGCAATTTTTGCCTCAAACTCTTCCTTCGTAACAAATTTGTATTGTCCCACTTTTCTATCGCTGTCACGACGCTCGCGAGTGGTGTTGCTTACTAAAAATTTGCAGTCAGAATTTTTCTCAACTATATTATTGATAATGGTATTTTTGCCTGCACCACTACTGCCAGATATAAAAACAACTATACTTTCTGCCATAAAACCCACCTTTTTGTAGTGATATTATATACTAAATTAGTAATGTCGCCAAGTGTTTTTGCCGATTTTTGGTCAAAAGTCGCATTTTGTCGAATTACTCGACCACGCCTTCGCTTGCTTGCCATTTATCATAACGATTTTCCCAATCAATTTCATAGTTCTTTTTGTTTTCTTTCACATACTTTTCAAGTTTTGTCCTAAAGATTCTAGTACTCTCATTACTTATTTTGTTTATGTGCTCTTCATAATTTGTACGATTAAAATCAATAAGTTTTGATTTGTTTGCCAATTCTTCTGATGTGTATTCTAATTCATAATTCTTGTGTTGTTGTTCTATCATATCGATAAGTTTTTTATTACTTTTTTTCACAAGTTTTTTCATATCTTGCGCGGGATCCCATTGTTTTACAGCAAGCGCCAAGTCGTAGTGCTCAGCAGATACTTTGTATTTTTTTGCTTCCTTATAGTTTTGCAAGTCCTCAGGGCATTCGATGACACAACCATATATATTTGAGTCCACAAAATATCCATTGACAGACTCCACAATTTTAGTCTCAAGCGATTGATTAAAACCCGAAAGAACAGAAACTTTAACACCATTTTGAGCATCTTCGCCCAATTTTAAATAGCCACTTTTACCACACAATGTCATAAAATGTTTTACTGCTTCGCCAATTTTTTTGCCGACCAATTCTTCGCCAATAAGCAGTATTTTTGCCTCTTCATTAAGTGGGCGGATAGACTTAACTTTGTTTTTGCCGCCAACTAGAATTTCCACTTTTGGATTGACTTCAATGCAAACATAGTGGGTTTTTCCTGCACGAGTACCAATCAAAGCTACCGTCAAAGCCGCCCCTGCAAAAATTACCAAAACAAGCACTATCACCAAAACCTGCATTCCCTTTTTCATAAGTATTTCTCCTTAAATATATTATGCGGAAAGTAAGATTTTTTATGTAAAACGCTTTTGAAAAAAGTATTGCACTAAAAAATATGAATTGGCATAAAATAATTGGTGATAAAAAAATATTATGCTAAACTTTAGTCAGTGAGGAAATTTTATGGCAACAAAATTTATAGACGTAAAAATAAACAATAAAAAACTAAACACCAATGCCAAAAAAGAGATTTTGGACATAGAAAGTAGTTATCGCGGACAGCTTTTCAAAGTTGCCGACTCGATTTTGGACGAACACGACGTGAAAATAGTGCTTCTTGCAGGTCCAAGTTGTGCAGGCAAAACCACTTCGGCTAGATTATTAAAAGAGGTTTTTGAAAAACGTGGAAAAGATGTCGTAACTATTAGCATGGACGACTTCTTTATTGATAGAGAAAAGACTCCAGTACTACCAAATGGTCTTAAAGATTTAGACTCACCAAGAGCGGTAAACGTGGAGCAAATGGAAGAATGTTTTAAAAAATTCTTTAGCGGAGTGGAGACAACTTTCCCTGTTTATGATTTTAAGACCGGTCTTAATATGTCCAATGGTTTTAAGCTTAAAATGAAAGACAACACAATCATTATTTTTGAAGGTCTTCATACACTTAATCCATACCTTTACGAGCACCTTAGCACTGACAAGTACTACAAACTTTACGTAAATACATTTACTGGTTTTGAATACAAAGGTGAGCAAATGTCACCTCGTAATCTTCGTCTTTTAAGACGCATGATACGTGATGTGGATAGAAGAAATCTGTCACCTCAGACCACACTTAAAAACTGGTGTGCAGTGTGCGACGCCGAGGACAAATATATCACGCCTTTTGCCAACAATGCCGACTACTTTATTGACACAACACATGACTACGAATTGGCAGTATTTAAAAAAGCATTTTATGATTTGATTGAAGACGGGAAGGTAACCCCTGAAGAATATATATGTTATAATATCCTTAATGCAAGTGAGGAAGTGGGTCGCGACATGCTACCAAAGAGCTCACTAATGTGGGAATTTGTCGACCCTCCAAAACGCAAAAGAAAACCTAAAAAAGTTACACCAAAACCTCGCAAATCTTTAAGAAAAGAATAATAAAAAGCAGTCAATCGACTGCTTTTTATTTTTATTGTTTTGTCTTTTTTGTTGTCCTATTTTGCAATACTGCAAACCAACTTACAAATGTATTGTAGATCGGATAACTTAATTGAATCAATATGATTACGAAAAGGACATTTTGTAGACTTAGTGGTGTGTACATAAAGAAGTCAAACGGAACTATAAGTAGTGTCAAGCAAAGTCCCAAAGATACAAGGGAGAATAATATACCTCTGTATAGATTGAAAGGTTTGCATAGACGGAATAACACCATAAGTCCTGCGAAAGTGACAGAAAGTGCCATCATTGTAACATATTGACCAGAGGTTCCTACAATTAAGTCAAATAAGAAACATGCTATTGCATTGATTGTGAATATCAAGGCACTAGGTAGTGCTTTTGCAAGTAGGTTTGGTAAAAATCTTCCTTTTATCACATCACTATTAGGCTGAAGTGCCAAGAAGAATGACGAAACACCTATTACAAATAATTCTAGAAGCAAGATATGTGAAGTAAAGAAAGGATATGTCTCGCCAATACATAAGAAGAATATTGTAAGCAGTATTGTAAATATTGTTTTCATCAAGAATAGAGATGATGTATTTTGAATATTATTGATTACTCTTCTACCCTCAGCTACTACCGCTGGCATTGATGAAAAATTGCTATCAAGAAGCACTAAGTGACTCACATTACGAGTAGCTTCGCTTCCGCTTGCCATTGCGATTGAGCAGTCAGCTTCTTTCATCGCAAGGATATCATTGACACCGTCACCTGTCATTGCGACTTTGTGGCCACGTGCTTTTAATGCTTTTACCAATATACTCTTTTGCTCAGGAGATACACGTCCAAATACAGTGTATTTCTCTGCCGCCTCGATTACTTGATTTTCACTCATACCCTCAAGGCTTATATACATTTCGGCTTTGTCCACACCTACGCGCTTACTTACTTCGCTTACAGTCAGTGGATTGTCACCCGAAATAATTTTGATTTGAACTCCATTGTCCTTAAACCATTGTATTGTCTTTGGCGCATCTTCTCTTATGTGGTCTTCGATTACTATTACAGCAATAGGAGTACGTTTTGTAGGCAAAGTCTCGCCTTCAATTGTTCCTGCACACTCTACAAGTAGTAGCACTCTAAAACCTTTTTGTGCGTATTGTTTTACGATTTTTTCTGTCTCAGTGTTTCCCTTTCCTTTAAGCACAAATTCAGGCGCACCATACGCAAAGGTTTTGCCATTTTTAAATGTAACTGCACTAAGTTTTCTTGTACTATTAAAAGGTAAAATTGTTTTTGCAGTAAATTCTTTACTATACCCAAAGTGAGTGGCAAGTGCACGGCTGGTTTGATTATTGTCATCAAGTGCTGTAAGCATGCTTCCCATAACATCACTTATATTGTGTGTACTTGCGCCTATTTGCACAACAGAAAATACTTTCATTGTGCCGTCAGTGATTGTACCTGTTTTGTCTAGACATAGCACGTCTGTACGCGCAAGCATCTCAATTGAATACAAGTCTTGTACAAGTGTGCGTTTTGTAGCAAGTTTTATTACACCCACAGCAAGCGCTACTGATGTCAATAAAAACATACCTGCAGGTATCATACCGATCGCACTGCCCGCAGTGTATTTGATTGCTGCAGCAATTGTACCCTCAGCCCTATATGAATTAAGGAATGTAAGCACTCCAAGTGGAATGATAATAATACCGATTGTTTTGATTATTGTATTAAGCGAATTTAGAAGTTCGCTCTTAGGTTTTTGATAACGTTTTGCTTTAGCAGCAAGTTTTGCAGTATAACAGTCCTCGCCTACTTTGTCGACTCTGGCAAAACATTTGCCACCCACAACAAAACTTCCACTAAACAATTGGTCGCCTTTTTTCTTCTTGACAGCCACACTCTCACCAGTAAGAAGACTTTCATTGACCTCTATTTCTCCGTCAATAACAATTGCATCTGCAGGGATTTGTTTTCCTGAAGACAAGTGCATAATGTCATCAAGGACTATCTCATTGATTGGGATATCTATCTCCTCTTTGTTTCGCACGACAGTAGCCGACGGCGACACAACAAGGCTAATCTTTTCAATTGTCTTCTTTGCTTTTATTTCTTGGATAATACCAATAAGCAAATTGCCACATATAGTAAGCATGAATATAAGCATACTTATTGGCGCGCCGACACATATCAAAGCGATCGCTATGCCAAAACAAAGTATATTGAAGAAAGTGAAAATATTGGAAAGGAAAATTTGGGCGTAAGATTTTACGTTTTTATTGTCAACAACATTCACTTGTCCATCTGCTTTACGTTTTTCTACTTGCTCAGTAGTAAGTCCCGCTTTAGCAGTAGCATTGATTCGCTCAATACTAACTTTCTCTACCTTTTTCTTTTTCTTCTTTACAGGTTTTTCAGGTTTTTCCTTGTCCTTTATAATACGTGGAGCCTTGTACACAACACCGTCTTCAATAATTACGCTATCGCTATCTCCACCATTCTCTGCTACATTTATATTCTTTTTGCGTTTTTTTAATGTTTTTGTCTCTTTCTCTTCCATATTTTTTCCTTAAAAAATTGTAATAGTAAGTATAAAACTAATATAGTATAACATAAAAATTTTAAAAAAATAAATATAATATCCTTTTATTTTATGATTTTTTTAAATAAAACTTGCATTTTGTATTTTTTTGTATTATAATACCCTTGCTTTAAGGTAGTATGGCCCTATGGTCAAGCGGTTAAGACGTCGCCCTCTCACGGCGGAATCTGGGGTTCGATTCCCCATAGGGCTACCAAATACAAAAAGAAGTCTTAAAAGACTTCTTTTTTTGTTTTTATGTGCCTGTGCTTTGGTATCTTTTCAAAGCCCACTTAAAGAAAAGTATGCACGGTATTACAAATATCACACTCATAAGTGGTGAAAGCGCATACAGTATTTGTGGTAGATTTCCGTACCCCATAAGATAAGATATCGGAAGATAATTGAATGATGCGACAGGTATAACAAATGTAAATACTCTAGCAAGCCATTTATTGTAAATATTGATTGGATAGTAAGCGACTTCTTTTGCGCCATTGGTGAAAATATTGATAAATTCGAGATTTTCCACCGTAAACACACTTATACCTGCGCCTATCAGCATTACACCAAATATGACTAGACATCCGCCCATAAATGCAGTTAGCAAAACCACAACTTTGACAAATGTCCATTGGATATCAAGATTGATTAGAGCTACGATAATCACTCCAAGGCCTAGAGACGACCTAAGCAACTTTGAAAACTCGATTTTTGTGCAAAACAATTGGGCAAAAATGCCTACAGGTCTTACAAGTATTCGGTCAAGACTGCCGTGTTTGATAACATTAGGAAATTCGTCAAAACCTCTTGCAAAACACTCGGTCAGAGAATAGATTGCTGTTACCATTCCAAACATTAGTGCTGTCTCATAAAACCCCCAGTATCCCACTCCCTCAAAGTTTTGGAACATTATGAATACTGCAAACAATTCGCCAAGGGAAACAAGGCAAGCCGAAACAGCAAGCATCAGAGTATTGACCCTATATTGCATTGAAGTCTTTAGGTGCATTTTTAGATATTTTCTATACAACATTCTTAGCCTCCTTGTATCACAGCGTTTTTGCTGGCCTTTGATATTAGGAGTCTGCCGATGACTATAAGGATTGCTAGCCACACAAGTGCAATGCCCAAATATTTTAATCCGTCCATTGGCAAAATATTTCCTATGTATATACGCGATGGCAAATCCATTATAAAACGAAAAGGAAGGTAATTTAGGACATTTTGCAGTCCTTGAGGCATGAAGACAAGCGGAACATACGCTCCACCAAGCAAGCCCACTATAGTATTACATATAGTGACTGTACCCTTTGCAGACAATGTCTTAAATGTCAAATACACCGTAATCATAGAGATAGACGCCATAATCAATGCGCCGATTAAAAGTGCAACAACAAACAGCACAAATGCAAGCAAACTGACTGGCAAAGCCATTCTGAGATTTCCAGGCATCAAAAACGCAAAGATTAAAAGTGGTATACATCTAATAAGACAGGCAGATAGTCGATAACCGACATAATCTGCATACCATTGATTGTACAAATCCACTGGCCTTACAAATTTATAACACACATTTCCATTTTCGATTTCTTTTGCACAGTTTTTAGGAAGGTCGAGAAAACGCAACACGAGAAAAGCTTGTCCCAGCCATACATACGCAGTCATTTGCGAAATAGAGAAATTTTCTATCATCTTTCCGCCCATGAATGCGGTGTAAAGATATATATACAAAAGTCCCCAAAAGATTTGTGTGACGACACCCGATAGTGCTTTTGCGCGATATTGGAGTTCTCCTTTAAAACTCATTTTGAAAAATCCATAATACGAACGCATACCCACCCCCTACAGATTAAGCTCCGTATAAAGTTTTGCAAGTATCTCGTCTACGCTTATAGAATTGACTTGAAAGTCCACGACTTCGTATTTTTGGGTTATCTCATTAAAAAATTCTTTGACATGAAATTCTTTGTCTTCGTTGTTTTTAAGAGTGGCTGTATTTTGCTCGTGTGCAAGTACTGTGTATCCCGGCAATTCTATTTTGTCGTATGCTTTTGAAAATTCTACCTCGACTTCTTTTATGTGTCCATATTTTTCTTTAATCGCCGAAAAACTCCCTCTATATAATATTTGTCCTCGTCCTATGAGGATTATTTTATTTGTCAGCGCATCAATATCGCTCATGTCATGCGTTGTCAAAATGATTGTTGTGCCCCACTTTTTATTTATTTCTTTTACAAAGTCGCGCACGGCAAGTTTTGTCACTGCATCTAGCCCAATTGTCGGCTCATCCAAAAACAAGACTTTTGGTCGGTGCAGTAGCGAACCTGCCAATTCACATTTCATTTTTTGACCAAGTGAAAGTTGTCTTAGTGGTCGGTTTAGCAAATCACCTAAGTTTAGAGCTTCAATTAAGTCATTTAAAGTTTCTTCGTATTCTGCAGCAGGGATTTTGTAGATGTCCTTTAGAAGTTCAAAACTATCTATTATCGGAACATCCCACCATAATTGCGAGCGTTGGCCAAAAACAACGCCGATATTTTTTACATACTTTTTCCTGTCTTTCCATGGGATTTGACCCATGATGCTGCATTCGCCAGAGGTTGGAGTCAAGATTCCGCTCATAATTTTGATTGTAGTGCTTTTTCCAGCACCATTTGGACCTATGTACCCAACAATGTCGCCCTCTTCGATTTCAAAACTGATATTGTCTAGCGCTTTGATTATCTTTTTGTCACGCTTAAACATATTAAGTATACCTTTGCCTTTTTTCTTAGTAAGGATTTTGAAATCTTTTGAAATTTGATTAAATTCAATTATTTTAGACATTTTTCCTCCTTATTAAAATTTTAAATTGCTATTTTTTACTCATCAACTTTTTTTGCTAAACCACCCCCTTTTAAAAGACAACAAAAAATACCAAAAGTCAATTGGGTCTGCCTTCTGGTATGGATAAATTTCTATTTAGATTAAAAACAAATTATATAACATGAAACTCCTTAAAATATATAGAGCGTGTTACATGCAAGTTCAAATATGTTATCACAAACAAAATAAAAAAGCAAGCAAATTTTGCTACATTATCTCAAAATACCCCAAATTTTAATAATATTTAATATCTTTTTACAAATTTGTATCTTTTTGATATACTTTAAATAGAGGTAAAAAATGAATAAAGTTTTTATTAAAAATAGAAAAGGTCTAAAAATAGCCTTACGCATATCTACATTTCCAGACAATAAAAAACTCGCCTTCTTATTACATGGACAAGGCTCGCGCAAAGAATACCCTCACATGCTTGTTATGGAAGAGATGTTTTTGAAAAATGGTTTTAACGTAATAAATATTGACGCAACAAATTCTCTAAACGAGAGCGATTCTTCTCCCGACGGAATAACCTTCACTGGTCATTATGAAGATCTTGAAGACACAATTGCTTGGGCAAAAACACAAGACTTTTACGTCGAGCCATTTGCTCTAGCAGGTCAATCTCTAGGTGCGCAAGCAGTAATTTATTATGCTATCAAGCACCCAAAAGACACCAATTTTGTAATATCTTGCGCATTGCCATGGCTTGATGGGAAAATTGAAATAAAACAAAACAAACGTACACCTAGCATTATTGAAAAAGGTTTTTACGACCAAGTATCAAAAAGTACAGGAAAGGTTTTAAGGATTTTCAAAAACTACTTGGATGATTTTGACAAATACAATTTTGTACCGCTAATAAAAAATATAACAGCTGATACACATATCATTTGTGGCTTGCAAGACACGCAGTACCACATTGAAAATAATAAAACTCTATACGACTTACTTACTTGCAAGAAAAGTCTTCAATTGCTTCCAAATGTTCCGCACGACCTTGCCAATACACCCGAGACCAAAGAAGTTTTTACAGAGGCATTGGAAAAAATATTTAGTGAATACAAATAAGAGAGCCTTACAAAAAGTAAGGCTTTTTTATTTCAATCAAAATATTTTACAAAAAAACAATTTTTTTGTTATACTGAAAATATATAGGAGAAAATTATGACTGAAGATAAAAAAACTCAAGACCTTAAGGGAAAAGACGTAATTAAAGACAACAAGACAAAAACCACTGAAGAAAGTCAAGAAGAAACAAAAGAAAAGTACTTCAATAAAGATGAAGTTGTGCGAATGTTGAAATTTTTGTTTTTCTCTATTAGTGCAGGTGTAATTCAGATCGGGTCTTTCACTCTTCTAAACGAACTTGTCAAATGGTCCTACTGGCCTAGTTATCTAATATCCCTTACTTTGAGTGTGCTTTGGAATTTTACACTTAATCGCAAATTCACATTTAAGTCAGCCGCCAATATCCCACTTGCAATGCTTAAGGTATTTGGTTTTTATTTAGTATTTACCCCACTATCAACACTTGGCGGAGATGCCCTTACCAATGCTGGCTGGAACGAGTATTTGGTGCTAGGTATTACCATGGTACTTAATTTTGTACTTGAATATCTATTCTGCAAATTCTTTGTGTATAAAGACAATATCAATACAGCGACAAAAAAAGAAGAAAGTAAATAGAACATACAAAAACATCTTACGAAAGTGAGGTGTTTTTTTGCATAATATGAGCGACAATTGGAAAACTACTTATATTAAAAAAACAAGGAGAGAATTATGCAATTGAAAGACAGCAAAACTTATGAAAACCTTGCAAAATCTTTTGCAGGAGAATGTCAAGCCTATCTTCGATACAAATTTATCGAGTACGGAGCAAGAAAACAAGGGTACAAAAATATTGCCGATTTGGTGGATAAAGCCGTATACAACGAATTTAATCACGCACGTATGTTTTACACCATGCTGCAAGACGGCGTTAAAGAAGAAATCACAAATATCGATATCCAAAGCGGTTATCCATTTAAAGAAAAATGGGATCTCGAAGAAAACCTTAGAATTGCTGCTGAGGACGAAAAGTTTGAGGCCGAACGCATCTACCCCGAATATGCAGCGACTGCTAGAGAGGAAGGTTTTGAAAAAATCGCAAAACTTTACGAGGATATTATCACAGTCGAGAAATTGCACAACAAGTTGTTTGGCGAACTATACAAACAATTTAGCGAAAAAACTCTTTACAAATCCACAAAACCTGTAAAGTGGAAATGTGCCGACTGCGGTTATGAACACGAAGGCACTGAGCCGTGGGAGAAATGCCCTCTATGCAATGCAGAAAGAGGGTCTGTGCGTCTTCATATTAAAGATTATGTCTAATTATCAAATACGTATCATAGGCACAAAAAATCAACACATAACGTGTTGATTTTTTATCTGCCATCTCTGCCATCTGATTTCATACTGTTGTTTATATGCAAGTTGTTTGTATTTCTACTTTCTTTCTCTTTTGCTTTATCTATTATTTTGTTTTGTTTTATATATCGCTTTACTTTAGATTGGAGATTAAATAATGCATCTTCCGCCATATTATCTACAATGTTTTTATCTTTATCTATTGTTACATCCAATCCTTTGTTTGCCCAATATTTTTTGCAATTCTTTGCATTTGTAGAATATATGTAATAATTTACAAGGGTTTTGTCAGATTTTATCATAGAATACACGTCTTTTATCAAGTCGTCTGGCAAATCAACAAAGCCTTTACTTCCATTTTCCATTAAGGATAAGAATAATTTGACCACAGTGCGCCTATTTTCGCGCATTATTCTGACTCCGTTTTTCTTTAATTTATCAACAACTACTCGAGTATCTTCATTTATTTTCATACTGAAGTTTGTGTCCGAAACTTTTAAATACTTGCTCATTTTTTTAGGTGTAAGAACATCATCATTGCAAGCATAGACTCCCAATACTCCTTGCTTTTGTATTGCACGCACTACGTGCTCATACTCCATTTGTTCATAATCTGCAAGTTTTACCTTATCAAGGTATCCCATTTCAGCCAAATCTAGTTTTAAAAAATCTAGTTTTTTATTTAGTAGCCTGAAAACATATGGTTGAGTTACCCTCAATTCCTTAGCCATATCTGTAAGTGTCATATTCTTTTCAAAATACATTTTAAAGACAGGTTCTTTATCTATTCTGTATCGCAGATAATTATAGTACACCTCGTCTTTTTCTTTTATGTAATTTTCAAGCGGGGAGGGGTCGCTAGACGCAAAAAAATGCATCATTTCCTCGTCATCCTCGTCGTTAATTTTATTGTCCAGACTATAATAATTATTGCCATAATTGCCTTTTCTTATATGACGACTACGACTTTCTATTATCATACCAAGATACCATTTTATCGGTTTTATAAATTCACTCGTTGCTTTATATTCATCAGTTAGTTTCATATTAGCAAGTTTTGAGTTGATTAGTTGTAAAAATATCTCGTGGACTATATCCCCATCCCGAAGTTCGTAATCTTTGATATATTGGGCACTACCACCCCATTTACGCAGATAGAAATCCACAAAAAATCCTATATATCTCAAAAAAGCATTGGTTTCTTCATCAGTAAGCATAGAAAAATCGCCCTCTTGAAAGGACTCAAAGTTTTTTCTAATAACTTGATCTAAATCCACTTTATATTCTTTTTCTTTAGACACGTATATCTATATCTCCAATTACACACTTATTATATAATATACAATACAAATATGCAAGCCACAATTTTTTTCTATATTGTTATCATTTGACCAAAAAAGTCTTTTATTCTAAAATATATGTATGGGAAAATTATATTTTAAGTATGGAGCTATGGGGTCTTCCAAGACTGCCCAAGCGCTTATGTGCAGATTTAATTACATAACAAAAGGCTTTGAGGTTTTGCTCGTAAAACCTGCGACAGATACACGAAGTCCAAAAGTAAAGTCACGCATTGGTCTAGAAGCAGAGTGCGAAATTATCAGCCAAGATGGAAAGTTTTGTGATTTTTTGACAGAAAGAAAATACGACGTAATAATCGTGGACGAATGCCAGTTTTTGACCGAGGAACAAGTAAACGAACTTAAAGAAATCACTCGCGAAATTCCTGTTCTTTGTTTTGGATTGCTCACCAATTTTCAGACCAAACTTTTTGAAGGCAGTAAGCGACTTATCGAACTTGCTGACAGCATAACAGAGATTAAATCAGTATGCAAGTGCGGTCGAAAGGCGACTGTCAATACACGACTTGTCGATGGCAAAGTAATGACATCTGGCCCTGAAATACTAATCGGTGCTGAGGAGGCATACGAGGGTCGTTGTTATTGGTGCTTTAAAGACGGTCAATAATTACAATAAAAATAGTGTAAAAAAAAAGAAACCTTTGAATTGGTTTCTTTTTATTTGGATTATTTTACAAGAGATTCATTTTTGCCACCATTGTGATTTGATGCCTTACCGCCTTTAGATGTTTTTGGAGTATTTAAGGCTTTATCCATGCGTCTTTTTGTAGCTGCCTTTAAGGCAAACACTTTATCATCTACTCTGTCTTGCTCGTATTGAGTGTACTCACCCCAATACGACATTGATATTTTCGAATTTGGTTTGTGCACTTGAGAATAAAACAATTCTGGTGTTGTGGTCAATTTGCTATACACATATCCTATCATATCATCAGGAATTCTTGAAAAATCTCTCATGTTTTCATCAAAGATTTCTATGTACAGATTTACCATATTGTTGTTTTTTGCGACAATTCCGTATCTGTCCAATCTTTCCCTTACCATGTTTTTATCGCTTTCGATTTTCCTCATTATATGTTTTGGACCAACGTTTAGATACCTTGCGATTGTATAGATATCCACTTCATCAGATATATGAAGCGCTGTTATGCCCTTTTTTACTAGCACTTTTCGGAAATATATATACTCGGCTTTCTCCTCTTCTGTTATTGTCGCCCAATCAAATACTCCATTCTCTGCCAAAAACATTTTTACGTCTGCAAGCTGGATTTCGGTTCTGCGTTTTATTGTCTCGCTTGTTACTCCATAGCTAGCAGCTATATTTTTATATGTTTCACCTTCAATATAATGTCTTCTCAATAATTCATTTTGCTCAAACAATTTTTCAAGCATTGCATTATATGCTTTTTGTTTTGAATTAATTAGTGTATTGTACGCGTTCTTTTTATATTCTCTTTCGTTCATCACTCCTCTCCTATCTCTTATATTGTATAACACAATCGCTTCTTTTTCAATACCCATTTTTACAAAAATACATCTTGTCACACCAATAATTTTACCTACATTTATTGCATTTTGTACCTCTCTATGCTAAACTATAACTAGCGCAAGACCTCATAGTTAAACGGATATAACAAAGCCCTCCTAAGTGCCGACTTGTACTAAAATTAAAGTGCTACATATCCCTAAAACACGGATAATTCACAATCATCCAAAACTCACTCAATCACGATTTGCACCCAAAGTGCACCAAAACTAATAAAAAACTAAATATGCAGCCGTAGCTCAGCTGGATAGAGCGATCGCCTCCTAAGCGATAGGTCGGATGTTCAAATCATCTCGGTTGCACCAATTTTCAAACAAAAAAGACGGCTTATTTAGTCGTCTTTTTTCTTTTTAAATATTCTTCCATAGATGCTTGAGAATAACTATTATCTTCATTCTGGTTTTCATAAGACATAATAAATGCAATTTTATATTTATTATCACCTTCGCTTAAGTCCATATCGTTGTTAAAATCTTTTATAAGATTCTCATATATTTTCTTTAAATCAAAGTCTTCACTAAGTTTTTGATTAAAACCATACAATTGGGCACCAGTTCCAGTCAATAATTGTCCGTGAGTACAGAAATTTTTGATAAATTTTAACACATGGGTTCCATCTTCTATTATCTTTCCAGACAACTCTTCACAAAAATTTTTGTCAATGCTTTTCATTAAATAATAGTATTGTACATAATCTGGTGCATCAAAATTTTCTTTATTTGACACAAACTCTTTTAGCGAATCTTTAATCATATTTTCAATTTGAATGGTTTCTTCAATAGTTAAAATTGGATTTGTATTTTTTTCTTCACTTGAACTAACTCGACCATTTTCAAACTGCAATGAACGCAACAATTCTACTTTGGTTAAGCTTATTTTTCCTGATGAGTAAATATTTTTAATAAATTCATATGCATTTACAGTTTCTTTGTTTTTCTTTAAATAATTTTTTATAATATATCCTATTTGTCTCTCACAATCAATTGAAAAAGCATCATATTCAACTTTTTCTTTTTTAAGTTCATCAGATAATTCCATTAACCAGTTCAATATATTTAAAACTCGTTTTCCCTCTAGTTTATGTTCTATATAATACGAGATATAATACATAAATGAAGATAACTGTTTATTTAAATTAAGTTTAACAATAAGTTCTTTAAACTTCTCCTTGTCATATGTCTCTATAATTTCAGCAATTTGATTTCGATCATACAATAATTCATTTTCATTAAATTGAAAATAATTGTCGAAATTATCTTCAACATACATAAACCCTCGTATTTTTGCTTCTTGATAATGATATGTCGTATAACCCCAAAACTTATTGTTAACTTGAGAGACTTTTGGAAACAAAAACTCTAGTGTTTCGCGTATAAATATTAAATCTTCTTCGCTATTATTCTTAATATCTATAAATAATCCATCAATGTTATTTTTTATTTCTTTTCTTTTGCCATCATCTCTGTCAAATTGAGAATAATTACCACTTAAAAGACTTTTATTATTCTTAATGAATTTATACACATAAGGAAATTTTAATTCAAGCAATGTTATTAGACAAAAATCATGGAAATCAATATTTTTCTTTAAAGATTCAAACTTTAAATTAAAAACATTCAAAAATCGGTTTACATCTCTTAATGTTGCAAATTGTTGCCAAAAACCAGTTCTCGCTAAATCATTATTCCTAGTAGGTAAAAACTTATTTAATTCTACACAAATCTTATTAAGATTTTCAATTAAAACTGCTTGAATTCTTAAGGTCGAAACTTCTGGAATATTTAATGGAAGCTGAACTATCTTCTCTAAGTATATTTCTGCGTGCTCTTTTTGAGAATTTTGCAATGCAGACACAACAACGTCCTTATCCATCGAAAGAACATATATAACATTCTCAAAATTTCCCAATAATTTTACTAGCTGGAAGATTTGACATATTTCATTATCATTAAGTCTATCTACATCGTCAATAAACACTACTATTTTTTTATCTAGCTTTGATAAGGCATTAGAGATCTTGTCTTTTATTTTTTCCAACGATTTATCATATGTTAAATTATTTAATGTCTCTCCATAATCTTTGATCAAAGGAGCAATGATTGTTGCAAAAGGTGAAATCGTAGGGACATATTTCCCAAACGATAATACTTGTCCTACTCTTTTAAAGAAATTTCCAAGTTTTGTAAAAAGTTTATGATAATTAACCATATCTAATTGAATATACAATTCTTTAAAGAAACATTGTAATAGTTCATCTTGTCCTTTGAAATTCCAAGGATTAAAGTTAACAATCTTATATTTTTTACTATCAAATTTTTTAGAAGCTAAATTTATTATTGATGTTTTTCCTGATCCCCACTTACCATATAAACCTATTGTTAAAGACTCTTTCCCTTTATATGAAGTAATATATTCAACCAAGTTTGTTACAAACTTGGTTCTACCTAAAACATCTTCATCCATTGTTTCTATGGGTTTGTCTACATTTATGTTCATGTTATTTCTCCTTAACTACGGATATTATAACATAAATATTTTTTAAATCATAGGCTTACTCAAATATTTTATTTAATATCTCACTTGCGTGGATATCTGAGTTCTTTATAAAGTGGCTGTAGAAGTCGCTTGTGGTTGATGCTTTTGAGTGTCCTGCACGAGCAGATACTGTTTTCATATCTACACCTGCTACTAGTTGCAAGGTAATGTTTGTGTGTCTTAGTGAGTGGAGTGTTACCTTTGGTAAGTCAACTTTTGCCAGTGTCTTTTGTAACCATACTCTGAATAACCCTGGTGATATATCTGTGCCATCTTCTGTGCAGAACAATCTATCTGTATCTCCTAGTCTATCTCCAAGATATTTCTTTTGGTTTAGCCACCAAGCTTCGTATTCTTTTAGGTAGTCAATAAGTTTGTCTGGCATGGAGATTGTTCTTTTAGAGTTTTCAGTTTTAGGTTCTTTGGTTATAAGTCCGAAGCCTATAATATCTTGAACTGACCTTGCTATAGTCATTGTCTTATTCTCATAGTCAATATCTTTCCATTCTAGTCCTGCTAGTTCGCCACGTCTTAATCCCATAAATAATACTGTGAGCAAGGCAATCTTCCATCTAGGGTTTGGTTCTGTGTGTAAGTAGTTGGCTAGTATCTTAGCTTCTTTATCGTTTAATATTTTAACTTCTTTCTTGTAGCCTTGTATTGGTGCAATGTAGTCGCGTGATGCAAAATTATGTTCAACCAGTCGTTGTCGCTTTGCATCTGCGAGTATGGTTGCTAGTGTTCGTTTTAGTTTCATTATTGTTTCTTTTGCATAAGCGTGGCTTTGTATCTCTGTTGTAAAGTAGTCATCATACTTTAATCCTAGTGCATTGCATATTTTTTCTGCGTTTTCAATTCGTATGCAATATCCTGCATTTGCCGATGCTAGTATTGATTTGGATATTCCAATCTTTTTAAGGGCATCTACTTGCTTGATGCAATGTGACTTTAAGTATTGGTTTAGGTCGCCAGTAAGCCTTGCAGATTTCTTTTCGTATCTTTTCATCATCATGTCATCTAGGAATCCTTGCACCATTACTGGTGTTATTTGGTTAAGTTTTATATTTCCGAAATATTTATAGAATTTCTTCAAGCAATCTCGACCCTTAACATAGTAGTTAAGGGAACGAGTATTTTTAATCTTTTCTAGCCATCTTTCAGCATAGTCTATAAAGGTTATATCGTTGTCTACTGCGAGTAGTCCATTTAGTTGTTTATTAAATCTTTCTTCAAGTTCTAGTGCAATTCGTTGAAGCTCTTTCTTTGCTTGTGTTTCTGTTAGTTCCAGTGGTTTTTTCCAAGTTATTGCTTTAGCTTCAAACTTTCCAGTTCTTTGATTTTTAGCTTTTACTTGAACTCTATAAGAAATTGTTCCATCTAATAATTTCTTTTTCTGTATACATGCCATATTTCTTTCTCCTTTTATCTCATAATAACTTGTTCCATTGGCAAGTCGTAATCTTCACTACGTAAATATGCCATTAATGAATCATAGTCAATTAGTATTTTATTTCCGGTTTTAAATGAGCGTATTTTGTAGCTATTTGCAAGCTTTCTAATAAGAAAATCGCTAAGCCCACTGTTTGGATCTTCTTGTTTTAACATTTGTAATGTTTCGTTTATTGTTCTAATTCTTTTCATGATACCTCCGTGTGCTGATACTCACTAGACTAGAGGTTCTATGCGATACAAAAAGTACCGCAAAGAACTTTACAAGTCCAGTGAAACAGCAAAATAAATTTAAAATCCTTGTATCTTTGTATCCTTGAAATTTTGTAATCTTGAATTCTTGTATCTTTGTAGCATTGTATCTTTGAATTAGTGTAATCAGTTTGATTTTTCTGTTTTTCAAATAAATCTTTTGATAATAAAAAATACTAGCATTTTATATTTGCTAGTAATGATTTCTTTTGTTTTGATTTTTGATTATGCGAAAGTTTTTGCGGGACTACCGCCCCGCTCATAGTATACTTTCGTCCAGAGATTTAGATCCCCCTAGGGGAGCTTAGAACGGATATAAGTATAATAATCTTTTATATAATGCCTTAACATAATCATAGGCAGATTTATTGAATCCCTTATATTTCTTTTTAGGATAATATTTAATACAATGAATTAGTTCTAACAATGTAAATGGAACATCATAATCCAATTCTTTCATTATTAAACAATATAATTTCTCGATCATATAATAATTGCATGGAATTATATTTTCTATCATATCCAATATATCCGTTTCGTAATATGGACTTAAACCAGTAACTCCTCGAATAATCCATTCACACTGATTAGTCTTTAATAAAAATTTTTTAGCTTTATAAAAGTCAAAATTTTCAAACATAATTTTATCTCCTTAAATTTTATTTATCTCTATATACCTTTTTACTGTTATTGGTGTTATTGCTGTTATTTTTATTGTCCCCATAACAGCAATAACGGGAATAACAGCATTCTAATATATAGAGGTTTACTCTTGCTTTTTATGAATGTAGTAGAATCTATGTTGTCTACCACTTGTCCCACCATGTGGGTTTGCATTCAAATGAATAATCTGATCAAATTGTTTTAGATTTTCAGATATTTCATTTATTTCTTTTCCAACAACTGCAGGTATAGGATTTATAGGGAATCCGTTGGGATATAACTTGCCGAGTTCTTCTATAAACTTAGTCGAAGAACCACTCCAATCTCCATTATGCATTGCTAATAAATGTTTAATAGTTATCACATAAGGATTATTATTGTATTCTTTAAGTTTCTTTTTATGGGCTTCTTCTTCGGCTGTGCCAATCTTATACCAGGTCATATCATCGTTTTGACTTATAGTCCAGTTATCGCACCTTATCTTTCTACCTGTAAAAGCGAATTGAACTTCTTGTTCGCCACGCTTTCTATCCAATAAAAAAATACAGTCAGCACTTGCCATAAGCCCATTAGTTCCACTAATCTTAGCAAATGGATCGCCATCTGTATCTCTATCTTTCATTTTATTTGTGTGATGAATAAGAATTATTGCAATGTGCAACTCGTCAGCAAGTTTTTTGAGTGTGGATATGTCTCTATAATCATGTGCATACATGCTTTCGCCATAGGCTGATGCACTTCGCACTTTTTGAAAGGTATCCACAACTACACATTTTATCTCTGGATTTCTCTTTATATTTTCAGCAATATATTCCATTAATGTAGGTCTATCTTTGTCAACTTTGTCCATTGGATATATTTCGTAAGATATAAAAAAGTTGGCTGGTGCAGTTTTACCTTTCAACATCATTTTAAGTCGCATTTGGGATAGGCTTTCATCATCTTCGAGAGCCATATACCAACAAGCATGTTTTGATGTAGGTTTATCTAAAAATTTGTCCCCGTTACTTATAGATAAACAAAGGTTTTGCACAAACCAACTTTTTCCAATTTTAGATGCACCACATATAATGCTTAGTCCTGTAGGGAATAAATCGTTGACCAACCAATTCATAGGTTTTAATGTCATATTTGTTATTTCCTGTGCAGATTTCAAATCTCCATACGTTGTGCATTTGCTAAAAAACTCGTTTCTTGCCTTTACAATATTCTTAACTAATTCCTCCGATGATTTCTTTAACAAATCATTGGGGTCTTTTTCTTTTCCAGATATATTACATATAACATATCTGATTCTTTTGGCTTTGAAATACTCCACAAATTCGGCTGTATACCTTGTACCAGTGTCATCATTGTCTAGGGATAGAATAAATCCCAAATTCGATGTTTTCTTGCCTTTAAGTGCCTTATCCAACTTTGATACACCACCACCGCCACATATAGCAATTGCTTTTGAGTTGTATTGCTCAATACTCATTGCACATATTGGACTTTCAACAATAAATATTGGCTCATTGTATTTATCGTTGATTACATTTTCATTGTATATTGGCTCTGCACCAGCATCATTTGTAGGTGGTTTCCAAAACCTTTTTTCATTAACATACCGAATTTGTCCATAATTCATTTTGCCATTATAAGGTATTGTTACTGCCTTTTTAACTTTGTCATAGCCAAGCCTATGTTTCTTAATTGTTGTAGGTAATAATCCTCGTTTTATAAAGTAATCTGTTTGATCAATGTCTTTCTCACATGCTAGCAGATACTTTTTAATATCAATTTTCTTTTTGCTTTGCTCTTTGAAATTGAGCCCTAGGTTAAAATCTTCATTAAGCATATTAATTGCTTGGACTTTATCAACTCCTTTATACATCATAACAAAGTCAATAACACTGCCACTTTTGTCGCACCCAAAACATCTAAATGTATTGTTGTCCTTTAGTATTGATAGCGACGGACTTTTTACATCTTGATGATCTGGGAACGGACAATGGCATTTGTTATCTCTGTTAAATGTTGCAAGGGAGTAATGCTCAATAACATCCTTTATGGACAAACGATTTTTAACCTCTGTAAAAATGTTTTCCATAATCACTCCTAGTTATTTTGTTCTTTTATCCACTTTTGCAATAAATCGTAGTGAACAACGATTCTTCCACAAACTCGCTTTGCAGGGTAAAACTCTTTATCATTTGCAAGTTTGTAGGCTGATGTCATTCCAATTCCAAGTAACTGAGCCATTTCTTGGATTGATATACACATTCTTTCTTTTTGCTCCATAATAGCACCTCCTTTTAGACATGAAAAAAGAGAGAACTAAATTCTCCCTTTTGCGATGTCGATATTAATTTTTGATAGTGTAAAATTCACAAGTTTTTTGCACTATCTATATATATTATAATTTTTAGAGCGATTTTGTATCTTTTTTGTAACCTTGAAAAATCAAAATAAATCAAAAAAATCAAAACTTTAATTATCGTTTTTGCTAGGTTTTTCCTGGGGATTTTGATTTTCGAAAACAAATGGTTCTAGCTCGGCTGATTCAAACTCGAAAGTAGCAGGTTTAAGATCATTAATTAATTCAGCCAACTGTTGTCTCATTGTATCCAAATCGTTAGGATCTTGAGAGAATGGATGCCCAGTAAATTGTTCGAAAGTTACATCTGCAACTTTCATTTTGTAGGCATTATTTGACAAACATTCTATGTAAATTGAAAATAGTTCGGTTTTTGCTTTTTGCAATTTTTTTATTGTCCAACCCTGTGCTTTATATTTATTAACAAACTTTCTCATTGATAACTTATTTATGTAAAGTTCACCTAAAACCAATTTATATTTTCCAAGGTCAGTTTTTCTAGTACACCAATTTATAAAGATTAAGTTCTTTTTTACAAATTCAAATTCGGGAGGTAGGATTCCCCAGTATTTTTTAAGTTCTATTGATCGCTTGTATCTATGATTATCTCTCTTGAGATTTTTTAAGATATATCTTGCTTTCATCATAAAATAATATGGATAATCCGCAAGATCTTCATCGTTTGTATAGAATTCCCACTCTGCAAGATCTCTAAACATCATTTGTCTGTTATCTTCTTTGATTTCAGGCTTAAAGTGAGCAGAGCTGTTCGCCTCTAACTCTAAAACAGACTTATAATAAATAGAAGCATCTTTAACTTCTTTTACCTTTTTAATTTTATCAATACCTAATGATGTGTACTTTTTCATATTAACCTCAAAATCATTATAACACATAATATCATGAATAGTGTAGGTTTAATGTCAAATAAATTAAAAAGAACGGATTAATTAGTCCGTTCCTATAAATTCACCCAAATTATCGCACCTTGTGGATGTTTGTATTTCCTTGGATTTTCATATCTCTTTGCATCTGCTATAACCCAAGCATATGTTCTTTTATATGGTAGTGTCGTTATATCTGTGATTTTGTGCTTATCTTTATTATTAGAATATTCTTCTAATGTAATTTCTTTACAACCAACTATTTTGCAAGAACCTACAACTAAACCACTACCACTTTGTATAAGTTCTATTTGTTCTCTAATATTAGTTTTACTTCCACGAATTTCCCAGGTCTTTTTACCTTCTAATATATAATCAATCCACGGTTTCTTTATGATCAATCCTTTCATTTTATTGAGAATCTCTCTTTTTCATTGCTTTGAGAATTTCTGTTGCAATTAATTCTATAACAGGAACCGATACTGCATTTCCTGCTTGTTTATAAAGTCTTGCATCTGAATATGGCTTTCCTTTATATTTTAGCGGTAATTCATAACCATTATTTACTGGAAATCCTTGCAACATAAATGTTTCGGCTGGAACTAATTTTCTTATTCCGTAATCGTCTATAATTAATGGAACATTGTGCCCACCAGTTCCCATATTTGCGGTGAGAGTTGGACAAACATTGCTTTGATTTTTTCTTACATACATACCACGTCTAACCTGATAAAATTGATAAGGCTCTGTAATTTGTTTGTTTAGATTTATATCATCAGCATTATCTGATTCTATAAAATATTTTGGATATTTTTCTTTTGTATAATAATACTTCAAATCTTTCTTATCTTTAACATTAACAATTTTTTCGGCTTGAAGTTGACGTTCTTTTTTATTATACGTTGACTTGTTTTCTTTCTTTATTCTTTCGAAGTTAAACCATTTGCTATCTTCTTCATCTCTAAAACATACTATATATATTCTTTCTCTATTTTGAGGCAGAGTAGAATAGTTCATCGTATTTAAAACTTCTTCTTTTACGATGTATCCTAGCTTTTCTATTTCAGACTTGATCACTTTGTAGGTTTGTCCTTTATCATGAGATTTTAAGTTTTTAACATTCTCTAACAATATAACTCTTGGCATTTTTGATCTTTTTGCTATTTCTTTAACTAATTTTATAATACTTAAAAACAAGATGCCTCTTTCATCTTCAAAACCTTTTTGATCTCCTGCAATACTAAATGCTTGGCAAGGGAAGCCTCCGTTTAAAACATCGATTTCAGTAGATAAAATTTCTTCTTTGATTTTTTTATAATAATCAACTTCAGACTCATCACAAAGTGTTTGGTCTAATATTTTGTTTATATCGCCTTCATATAGTTTATGTAAAAAATTATTTCTATATGTTTCGCAAGCATATTCGTCAATTTCATTTGCCCATGCTAATTTATATGAATAATCTTCATATTTTGCATTTTGAAATCCTAAACAAATTCCACCAACACCAGCAAACAAACTTGCAACTTTAAACTCTTTCATAATATCTCCTTTATCTTAGTGCAAACATACCGCAATAAATATTTTAAGTCCAGTATTTTTCTATTTTTTAGATATTTTTAATAATTTTATCAGTTCTTCAATTTTTCGCATATCTCCAGTTTGGATATAGTAATTTTCTGCATCCATTCTGGTTTTCCCGTTTAACATTTCACCTTGCTCAATTATATGTTTATTAGTTATGATATCTACGATGTCTTGATGCGAAACAAAACCAGGTATATCATAAGTCCATTTTTGATTTATTAGTATATCTTTTAGATTTTCCTTGTCAACTTCATTACTAAAAAGCATTTTATGTTGTTTTAGCATGTCTTCACAATATGGAGATATTCTAACAAGAATAAAAAAATCATAAAGGGAATGTGCTCCATTAATGGCTAGATTTGGTATATATTCTCCATTTTCATTCCAATCTTTTGTTTCTAATAAAAGCAAATTTCCAAATGCCTTTGTGGATTTTACAGATAAAAAATATTTATTTATTTCAAAATCAGTGTCATCCCATTTACCCAAATCCCAAGTTTCCAAATCGGGCATTTTCATTTGAGGGAATTCTTTATATAGTGCATTATATATAGCAAATTCAGATAGTTTACCTTGAAAAGTGTTGGCAAAAATTTCTCCAAGTTTTCTTTTATATGTTCCGCCACTTCTGTGATCCCTATGTTCTCCAGACCTGCCAAAACTCATATCATAAGAAAAATTAAAAGCCATCTCAATTGTTTCAGGTTTAAATTCTGCTATTGGCTTAAACGCTATTTTGTTAATTATATATTTACCATCTGTTCTTTCTTCTAATTTGTTCATATTAATTTTCACTTATTAATTTTACTTCGGTTTCTGTTATTAAGTATGTTTCCTTTTTTATATATCTTCCTGTTTGTATTAAACCTGAAAAAATACTAAATCTAGGTCGTCTACCTTGAGCTTTTTGATCTGCAACTGTTTGATGTGCATTTACAGGGAAGTTATTTACATCATCTGTACTAATTTCATATACATCAAAAGTTCTATCCCAATTACCATCTCGATAGAAATCAACAAAAAAGATTCTATCCCATTGAGAGTGAGGACCAAAACTTGTTAAGTCTGGAAGAACACTGCATGCTTTTACTTGAATTCGGTTATTGCCCCTAGAACCATTTGGATCATAACAATCAAAAGATGAGTTTGCTCCTGTAATAGACTCTGTGCAACGCCACATTCCTTTCGCTAAAGCAAAACCTATTTCAGATAGTCCTTCAGGCAAATTTACTGATCGAGCATTTAATTTGTTTAAATTATCACACAACAATCTCCAACCATCATATATTTTCTTTAACTCTTCGCAATCTCCGTTATCAAATATAGTAACTTCAGAGCGTTTATCACCTTCAGGAAGGTGTAATATTTCACGAGATTTTATCATTCGTATTTCTCCCTAATTTTTCTTTATAATTTGACTCAATGCATCAATTAAACATTGTTCTTTATTTGGTAAATATTTTAATAAGCCTTTGTTTATGAAATATTCTTCTCCAGCAATTGAACCAAAAGTACCAAAATTAATATTATATTGATTTCCTTTTTGTAGGTTATACCCATTAACAAAAGTGTCGTTTTCAGCTAATACCGTGATAGAATTAGTGGTCTTTTTTATAACTCTTAAAACATCTGGATCACCGATTTCAATATCTAATGTTTTTTCTTTTGGTGTTGTAAATAAAGAATACCAGTTATCATTAAATCTATATAATCCGCATTCTTGCTTATAACAATAGTCGCTTAATAACGAATTTGGGCTAAAATTATCTTCTTTTACTTTAACCTTTCTTTGTGTTACATCTACAAAATATCTTGGAATTTCTCCAGCGGTAAGTTTTAGAGCTATATTCCTAAATTGAGAAGCCGTTGTGACGCAAAGCAATTCTAAGCTTCCTAAACTAGACCTGTTAAATTCAACTTGCTTTGTTTTTGAAATTAAGCCTTTAGTATCAGACTCAATAAAATCATTAGGCATCGTTAATTTAATTATTTCATTTTCTGTAAATATATTTTTATCAAAGAAAGAAAGCAGGTAGTCGACATCAATGTTTGCTCCAACCATTACCAGGAACTTATCTCCATAATGTTGATCTCTTAAACTAACCATATATTTTTTACCAAAAAAAGACTTAACTTCTATTTGTGGACATTCCGGTTGAGGAACCCAAAACTTTGTATCTTCTTTTGTGTCATCATATTTAACAAAAGGAACAATTTTGTTTTCAATTTGCAAGCCAATTACGTCTGGTGCAATACCTACAACTTTTGGATCATACATATAGAAATCAGAAAAAACTCTTACCTTTTTGTTAATGTTTATTGCTTTAAGCGCTTCAGGCAAGAAATATTGGTTAAACACTATACTTTCAGGAATAATATTTATCCATCTATCAAAAATTCCACCTACAAGGTCGCTTTTTGAACTTAAAGAGCCAAACATACCAGACTTTGATTGTTGAGCCATGCTACTAACAAAATAAACATAAGGTATTATGTCTTGTTGTTTTATTTCTAATTTCATACATTTTTCTCCTATGTGTGTATTATAACATAAACATTCCTAAAAAGCTGCTTATTTCACAAAATTTATTAAATATTTTATAATATTACACAATAAAAGCTTAAAGCAACGCTTAGGAGGGAGTCGTTATATCCATTTCAATAAGATTCTATTTGTTTTTGAAACAAACTCTTAAAAGACTTGCAAAAGAATTGAAAGTACGGTAAAAGACAAACACCTATGGAGGTGTTTATGAAAAAGATTATTGAACTTGTGGATTTAAGTTTTATGAATTCGCATGAATATTTTGAAAAATCTATTGATATTCAACACATGAAAGAAGATTTGATTTCGACCTTTACACCAAGTCAAAAAGATATGTTTGAAAAATTAATTAACCACATCAATAAACTTCACAAACTTGATATTGAAGAACATATTGTGCATACCTACAAAGTCTGCAAAGATGTGTTCAAGTTGAGGTAATTATGAAAACTAGATTTATATGTAATGTTTCTAATGCTAGGTTACTTAGAAATAGGGTTGATAAGTGTGAGGGCTTTGAGGCTGAGTATGTTGTTGAAAGGGTTGTTTATCTTTCAAAGCGAGAGTTTATACCTTTCCGTGAAAGATTGATGGAAGATGAGCCTAATATTTCCAAATATCAAGACGATATGTTTATTGATGAAAATGGTGTTTTTCATGTTCTTATGTATTGCTGTATTCAATGTGATGTAATGATATTGGTTTATAGTGAGGGTGAGAACTATGCCAAATATTGTTCTATAAAATCTAATGGAGGTGTGAAAGTTGAACCACGTTTTACAACTAGTCAGAGATATTTTAGAAAATGAAAAAATGTCTGCAGAAATGCAGTTGCAATTAAATAGAATTTGTGAACTCGAAGATGCTTTTGTTAAAGGTTTTTCAAAAGAAAAATGGAAAGAATACTTTAATTTGGACATAGAAAAAGGTCAACTTCATAACCTTGAAATTGACCATGTGATTGAGATTACCTACAAAGTTTGTAAGGAATTACTCAAATAAAGTGCTGAATTTATAAAAATTTTATAATAATTTGCGATTATAGTGCAAAAATTGTATTTTTGTGCTATAATTTTTTTAGGAGAAATTTATGATTACACCCTTTTTAAGATGGGCTGGTGGTAAACGCTGGTTAATTAACGAAGTAAATGATTTGATAAGAGGCTACGAATTTAATAATTATTATGAGCCTTTTCTTGGTAGTGCTGCAATATTTTTTAATATTGAAGCTTCTTTTAATAAATGTTATCTTAATGATATGAATAATGAGTTAATCTTAACCTATAAACAAGTTAAAGAAAATAAGGGCTCTGTTATTAAATATTTAAGACAATTTCCAAATGAAAAAGATTTTTATTATGATATCAGAAAAAAACGATTTAGAAGTTTAAGTAAGCAAGCTGCTCAATTCATTTATCTAAATCACACCTCCTATAATGGCATTTATAGGGTTAATAGTAAAGGCGAATATAATGTTCCTTTTGGGTATAAAAAGAACTACACAATCGATGAGCAATCACTTAATATATGTTCTGAAAAGTTACAAAACTCAGTTCTATCTTCAGGTGACTTTACATGCTTTATAG
>JAZONM010000004.1:0-15948 GCA_045654505.1 Clostridia bacterium | reverse complement strand
AAAATGTTGAAAATATTGTACTTATTATGTTTTGCATAACATATTCTTGACTTACAAATTAAAAAATATACTAGTTACATTGATTTGTTATTTTAATATTATTTGGTATAATATTATATATTTGTGGTGGTGCTATGGAGTTAAACATTGTAAATTATTTTTATAATATCTCAAATTCTATTTTGGATACTGTGTTTCAGATATTCAGTTTTTTTGGTACTGATTATTTTTTCTTCATTTTGTTTTTTATTATGTACTGGACTGGCAGTAAAAGGGCGGCTTTTAAATTTGCTTGTGTCTATTATTTAAGTGTCTTTACTAATTTTGGACTTAAAAACATAATAAGACGACAAAGACCGTATCCTTTGCCTTATGATACTTTTGCAATGCCAAGTGGTCATGCACAAGGTTATGCTTTGATGGCTACATACAATTGTATGGAAGATTTCCGCACTAAAAAATATAAGACATGGCAAAAATGGGTTTTCCCTATTTTGTTGGTTTTGATTGGGGTGGGTGTTTGTATAAGTCGCATGTACTTTGGAAGACATTATCTTTCTGATGTGTTGGTTGGAAGTGTTATTGGTATTGGTTGTGCTTTTTTGTTTGATTTTATAGTTGAATTTTTAGCTAAAAAATCACCAATATCACTTAAGAAGTTTATGACTGCGTATTTACTTCCGTTTTCTATTGTTGTTTATTTTATGGTGACTTTTATTGATGTGTTTAATCAAGATACCGTTATTAAAATTTATTCTAGCATTGGTATGTATCTTGGAGTTTATGTAGGTTATTTGCTTGATGATAGATATTTAAAGTATCAAGCTTCAGGCACACCTTTTGAAAAAACAAAGAAAATGCTATTAGGCGCTCTTATCATGCTCACCACATATTTTATTCTTGTAAAATTCATCAAGATAATTTATCTTCTTCCTCTTATATTTATTGCGATGGGTGTTATGGGGACATATGTTGTGCCTCTTGTGCTGACTAAAGTTTTTGAGCCAAGTGTAAAGGTAGGTGATAAGTAATGATGAATGTACTGGACATAATTGAAAAGAAAAGCATTGGTAAAGAATTGAGTGCTGAGGAATTACGTTTTGTTGTTGGGGGATACGTGGATGGCGTAATTTCTGACGAGCAAATGTCAGCGCTTCTTATGGCAATCAAAATCAATGGAATGAATATAGATGAGACTTACGCTATGACGAAGGAAATGCAGGCTAGTGGTAAGACTTATCATTATGATTTTCCTGTTGTTGATAAACATTCGAGTGGTGGTGTAAGCGATAGTACTACTTTACTTGTTGTGCCAATACTTGCTTTGCTTGGCGTTAAGATTGCTAAAATGAGTGGTAAGTCATTGGGATTTACCGGAGGCACTGCAGACAAAGTTAAAGTTTTTAATGGTTTTAATAGCGAACTTAATGAATCGCAGTTTAAAAAAATGTTAGCAAAATACAATGGTGGCATCATTACGCAATCAGATGAAATATCTCTTGCGGATAAAAAAATCTACGCATTAAGAGACCGTACCGCAACTGTAGAGAGTATACCGCTTATCGCTAGTTCTATTATGAGCAAAAAACTTGCGTGTGGCGCTAGTGTTATTTTGCTTGATGTAAAATGTGGCAAGGGTGCTTTTATGAAAGATATTGAAAGTGCTACAAAACTTGCAAAAACAATGGTGGAAATAGGAAAGAAAGACGGAAAGAAAGTGGTTGCGATGGTTACGAACATGGATGCTCCATTGTCGTATGGTATTGGGTGCAATCTTGAAGTGTATAGTGTTTTGATGGCTCTAATGGGCGAAAATACTCGTCTTAGAAAATTGTCCATTATTTTGAGTGCACAATTGTATTCGCTTGCCAATACACTTCCGTACGATAAGAGTCTGCAAATTGTTGAGAAAGCAATAAATTCGGGTGAAGTCGAAATAAAGCTTAAGGAGATTGTGCTTGCGCAGGGTGGAAGTATTGATGTATTTGACAATCCAAATTTGCTTCTTTGTGCACCAAATATTGAGCAAGTTTTGTCTCGTAATGATGGCTATGTATCAGGCATCGATGCAAGGAAAGTGGCTGAAATTGAGGTAGAACTACGCAATCTTAGTTTTGAGAAAAACAAAGCCAAGGTGGGGGTATTGCTAAACAAACAAATTGGTGATAAAATATCCAAAGGTGAGTTGTTGGCTACTCTATACAGTGATGATGTGGTTGGCAATTCGATAAAGACAAGATTGTATCAAGCTTTTGAGTTTTCTAATAAAGAGCCTAAAAAGGAAAAACTCGTATTTAAAATAGTTGAATAAATTATGGATTTTAGAGGGATATGGAACTGACTTGTAATGTAAAAAATTTAAAAGAAACTAAAAAACTTGCTAAGAAATTCGCTAAAACTTTGGTTGGTGGCGATATTGTTTTGCTTAATGGCGATTTAGGTGCAGGCAAAACAACATTTGTAAAATGGGTTGCAAAAGCTCTTGGTGTTAAAGATGAGGTAACAAGCCCAACATTTACGATTATGAAAGAATATCAATCAAAACGTTTCAAAATCCGACATTTTGATATGTATAGACTTGAGGGTGGCGATGAAAGTACGGCTTTTGGTTTTGATGAATATATATTGAAAAAAGATTACAATGTTTTGACTTTTATTGAGTGGAGTGAAAGGGTTGTGGAGATATTAAAGGACAATTACATAATTGTCGAAATTAAAAGGATTGATGAGGAAAAACGTAGTTTTACGATAAAGAAGGGTTGATATGAGATTTTTAGGGATAGACACAACAAAGAAACAATCGTATTTGTGGTTGTTTAATGACAATAAATCATCAAGTAAGGTATTGCCTCCTTATGAAAAACATAGTGAAACACTGCTAATAAATATCGATAAATTTTTAACTGAGAATGATGTCGAGCTTTCGGATATTGATGTTTTTGTAAATGTTAGTGGTCCGGGATCTTTCACTGGAATACGCATTGGATTGTCGACCGTAAAGGCTTTTGCTTATGCTTTAAACAAAAAGATAGTAAATATAAGTGTTTTTGATTTATTGCGAACATATGTAAAAAATGGCATTTTGCTTTTGGAATGTACTTCGAGCTCGGTTTATTTTTGTGAAATAAAACAAAGTAAAATTGCGGAGTACGGGGTAGTCGACTATTCTGAATTGTCTAATAAATTTGCGGATAAAAATATTTTTGTATTGTCTGACGAACATATTGTAGTTCCTGATACATATAAAACTAATGTAATATACAACTATTCTGAAATAGCTCTTGCTTCTATGATGTTACATGTAAAAAATGCAGATTATTCAGACAATCCTGAGCCTTTTTATATCCAACTTTCGCAAGCAGAGAGGTCTTTGCTTGAAAAGGAAAGAAAAAATGAAAATAATAAAGGCGAGTAAAGCGAATTTCAAAGCAATCGTGGCGTTGGAAAATGAACGTTTTGAAGATAATTACTCAGACAAAACCATTGAAAGAGATCTGAATAATCCCAATAATACTCTTTGGGTTGCTCTTGATGGTGATAATGTGCTGGGTTATTTGAATGTGTTTCATATATTTGATGAGGCTAATTTACAAAGAATTGCGGTTTTTAAAGAGAGTGAAGGAAAAGGTATAGCTTCAAAATTATTAAAACATGCTGAAGGATATTTAAAAAAGAAAGGTATAACTAAAATATATCTGGAAGTGAGTGAGAAAAATTCTCGAGCAATTGAGTTTTATAAGAAAAATGAATATAAGGAAACCAATAGAAGAAAGAACTATTATAGTGATTTGAGCGATGCTATTATAATGTGGAAATTCTTCTAAGGGGTGATTATTATGCAACATTACAAACCAAATTATAAAAAATTTGGAAATAAAGGTGATGTTGTATTTTTTTTGCATGGATATGGTGGAGATATGACATCATTTAAAAAGACAATAAATACAATGAGGCATGAATATAAGTGTTTTGCTTTTGATTTATATGGATTTGGAATGACTCCTCATCCAAACAAAAAAATGGATATATATGAATATGCGGTGCAAATTTATTTATTTTGCGTGAATAAAAAAATAAAGAGATTGTCGATTGTCTGCCACTCTTTCGGTGGAAGAATAGCGATACTTTTATCCACTATCTTTGATTTGAAGATAGATAAAATTGTTATGACTGGCAGTGCGGGATTAAAACCAAGGAGGACTATTCTTTACTATATTAAAATATGGCTGTATAAAATAAAGAAAAGAATGAATTGTAAAAATGGCAACAAATTTGGAAGTGATGAATATAGAAAACTAAGTGGTTATAAAAAAGAAAGTTATGTCGCAATAGTAAACCAACATCTTGATTACCTAGTGCCCCTAATAAAAAGTAGTGTTTTGTTGGTGTGGGGTGATAGAGACAGGAGTACGCCTATGTATATGTATAAAAGATTTATGAAAGATATTCCAAATTGTAAAGGATATCTATTTAAGAAATCAGGACACTTTTCTTATCTTGAAAACATATATAAATTTAATATGAAGGTAAAAAGCTTTATTGGAAGGAGTTGCGTGCTGGGTGATTAATATTTTGTATTTTACTATCGCTGTCTTCATGTTTGTAGATTTGCTATATTTACTTCAACTTGAGGAGTACCGTGTATTTAAGTGTTTGAAAAATATAAAGTTAAAAACAAATATAATATTAGAGGTAGCTATACTATTGATTGGGATAGTGGGGTATTTCCTGCATATAAGATTTGACAATCAAACAAACGATATTGTATTTATATCTATTTTAATAATGATAAATATATATAAAATACACAAAAACTTTATAAAAATTGATAAATGTAAAGTGCGTTTTAAAATCACAAAAAGAATTAAAAGAATGCTGTTTGTGATAATAACTATTTATATATTGTCACAAACTATGCTTTATTTGTTGAATTTGCACTTTAATTATTTTATATTTAATGTGTATTTGTTGGCTGTTTTTGTAGTGTCTGTGTTGATTTCTTATCCTATTGAAAAACTTGTACATGTATATTATCTCAAGAAATCAATCAAAAAATTATCTACTTGTAAGAATTTAAAAATAATTGCAATTACAGGGAGCTGTGGTAAGACTAGTACTAAAAATATATTATTTGAAATGTTGTCTACGAAATATAATGTATTGAAAAGTCCAGCATCTTTTAATACACCGATGGGAATCTCACGTACTATTTTAGAGTATTTAAAACCTTATCATGAGGTTTTGATTTTGGAATTTGGTGCTAAGAGGAAGGGTGAGATTAAATATCTTTGTAAAAAATTTAAACCTCAGTACGGCATATTGACTTCGATTGATAAACAACATATGGAATCATTTGGAAATATTGAGAATGTATTAAAAGCTAAAATTGAACTCCAACAAAATTTATTACTCCCTGGGTTTATGGTTTTTAATTGTGATAATAATCTTGTATGTGATGTGTCTACTGAATATAAAAATGATTGTGCTTGTGTAACAACATCAACAGATACTGATCTGAGGTCGCGTTGTGGAATTTTTGATGGTGCGGTGAGAAAATTTTATGGGCTCTCAAATATGATGGTTGGTGATTTTGGAAGTGAATTTACCATTGTTGATAAAGGTAAAATGCTTGAGACTAAATTATCATGCAAGCTGTTAGGCTGTCATAATATTTCCAATATTCTATGTGCATATGCTATGGCGAAACATTTTAATGTTGATGATGATTTGATATCATTTGCGCTCAAAAACATGGATTATGTTCCTCATAGACTTGAGAAAAGGGAGTTGGATAATAAGATTATATTAGACAATTCGTATAATAGCAATCCTGCAAGTTTTTTGTGCTCTCTCGAGGTATTGGCTATGTTTGAAAATCGCAGAAAGATAGTTGTTACGCCTGGTGTTGTGGAACAAGGAAAGAGTGCATATGATGAAAATTATCGAATAGGCAAGGCTATGTCAGACGTAGCGGATGAGATTATTATTGTTAATGAGGTAAATCAAAAAGCTATCATGGATGGATTGATGGATTGTGGTTTTGAGGTGGATAAGATTAAAGAAGTAAAAACATTTTCTGAGGTTGATTTTAATGTTTATTGTAATGGTGAGGTTGTTCTTATTGAAAACGATCTGCCGGACAATTACAAGTAGTGGGGGTGAATATGAAGCAAAATATAGTAATAATTTTTGGTGGGGTTTCGTGTGAACATGATATTTCTATAATTACTGCATATCAGACTATGATGAATATAAATACAGAACTATACAATGTTTTTCCCGTATATATATGCAAGAATGGGGTGTGGAAGTATATTGAAAAATTCAACACGATAGAAGGCATTTATAAACTTGCAGATAAGTGTAGGGAAGTTGTAATGTTGCCATCATCAAATAATTTATTCCTAAGAAAGAATAAAACATTGATTAGTTTGTGTGAAGTGGATTGTGTTGTTAATTGTATTCATGGTGTAAATGGAGAAGATGGTTCTATTGCGGGGCTTCTTCAATTATCGTCAATACCGTGTATGTCAAGTTCGATTCTTGGAAGTATAATTGGTATTGATAAATGCGCTTTCAAAAGATATCTCAAATCCACCGATATTCCGGTAATTAAATCTTTGGAAATAAGTAATTTTGAGTACTTCTCCGATGCGAAAAAATGCACGAATCTAATTGAAAAACAAATAGGGTATCCTCTTATTATTAAGCCTGCAAGGCTGGGTAGTAGTATTGGTATAAAGGTGTGTAAAAAATCACATGATTTAGCAAATTTTATTGAAAATGCATTAAAATTTGATAAAAAAGTATTGATAGAGCGATATTTTGAAGAAATAATAGAGTATAATATTGCAGTATATCGTAGTGTTGATGGATTGCGTATTTCCTCAATTGAGAGTCCTATAAGCTCAGACGAAATATTATCTTTTAATAACAAATACATGTCATCTAATAGTGGTGGAGAGTATCTGATGGCCAAGCGAAAGAAAACAAAGCTGTCGAAAGATTTAAAAAAGAAAATTGAAGAAATTGCTAAAGATTGTTATTCATTGCTTGAGTGTCAAGGTGTAGTCAGGTTTGATTTTATAACATCTAAAGAAGGTGAAGTGTATCTTAATGAGGTAAATACTGTGCCTGGTTCGCTAGCTAATTATTTATTTTCTGATAAGGGTTTTGATTTTACTTTACAACTCGATGAGCAAATTAAATATGCTATTCACAACCATATTATGGAACAAAAACTTATTCGTACTTTCGATAGTAATGTATTGGAAAATGTGAATCTTTCGCAACTGAATAAGTATAAATAACAATACATAAAAAAGAATAAAGATACAATCAATATATATTATAAAAATAAGCATATACTTATAAATATAAATGATTTTTTGCACATTAAAAAAGATAAAAGCGGTATAATACCGCTTTTTTATCTATTTTGATGATTGTATTTTTATTTAATAGCAAGTAATTTTGTTTGTATGTTTTTTTGAATATTTTTGTCTTCGATATATCTTGTAGCGTCTATAAGTGTCATTTTTTCTTGAGTTGTTAGAAACATATTGTTTAGTTTGAATGTATTAAGTATTTCTATGCCTCCATTTCTACCTAGGTGAGTACAAATTGGTATTTCGCATGTATCCAAAATGCTTATGTATCGATAAATTGTACGTGTCGATACATTATATTTCAATGCAAGATTTTTTGCTTTTGTTTTACCTTGGTAGAGCAGTGTGAGTATTATTCCAATAATGATATCTGTTTTCATAACACTATTATATCATATATTTTCATATTGTCAAACATATGTTCGATAATTTTATATTTTACTTAATATATTCTTTATATATTGTTGCTGATAGTGTTTTCTGTTTTATTTACTTTTTCTTGATATCTCATTTTCAAGAATCACTGATACTATTTTCTCGTTTCCGATCTCTGCGCAATTACTCTTCATTGCGGAAATGTATTTATTTCTGTTTTCGTATATTTTGTCGATATTTGAAATTAAGGTGTCTTTTCTCAGGTTTTCTTGTTCTAATATTTCTGCGTATCCTTTTTCCTTAAAACTATTGGCGTTGAGGATTTGATCGCCTCTTGAGGATGTTCTTGGTAAAGGGATGAGAAGCATTGGTTTTTTTAATTGTAAAAACTCGTATATTGCATTGCTTCCGCTTCTTGAGATTACAATGTCGCTTGCGTCTAAATAATCTTCAATATTGTTTGTGTATGAAACGCAATGGTATCCTTTAATGTTTGCTTTTTGTGTGTAATTTTTTCCTGATATGTGTATTATATTGTATTTCTTCAATAGCTCATCTCTTGCTTGGTCTAAGGCGTTGTTGATTGCTGTAGCGCCTAAGCTTCCACCCATGATTAAAATTGTCGGTTTTTCATCGAAGTTTAAATTTAATTTATTTTTGTTGCCTTGAAGTATTTCTTTTCTTATCGGGCTTCCTGTGTAAATGCCTTTTCCGTTGTATTTCCTTGCTGTTGCTTCGAATGAAAAACACATTTTTTTGCACTTGGATAAGATTAGTTTGTTTGCAAGCCCAAGAGAATAATCGCTCTCGTGTGCAACAACTGGAATTTTGCCGTGTGCAAACACGACTGGTAATGATGCATAACCACCTTTTGAAAAAATTATATTAGGACTTATTTGTTTTAGTATTTTCCTGCATTGTCGTATAGATGTTAATAAAACAAAAGGTATCTTAAGGTTTGACAAACTTAAACTTCGTTTTAATTTACATGCCTTGATTTCGTGAAACGTTATTTCTGGGTAGTTTTTAATAATATCTTTTTCTATACCATTGGTGCCTATATAATGTATTTCATCATAATGTCTTTTAAGATAGTGAAGAAGGGCTATGTTTGGCACAACATGTCCTGCGCTTCCGCCACCGCATAATACAATTTTTTTCATATATTACCTCAATATAGTTATATGAGTTTTGTGGGATTTAATGTATAAAATGTAGTTAGATGCCTCAAAACAAGATTAAGTTTATTGGGTATATTCTCAGTGTGTTTTGTATGAATATACAATTGTATAAATAAAAATACAAGTAGTTTTTGATGGGTTTTTAGTTTTACATAATTTGTTAAATTGTGTTATAATTTATAAGATTTTAATAATGGACGGTGTATTTTGGGAAATACGTATAATAGTAAGAATATAGTAGTACTTGAGGGTTTGGATGCAGTTAGATTGCGTCCGGGAATGTATATCGGCACAACAGGTGAAAAGGGTATGCATCACCTTTTATGGGAGATAGTCGATAATGCGATTGACGAAGTGGCCAATGGATATGGAAATAATATTACCGTAACATTAATGGACGATAATGTTATATCAGTAGAAGATGATGGTCGTGGTATCCCCGTGGACAAACATCCTACATTAAAAGTAAGCGGTGTAGAGGTTGTTTTTACACAATTGCATGCTGGTGGAAAATTTGACAACAACAACTATTCATACTCGGGAGGCTTGCACGGGGTAGGTGCGAGTGTAACAAATGCTTTGAGCGAATGGCTTAAAGTCGAGGTTTGTCGTGATGGTCAAAAGTATGCGATGGATTTTGCGTCTATTCAAAAAGGTAGCAAAATACTAAGCGGTGTACCTATTCACCCATTAACAGCAGTAGGCAAAACAAAAAAATCAGGATCGAAAATTACGTTTAGACCTGATGATAGAGTATTTAAAAATTTGCGTTTTGATATCCACACAATCACAAAACGCCTTAAAGAATTGGCTTTTCTAAATAAGGGTATCAATATTACATTTGTGGACGAAACCCATCTTGAAGATGGCAAACCTAAGACATATGTGTATAATTATGCAAATGGACTTAAAGATTATATAGGTTATTTGAATGCGGGTAGCAGTGTAATTTATAAAGACCCAATCTATATTGAAGGTGAGACAAGCATTGTCAAATTAGCACTTGCAATCCAACACACTGATAGTTATGTCGAGAATGTGTTTAGTTATGTAAACAATATTCCGACAACAGAAGGTGGTACTCATGAAGTGGGATTAAAGACTGCTTTGACAAAAGTCTTTAATGAAGCATCAAGAAAATGGGGACTTTTGAAAGAGAAGGAAAACAATCTGCTTGGTGAGGATTATCGTGAAGGAATCACCGCACTTCTTAGTATTAAAATGAAGAGTGTCCAATTTGAAGGTCAAACCAAGACAAAGTTGGGCAATCCTGAAGCGAAAACTGAAGTAGATGCTATTGTTTATCAAGAACTTACAAAGATATTTGAAGGCAAGGGCATCAAAAATGTCATTACAGAGATTTTTAATAAGGCAAAAGGTGCAGCAAAAGTAAGAGAGGCGGCAAAACATGCGAAAGATGTTGCGCGTCAAAAGAATAATGCTGAGTCATATAGTCTTATCGGAAAACTTAGTAGTAGTACTGGTAAAAATCCTCTCCTAAACGAATTGTTTATAGTAGAGGGTGATAGTGCAGGCGGCAGTGCAAAACAAGCTCGTGATCGTAGTTTTCAAGCTATTTTGCCTCTTCGTGGAAAACCTCTTAATGTAGAGAAAAAACGTCTTAATCAAGTCCTTGAGAATGAGGAAATTAGGACAATAATTTCTGCGCTTGGCGCTGGTATTGGAAATGACTTCAATATCAATAATTTGAAATATTATAAAGTTGTTATCATGGCCGACGCGGACCAAGACGGTGCGCATATAAGAGCAATCCTTTGCACATTCTTTTATAGATATATGCGTGAGCTTATTGAAGAAGGACATGTTTATGCCGCAATAGCTCCACTATACAAAGTCAGCAAAGGCAATAAGGTCGTGTACGTATATGATGAGAATGATTATGATAAGGCTGTAAAAGAGGTTGGCTCAGGATATAGTGTTCAGAGATATAAGGGATTGGGTGAAATGACTGCCGAACAACTATGGGATACTACTATGAATCCAGAAAAACGTGTTTTGGTTCAGATTACACTTGACGACGTAGCTGAAGCTGAAAAGATGATAACAACCCTAATGGGTGACAATATTGAAGCACGCAAACAATATATAACTGAAAATGCCAACTTCAATAAGACTAGCACAAAATACGAAAAAACAAAGAAGTAATTGAAAATAGTTTTGAAATGGTGTAATAAAATTTGAAGGTACAAAAATGCAAAAAGATAAAAACAAAACAACAACAAACAATAGTGAGTTTTCTACGCAAAATGTAGTCCAAAAAGCATTGGAAAGAGTGGTGCATGAGAGCATGATTCCATATAGCGAATTTGTTATTTTGGATAGAGCTTTACCTCGTGTCGAAGACGGTCTAAAACCGGTACAACGTAGAGTGCTTTATAGCATGCTAGAAGTGGGGGTTTTGCCTGATAGACCATTTAGAAAAAGTGCTCGTATCGTAGGTGACTGTATGGGTAAATATCACCCTCATGGTGACAGAAGCATATACGATACAATGGTGCGTATGGCTCAAGACTTTAATATGGGCGAAATCTTGGTGTCAGGTCATGGAAACTTTGGTAGCGTAGACGGTGATAGTGCCGCTGCGATGCGTTATACCGAAGCTCGCCTTGCACCCCTTAGTCTAGAACTTCTTCGTGATATTGAAAAAGATACTGTGACTTGGAGTTTTAACTTCGACGACTCATGTAAAGAGCCAGATATGTTGCCTGGACGTTTTCCAAATTTGCTTGTAAACGGTGGTTCGGGTATTGCGGTAGGTCTTGCTACAAATATTCCTACACACAATCTACGTGAAGTTTGTCAATTGGTTGCGAAGTATATTGATAAGCCTAATATGACGCTTGATGACTGCATGAAGATTATGCCAGGTCCTGATTTTCCTACAGGTGGATATCTCCTAAATAGTAGCCGTATTCGCGAGTATTACGAAACAGGTAAAGGCAAATTGATGCTTCGCGCAAAACTTCATATAGAAAACGGTGACAATGGTAAGAAAAATATTGTTATTACCGAGATACCATATCAAGTAAACAAGGCCGTACTTCTACAAAGAATTGCAAAACTTAGAGAGGCTGACAAGGCAGGAGTACTTGGATATATACAAGATATTGTTGATGAGTCTGATAGAAGTGGTATGAGAGCGGTCATAAAACTTAAAAAAGATGCGAAAGTAAATGCCATTCTGGCAGCCCTTTACAAAGGTAGTGATTTGCAATGCTCATTCAACGTAAATATGGTAGCTATTGCTGATGGAAAACCAAAACTTTTGTCTTTGCTTGAGATAATATCATACTATGTTAATTACCAACAAAAAATAATATACAATCGTACAAAATATGATTTAGAGGCTGCTCTAAAGAAAGAGCATATTTTGGAGGGATTGGTTGTTGCGATAAACAACATTGATGAAGTTGTTGCTATTATTAAAAAGAGTAAGAACGTAACTGATGCAAAAATACAATTGATCAATAGATTTACATTGACTGACGTACAAGCGCAAGCAATACTAGATATGAGACTTGCTCGACTTACAAGTCTTGAGGTGGACAAACTTATTACCGAGCTTAATAGACTTAAGGATTTAATTAAAAGATATACTGAAATTTTGAAAAATCCAAAGATGCAAATGTCTATTGTAAAAAGTGAGATTTTAGAGATTGCTAAAAAGTATGGCAAGGACAGAAAAACATTGTTTATGGATGATGACAATGAGGATTTGCATGAAGAGGCGAGTGTAGTTGTTGCAACAAATGAGGAAGTGCATCTTGTTTACAATCCGTCCAATACACTAAAAACTGTCAATACCAAGTCGTACAATTTGGCTAGTAAAGAACTTAGCCAAAATCCTACATTACATGAAATCCCTGAGATTTCGTTTAAGACAGAAAGTGATAAAAAGGTGTATGCATTTACCAATTTAGGCAATTCGGTAAGGATTGATTTGAAAGATGTAAACCAAACAAAACTTAAAGATAAAGGCGCTTACATCAATTCTTATTGTAAAGGATTGGATTCGAATGAAAAAATTGTAAGCATATTAGAATTTGATGAAAACAACAAAGATGACAAACTTCTATTTGTGACTAAGAAAGGAATGATAAAAATTACGGCAATCGATGAGTATCTTGTAAGTAAACAATTGGTAGCAGGAATAAAACTTAAAGATGACGAACTTATATTTGTGGAAATACAATCAGATGATAAAAAACTTGCGCTATTTACACATGCTAGTCTTGGTGTTGTAGTTGATACTGCTGACATTGCGCCTACTGGCAGAGCAACAGCTGGTGTCAAAGGTATTGCACTTGATGCTGGTGATTATCTTGTAGGTGCTAATCAAGTAAATAAAAGTGACGCATTTGTAATGTTTGGTGACAATGGAAGTGCGAAGATTGTTAAATATAGCGAAGTTCCGGAATCGAATAGAAATCGTAAAGGCGTAAAATGTTCAAAAACAAATTTGCTTTTAGTAGATACGCTAAAAAATAATGTTAATTATGTTGTAAGTGACGGAGAAAAACTTGAGTTTGTAAATAAATCACATATCGCTCTAGATAAGCGTACCGGTGTGGGTAAGAAGGTTACAAAAATTGCAAGTCCTTCAATCGTATACAAATATGTAGTTGACTAAAATCCGTACAAATTAAAACACTCACAAAATGTGGGTGTTTTTTTGTCATTAAAAGTGAGATTGTCCAATATAAATAATTAAGGAATATGTGATTATACAATTATCGACAAAACCTCGCTCTTTTTGTCCTTATTCGCCCAAGTCGGTGTTTTGAAAAATCGCAATTAAAAACTAAAATAAAGGAGAACTAAATGAGGTTCGTGATTTTAAAGAAAAACACATTAAAATCGGCAGTTGTAATAGCGATTATTGCGATATTGCTTTCCATCAATTTTATGGGTGGAACTTCGGCTATGGTTTATTATAATCAAGTGCCAAGACTTATACCCATATACAATGTGGAAACAGAAGAGAAGAAAGTGGCCATAACATTTGATTCTGCATGGGGTGCTGACAAAACATTAAAGATTTTGGAGACGCTTAAAGAATATAATGCGACCGGTACATTCTTTTTGGTAGGTTTTTGGGTGGATGAATATCCTGATATGGTAAAAGCGATAGCTGAGCAAGGTGTAGAGATAGCTACGCATAGTAATACACATCCTGACTTTGCAAAACTAACTGAAAGTCAAATGAGAAGTGAGCTTAGTACGTCTATGGAGAAAATTACAAATATTACTGGTAAAGAGGTGAAATTGTTCCGATCTCCTTATGGTTCGTACAATAATACTTCGATTAGCGTTGCAGAAAGTCTGGGGCTAAAGACTATTCAGTGGAATATTGACACTCTTGATTGGAAAGGTCTTAATGGAAGTGAAATGCTTAATAGAGTGCTAAAAAAGATATCCAATGGTTCGATTATACTTTGCCACAATAATTCGGATTACATTATCGAGGGCTTGACTTTAATACTAGACAAATTGACGTCTATGGGCTATGAGTTTGTAAGCGTAGGCGACTTAATACTAAAAGAAAACTATTACATTGACAATTTAGGAGTTCAAAGAAAAAATTAAAAAATAACGGAGGAGTAAATAATGAATTTTGGACAAATGGAAAACAATAAAGTATTTTTAGCAGGTGAGGTGATGGACTCTCCGACGTTTAGCCATGAAATGTTTGGTGAGGGATTTTATGAATTTAATCTTAAAGTAAAACGTCTAAGTGATAGTTTTGATATACTTCCTGTCACAATTAGTGAGAGATTGCTAGGAGATGAGGTGGCAGTGGGAAAAATGATTGCTGTCAATGGTCAATTTAGAAGTTATAACAAACTTGAGGATAATAAAAGCAAACTCATGCTTACTATGTTTATAAGAGAGATATTGCCATACGACGAAAATCAAAACCCCAATAATATTGAAATTACAGGGTTTGTTTGTAAAGAGCCTGTGTATAGGACGACACCTTTTAAAAGAGAAATATGTGATTTGCTTATTGCTGTAAATCGTAATTATAATAAGAGTGACTATTTGCCTTGTATAGCTTGGGGCAGAAATGCTCGATTTGTAAAAAATTTTGAAGTCGGAGACAAACTTACAGTAAGTGGTAGGATTCAGAGTCGTGAATATCAAAAGAAATTGGATAATAATGAGGTTGTCACAAAGACTGCTTATGAAGTATCATTGTCGAAAATATTGAGAGAAGATGTATATAATAATGAAAAAATAACCACAAGTATTGGCGAGATTGATAATTATTATGTCAAGGGAGTGGATAGAGCATAAGGTGAGGGTATAATATTTTATTAGTTTTTTCTGCATCAAAAAAAAGACCTAAGGATTATCCCGTTTGAAACTAGTGTAATTATTATAAAAACACTTTATCATAATAGATAAGGTGTTTTTTTGTTGTTCGGTTGACAAATACTTATTATAAAAGTATAATAAGTATGAAAAGTATAACTTATTATACAAAAAAGGAGTTGGATATGGAAAAAAATAAAACTGATAAAAACAAATTTGTTGGTATTTGCAAAGTAGGCGAAAAAGGACAAATTGTTATACCAAAAGAAATAAGAACTATGTTTGACATAAATCCAGGAGACTCTGTTATTGTTCTTTGCGATAAAGAAAAAGGTATTGCTCTATTAAAGGCAGATGTTATTGATAGTTTAACAGATAAAGTATTAAAGCAATAAGGAGTGTTATATATGAATATTATAACAATCGATAATGTTTGTAAAAATTATAAATCAAAGAAAGCATTAGACAATGTTTCTTTATCAATAAAACAAGCTGAATTGTTTGGACTTTTGGGTGTGAATGGGGCTGGGAAAACTACTCTCATTAAAATTCTTTGTGGTTTAACAAGAAAAACAAGTGGAACTATAACAATAAATAATTTTAATTTAGATAAAGAGATTGATAAAATCAAAGAAATAATTGATATATCACCTCAAGAAACATCAGTG
>JAZONM010000003.1:0-2831 GCA_045654505.1 Clostridia bacterium | reverse complement strand
AATGGTAAAAAATACCAAAAAATATTATTAAAAATCAAACAAAATTATGAAATTAAAGAAAATATGATCACCGGTTGTGCTGAAAAAATCATGTATATAACATAAAATGCTAAATTTTTACACAATTAAGCCGAATTTTACTCTATTTTAGATTAATTTACACTTTAGATTGGTCGAAAAATGCTCAAAACTAACGAACAAGTACGTTATAAACGGCAAAATTTGTATATAAAAGTCAATTTTCAGCAATCTATATATTAAATACGCATCATAAGTTCTTTTGCTACTGCTGCGTATTCAAGAGAGCCTTTTCCGTAAGGATCGTGGTAGCAAATCGGTTCACCATAGCCGGGAGCCTCTGAAATACGTACAGTTCTTGAGATCGGAACCTTGAAAAGCTTGTCTGCGTAGTATTTTTTAAGCTCAGCGACCACTTGACCGGTTAATGTAAGTCTTCCGTTATACATTGTGAGGAGTATTCCGACCACTTGAAGTCCCGGATTATAGAGATTTTTGATCTTTTTAACGGTATTTAAGAGCTGAGACATGCCTTCAAGCGAGTAAAATTCGCATTGCATGGGGATAACAACGCCATCAGACACAGATAATGCCTTAACCGTAAGCATTCCAAGTGAGGGAGGACAATCGATAAAGATATAGTCGTAGTCATCTTTTATAGAATCAAGTGCAATTTTGGCAAAATTGAGGTTTTCGTCAAGTTCCTGAAGCTCAATTTCAGCTCCTGCAAGTTCAATATTTGCCGGAACAATTGATAAATTCTTGAATCTTGTCTTTATTATCGCCTCAGAAATATCACATCTGCCAATAATTACATCATAAGTTGTGTTTTTTATCTTAGATTTCTGCAATCCAAGGCCACTTGTGGCATTTCCCTGAGGATCCATATCAATCATAAGCACTTTTTTGCCTTTGTTAGCAATTTGCGCTGAGATATTTACACAGGAAGTGGTCTTACCAACGCCACCTTTTTGGTTAGAAAAGGATACAACCTTTGCCATTTTTACCTCCAATAGCTACAATTTAAGTGATTTTGTTAGTCAAATTCCTATTTATCATCTATATTATACTATATAGCATGAAAAAAGTCAATATTTTTGAGGAATTTATCATTAATTTCTTGTTTCACGTGAAACATCTGACACAATGACCTGTATTTTATACGATGTGCTTGCCTAATGTGCCTTTTCGAGCTAAACGTATTGTTTCATGTGAAACATTACCTATGATAACAATATATTCGTCATGAATTTTGCTGTATGTGTTTAATGTTTCACGTGAAACACTATTTTGTGGATTGGCTGCTTAAATTTGCTTTATTACTTTGTATATTATAGAAAAAACAATTGTTTCACGTGAAACTTTGTTATTATAACATTAAAATTCATTATAAAGGAATGAGATGTATAAAAATGGTGTAAAATAATGCCGATCTGATAAAATATAAGGGTGATTTTATGTTTTATGTTGACTTTTGGACTAATAAATAGTATAATTATATATGAAAACAGATGAATAGGTGGTATAATGAGTAAAACAACTATATATTTAGTAAGACATGGTCAAAGTATTGGTAATTCTACTAGAACTTTTCTTGGTCATACCGACCTTGATCTGTCTGAATTGGGGTATTTGCAGGCAAATGCTACTGCTAACCTACTCAAAGAGGTTAAATTTGACAAAATTTACTCTAGTGATCTTATTAGAGCGTATAATACGGCCGTTCCCCATGCAAAATTGCATAATTTAAGTATTATTCGGGATAAAAACCTTCGAGAAGCTTATGCAGGCGAGTGGGAAGGCATGCCTGTTGACGATATAATAGCTAAATGGGGAATTGATTTCTTCAAAAATGAATGGGTAAGGAACTTTGGCAACTTTACTTTTCCTTCCGGGGAGTCTGTTATAGGGGCAGGGAACAGGTTTTATAAGGAAATTATGTCTATTTCTAAAAAAAATATAGGTAATACGGTGCTTGTTTGCGCTCATGCAGCTGTTATTAGATCATTTTGGGCCAAAATTTCTGGTATTTCATGTAATTACGTTGCAGAAAGACTTCCTTTCCCAACCAATGCATCCTATTCGATTTGTGAATATGAAGACGGCAAAATCCTGCCTATTAGTTATTCAAATGACGAACATCTTTCTGATGTCGGCATCACAAAGGTGAATTTAATTTGAATTTTTGATAATAAATGACAAAATATTGTGTTATGTCAAATAAAAAACCGATAATTCGATCTTTTCTGCTTTGATTGGCAGGATTTGATGAATTATCGGTTTTTTATTTACGGTTTTTGTTCTTTTGACTGCTTCGGAAGGGGCAAATGGTAAATAATGGTAATTATTTATATTTTTATAAATAAGCATACCTTTTGTTTAATTTGTTGTTTTGCAGCTCCCTGATGCAGTTGATGTAGATCAAAGCGCAGTATGATTGCTTTTTTATCTACTGCGGATTGTATCTTTTTTTAATGTAACGTTTGTTTTTTAAAAAATGATCTTTTTTGAGTTGTACTAATTGCTGATTAAATTTTGATACGAATTACTTATTTTATTATGATATGAATTACTTATTTTGTTATGATATGAATTGTTGATTGTGGTTTGGCTTATAAATTAAATTATTTTACTTAAAGAACTTTTTGAAGAAGCTTTGCTTCTTGGAGCTATTGTTTTCACCAAGAGACTCAGCGAAGGCCATCAGAAGCTCCTTTTGCTTGGTATTTAGGTTTCTGGGAGTTTCGATGGCAATTTTTATGATCAAATCGCCTTTTTTCTTGCTGTTTATATCAGAAATACCCTTGCCCTTG
>JAZONM010000002.1:0-42147 GCA_045654505.1 Clostridia bacterium | reverse complement strand
TCTTATCTCGACTATTATTGATAAAAATGAATATTCCTTTTCCTTGTTTAAAGACAAAAATAGACCTTTAGAAGTAAAGACTTTTGTAATAAGAAAACATGAGAAATTTCATAATGTTTTGAAACTGATGAAGGGTGATTATTATTATCAATTTTTAATACTTGATAATAATGGTAGAATTGTCAAAAAACTTACTCAAGATGAAATGATAGAATTTTATTCTAAAAAATAACAAATCCTTTCAAAATTTCACCTATTCATGTTATCATATAAACATGAAAGAAAGGATAGTAAACGTAAGGCCATTGTTTGTGATTTTTATAGGTATGATTTTAGGCATACTTACTTTTTACTGTGGTTTTAATAGTGTACTTATTGGCAAGAATCTTGTTATATTTATAATTCTACTTGTGGTCTTATTTCTTGCATGTTTGCTATTTGTTTTGTCCTTTATTCCAAAACATAAGTTTTATTTGCTTTTGAAAAAATTTCGATATGTTGTTTTGTCTTTTATAGTGTCGCTATTGGTGGGAGTGTTGTTGTTGTCGTTTGTGTTTCAACATTATCGTACTATGACATTTCTTCATGGGAAGTTTTCTATTACTGGTTATGTGAGTGAATGCGTGATAGAGGATAGAGATCTCAAGGTGGTATTGTCCGACTGTATTTTGACTAGTGATAAAAATTATGATGTGAATTGTCTCAATATTACGATTAGCAACAGTGACGAAAGAATACCTATTGGCACTAGGATTTCATTTTCTGGTAAAATTTCAACAACAAAACTATTTACTGACAAAAACAATATTGCAAAATACTATAAAGATAAAGTCTACAATGCAGTGGTTTCGTCTAGCAATATTTCTATTGGTGATAATAGAGGTGTATCTCTTGTCGATAAAATACGAGAGGGTATAAGGTCGGCATTGGAGAAAAATCTTAATAGTGAAAATGCTGGGATTGCGTACGCTATGCTATTGGGCGATAAAAGTGGTATTGATACCGAAAACTACAATATGTTTTCTTATGCAGGAGTGTCTCATATACTTGCAGTATCGGGACTTCACGTAGGATTTCTGGTAGTATTGCTGGTATCTATATTGTCATTATTTAAAATTAAAGATAGCACAATCCTCATAATTGTTTCGGGCTTGCTTGCGATATATTGTATTCTTTGTAAAATGTCGCCAAGTGTTGTTAGGGCTTCCATAATGTCGATAATTTTGCTCATGAGTAAGTGTATAGGTGAGGAGTATGACTCTTTGAGTTCGCTGAGTTTGGCGGGTATAATAATTTTACTTATAAATCCTGCACAGCTTTTTGATTTAGGGTTTCAATTGTCGTTTCTTTGTGTGTTGTCAATAATAACCATTTCAAAATATGTAACGGAGATTCTTGTAAAAATACATTTGCCTAAGGCTTTTGCGAGCCTGCTTTCATTATCTATTTGCATCAATCTGGCAATTTATCCTCTAACAACCAATGTTTTTGAAAGTGCTAGTATCTTGGGTGTTTTTACCAATTTGATTATAATTCCACTCTTTTCTATTGCTTTTCCGATTTTGTTTGTGTTTGCAATTTTGAGTGCGATAATGCCTTTCCTTGGTTTTATTATGATTGTTCCTCAATTATTGTTGCATCTGATAAAACTTATTTGTACATGGGTAACCAATATATCATTTGGAAATTTTATTGTATTCAATTGGGGATATGCTGTAGTTTTTCTAACAATCCTTACTCTGCTTGTGATTAAGTTTTTGATGCTAAAACCTAGATTTAAAAGTGTTGTGCTATCGGTCCTTTTATCTACTATAATAATACTTGTTGTTGTGGGTCAAATGCCTAGAATGTATAGAGATGATGCTATTCTTACGTGGTCACAATACGAGACATCCTCATGCGTTGTGGTGACAGATGATAATTATAAGATTTTGGTGGATTATGATGAGTATTCAGTATGTAAAGCACTGAAAGGGTATAAAATATCAAAGATTGACGAATGGGTTTATCCTACATTTGATTTGACTAAAATCGACGAGGCTAAAATGATAATCGATAAGTACAAGATAAAGAAACTTATACTTCCCGTCAATCCCGCTTTTAATGATTATTCGCTAGCAAAACTCGATAATGTGGACATTGTCTTTGTCGGAGAAAAAGAAGATTTTACTAATTACTCAATAAGATATTTTTCTAATAGTGATGGTAGGACTTACGCTGTCGAAATCGATACTGGTAAAAGGATATTGTTTGACGTTTCTATGACAAAGGGAATACTGGAAAAGTTTGGACAAGATGTTCCGTATGATTTTTGCATAACAAAAAATGATGAATATGATATTGGAGCATATATTACAGATATCACTGAAATTTATTCGACCACAAAAATAGAAAATGAAAATAATGTAAATAGTGTAAAATCCATAGGTCAAAGATCAAAATATGTGATAAAATTATAAAAGGAGGGAGTATGAAGTTTGTAGAACTAAAAAAGAATCTAAAGGACAAAATTGATAGCGCATATCTTCTTAAAGGCAATGATGACTTTATTCTAAACTATGCATACAATCTTATTTTTGATGCTTGTAATATTTCAATGCCAGAACTTAATGAAAATGTATACAATTCTGAATTGATAGACATGGAAGAAGTGGTCAAGTCGCTAAATACTCTGCCTGTATTTTGTGATAGAAAAATCATATATGTTAATCTTGAAAATCGCTCTGCTAATGACGTGAAAAAAATAAACTTGCTTAATGATTATTTTGCATCCATAAATCCAAGTAGTGTTTTTGTTGTGCGAGTAGGTAATGTGTCGGGTAAAGATTTTTTCTCGCCATATGCCAATAATTTTACTCTTGTGGATTGCAATAAAATTGACGCATCTATAGTAAAAAGTTTTTTTGAAAAAGAACTTTCTAAATATAAAAAAACAGTAACAAATGACGCATTTAATTTAGTCTTTTCTTATTGTAATGGAGAGATGAGCAAACTCATGAACGAACTTACAAAATTGGTTAGTTTTGTAGGGGATAGAGAGGTGATAGAAAAGGCGGATGTGGAAGAGATTTGTACCAAAACAATGGAATTTCAAATCTTCGAGCTTACTGAAAATCTTGCAAAGAAAAATGCTAATAAAGTGTATGAAATAATAAGTACTTTGAAAGTGCGTAAAGACGAATTTAGAGGACTTTTAGGGCTTATCTATGGTCATTTTAGAAGGCTTCTTTATGTGTCAATTACTAAAGGTACGCGAGACGAATTTGCGGAAATGCTTGGTGTCCAACCTTTTGCGGTCACTAAGGCTATGGAGCAAGCAAAATATTTTACAAAAAAACAATTGAAAGATATTGTGGACACTTGTATGGCACTTGATTATGATACAAAACTAAGTAAAATCAGTGTCGAAAATGCAGTAGAGTACTTGGTTTTGAAGATACTAAACTATTAAAATTTTCCACAAATATAGTGTGGCTAAATGTAGTATTTTAATATGGTATTCAATGTTTATAAACAAACAAAAAAACACCTATATAAAGGTGTTTTTTGTTTGTTTGCATAGTAGTGGATAAATGAGCTTTTAGTCTGAATTTTTTTCACTCAACATTTTTTCAAATTCGCTTATAAATTTCATGAAATGAGTTACGTCAGTAAATTTTCGATACACGCTTGCAAAACGAATATATGCAATTTCGTCGGCTTCTTTTAGCTTTTGCATAACAAGTTCGCCGATATGTGCGCTGGTTACTTCTTGGTCTAGATTATTGGAAAGTTGTTTTTCAATATCGTTTACCATAGTATCGATTTGACTCATACTTACAGGACGTTTTTCGCAAGCTTTGATAATGCCTGACTTTACCTTATTACTATCAAATTGTTGGCGACTTTTATCGCTTTTAATAACAAGCAGTGGGGTGGTCTCAATGGTCTCGTATGTGGTAAAACGTTTGTTGCAAGCAAGACACTCGCGGCGTCTTCTTATAGAATTGTTTTCTTCGGCATTTCGGCTATCTATTACTTTGCTTTCGGTATGTCCACAATATATACACTTCATATTTATCCTCGGTACAATATATAGTGTTTTTATTATACTTTATAATTTCATAAAAGTAAAGTATTAGTTTTGGTTTTCGTAGACATTGCCGGTTTCGTCTCGGTATGGGAGTTTTGATGGCGCTTTCATTGTATTGACTGGAGCAAGTTCTACCAAAATTATGTCTTTCCCGATTTTTCGGATTTTATTGTATGGAATAAAAATGTCATTGCTTGATTTGAGAAAAGAAAAGAGGGTTTTTTCTGCAGGCACAATAAAACCAAGTACTCTTGCACAACTACTATCAAAAACCATATCGATTATATTTCCAAGTCGTTTTCCATCGCATGTATTGACGACTTCTTTTGCTCTCAACTCGCAGAAAGTAAGTTCCATATATTTCTCTCCATTATTACTTTATATGAAACTTGGTGTCATATAATTACAAAAATCGACAAAATATATCTAATATTATACTTCAATTTACGCAAGATAAGAGTGAGGTGGAGTATGCCTATATCTTTTTGTATTGTGGGTCTATTTGATATTTTTATTGTATTTTTTTTAAACTTGAAGAAAGTAAGAAATATTTTATTTATTATTGGTACAACTTTGATTCTTGCAGGATACTTTGTTCCTGCAGTGTTTTTCGCAAAATTTTCTATAAATTTATGTGCTTTTGCTGGTTTTTTAATATGTATTATAGGAAGCATGATTGGACTTAAAGGCAAGATTGCACTGATGCCTATCTTTACTTCTTTCATATTGTCTGTTTTTTACTTGTTGGTATGTGCCAGGGATTACAATTACTTATTCTATTTTAGGCCTGTATTTTTATTTGTTTTAATAATTTCACTTACTTTGTTTTTAGGTGGGATAAATGAGAAAAATTCGTTTGCTTTGATATCCTATATGCTTTGTGAGTTTTTGTCCTTTCTTGTGGTGGGTGAGAGATTGTCGGTTTATCCCTTGTTTTCGGGAGAAATTGTATTTTGCGTAGTACTTACTATTGCTTTTAATATAATAAGTTGTTTTGTCGCAAAACTTTTTAGAAGGAGGCAAAGCAATGAAAAAATTGTGTAATATTTTTTGTTTATTTTTGTGTCTCTTGGCTGTAAATATAGTCTTAGGTTTTGCATGTGATGCTGCAAAAAAGTATGCTCATGCTATTGAAGTTGTGGATTCTCTAAAACGCATATACAAAGTTTTCTCTACTGACGGTAAATATCTAATGGAGAAAGAAGATGTAAAAGAGGGGGATGAGTTTCTTACTCGTGAATTTGAAAAATATAAAATAATATCAAAAGACCAAGAAAATGGTCTTGCTACAGCTGAATATTTGGGCAAAGTGGAAAAACCAAAGATTGATTTTGGATTTTCTTCTCGTCCTATTTCTTTAGAAAAACCTTTGGTCGGAATGTATATGACGCATAATGACGAAAGTTATGTGCCGAGTGATCAGGTAAGTTCGGTCTATGGTGCGGGCGGGATACATGATGTATCTAAAAAATTGGCTTTTTGTCTTGAGAGCGAAGGTATAGATACGATTGTGGACGAAACTTTACATATACCTCATGATAGTTATGCTTATTCGCGAAGTAAAAAGACGGCGCAAAAACTTATTGATGAGCACAATCCAGATTGTCTTTTTGACATACATAGAGATGGGGCTAGCCGAAAAACTTATGTGAAAACAGTAGATGGAGTGGAGCGTTGTATGGTGCGTATAGTCGTAGGAAAAGCATCTTCAAACTACAAATCTGCAGAGCAGCTAGCACTTTACTTAATGACTGTGGCTGAGGAGGTGTGTGATTGGTTGTTTTTGGATATATATTATGCCACAGGACATTACAATCAAGGATTGCATAATAAAGCTCTTTTATTTGAGATGGGTAGTCATCTGGTGGAAAAGGAATTGGTGTTGAAAACAACCGAACAATTGGCTAAAGTCATAAATATCGCTTTCTTTAATACAACAGTGGACAAGGAAACAGGAGATGTGACAATAAATGGCGAGGTTAGTGACCAAACTCCTACGATAAACCAACTTTTTGCGGAAGACAAACCGTCTACAGTGTCTTTTGGTGACGAAGTGAGTAAAATTGCCATCGTCGGATTGGCGGGTGGATTGACATTTGTTGTTGTGGTATTTTCGGGTAAAAAAATAATCAATAAAAAGAAAAAATAATTTGTAGTGCTTTATCCTAAATTTGATTGCTTTAAAGTCGGTTATATACTATACTTTAGTATATAAATAAAAAATTTAGGAGTGAATTATGCAAAAACCTTTGGTAGCAGTAGTGGGTAGACCTAATGTAGGAAAAAGCACTCTTTTTAATTGCATTGTAGGAAAAAGAATAAGTATAGTGAAAGACATGCCAGGTGTTACTAGGGATAGAATTTATGGTGACGCTGAATGGTGTGGCTATTCTTTTTCACTTGTTGATACTGGTGGACTTGATGTAAAGGACAAGTCGACATTTCAAAAAAATATCACTCGTCAAGCAGAGATTGCTGTCGAACTTGCAGATGTTGTTTTGCTTTTGGTGGATGGAAAAGAAGGTTTGGTCGGAGCAGACTATGATGCAGCCAATTTCCTTAGAAAATATAATGTACCTGTTATTCTTGCTGTAAATAAATTGGATAATTATGAGATTGAGCGCACACACGAGTTTTATGCTCTTGGACTTGGTGAGCCAATGGCAATAAGTGCTGAGCAAAATAAAGGCATCGGTGATTTGCTTGATGTTGTTGTTAGCAAATTTAAAAATAAAGTAAGTCCAGATGAGGACAAAGATAAAATAAAAATTGCCCTTGTAGGAAAGCCTAATGCAGGTAAGAGCAGTATAGCAAATAGACTGCTAGGTGAGGAAAGGGTGATGGTAAGTGATGTTGCGGGCACAACTCGTGACGCAATTGACATGCCATTCAAATACAATGATAAAGAGTATGTCTTAATAGATACTGCGGGTATTCGAAGAAAACGCTCGATTGCAAGTGAGAGTGTGGAGTTGTATAGTGTGCTTCGTGCTTTTGAGGCGATTAGAAGAGCAGATGTATGTGTGCTTGTTATTGACGCATATAATGGGATTAGTGAACAAGACGTACGTATTGCTGGTTTTATACATGAGCAAGGAAAACCAAGTGTTGTTGTTATGAATAAGTGGGACTTGATAGAAAAAGATGACAAGACCATGAATAAATTTAACAAACGACTACAAGAAGACTTGAAATTTATGGATTACTTTGTGCCTGTGTACACTTCAGCACTTACTGGTCAAAGACTTACAAAAATTATGGAAAACGTAGATAAAGTGTATGACCATAGCATGACTAGAATTAAGACTAGTACTCTTAATGAGATTTTGCAAAATGCTATTCTTACAAATGAGCCACCTGTAAGAAAGGGTAAGAGGCTTAAAATCAAGTACATAACACAAGCGGACATAACTCCACCTACATTTGTGTTGTTTGTAAATGATAAGGACTTGATGCATTTCTCATACGAAAGATATTTGGAAAATTGTATCAGAAATGCGGTAGATTTTACCGGTACACCTATAAAACTAATTGTTAAGAATAAGGCGGACAATGACTAATGGAAACAGTATTTAAATTTATTGGATTGGTTTTGGTATCCTATTTTGTCGGCAATTTTAATTTTGCTCGACTTATAGCTAGTTCTAGAAAATCCGACATAACTTCAAATGGTAGCGGAAATCCTGGCACTATGAACATGCTTAGAAATCATGGTTTTATCGCTGGTGCAATGACATTGCTTTTTGATGCTCTTAAATGTGTTGTGCCATGTATAGTCGGTTATTATATCATGCAACCTTCTCTTAATCCCGAATTGGCTATGATTGCTTTGTATGTAGCGGCTATTGCATGTGTGCTTGGACATAATTATCCTGCGGTATATGGCTTTAAAGGAGGTAAGGGTGTTGCGAGTTCGTTTGGATTTGCAGTTGTTGCAAATTGGTGGTTGGCGCTTGCATGTTTTGGTGTATTTGCAATCGTGCTTGTAGTTACTCGTATTGCGGCAATTAGTACGCTTTCAGCATGCCTTGTGTACGTAGTAGTTATTTCCATATTGCTTATATCAAAAGGATATTATGTTTGTTTTGGTCTTTTGATGTTTTTGTTTGCAATAGTACTATTTGCACATAGAAAAAATTTCCAACGCATTTTCACTCGTAAAGAAAAGAAAATTGATTTGAAAGCAAGTGCTGAAAAAGACAGGGAATTTTTAGACAAACTACTTAAGGACAAAAAATCACAAACATCGAAAGTAAAAGAAGATGTTGAGTTTGCGGAAATGAATGAAGAGACGGCGAAAGAGGTTGAGCAAGAAACCAAGAAAAAACAAACAAATACTAAAAACAAAAAATAAAGAAGACACAAAAAGTGTTTTCTTTTTTTATCATAAAGGTAAATCGTGGAGCATATAATCTAGTACAAATACCTAGGAGGGTTGTATGAGTAACTACGATATTTACAAGGATATCGCTTCACGTACAAATGGCGATATTTACGTAGGAGTGGTGGGACCTGTACGCACAGGAAAATCCACTTTTATAACAAAAATGTTAAAAACTTTGGTTTTGCCAAATATTTCAGATAGTAATTCATTAGAGCGAACTATTGACGAAATGCCACAAAGTGGTGACGGCAAAAGTATCATGACTACACAGCCGAAGTTTATTCCAAATGAAAGTGTGGAGATTGCACTTGAAAATGATGTCCGATTCAAAGTAAGATTGATAGATTGTGTGGGATATCTAGTAGACGGTGCCATTGGTCATGTCGAAAATGACAAACCGCGTTTTGTAAAAACCCCATGGAGTAGTGAGGAGATGCCTTTTGAAGAGGCTGCAGAACTTGGCACAAATAAGGTTATTTCCAATCACTCTACAATGGGCGTTATGGTAACAACCGATGGCTCTATCACAGATATTCCTCGCGAAAATTATGTTAGGAGTGAAGAGCGGGTGGTGAGTGAGCTTAAAGCTTGCAAAAAACCTTTTGTGATAGTCCTAAATTCAACACATCCAGAAAGCCCCGAGACTATCAATCTAGCAAGGTCATTGAGTGATAAGTATGAAGTGGGAGTTTTGCCATTAAATATCGACAAAATGGGAGAAAACGAAATCAATAGTATTTTTGCAAAAGTGCTAAACGAATTTCCTATCACAAGTGTATGTGTAAAACTACCTAATTGGATGAGGGTTTTGCCTTTTGAGCATCCGCTTATCCAAAGTATATATGCGGGAGTCAATCAAGCCCTTGATGGTGTACAAAAAATAGGCGACATTGCGGATGATTTTGTTGCAATGCCAGAGACTGAAAATTTTGAAGAAATCAAAGCAAAAACAATTGTCTTGGGCGAGGGTAAAGTAATCTTTGATGTGACTACAAAAGAGGGACTATTCTATAAAGTATTAAGCGAACAATGTGGTGCTGATATCAGTGACGAATATCATCTTGTATCATATGTAAAACAATTGACAGTGGCAAAGGTGCAATATGACCGTTTTAAAGATGCGCTTGAGCAAGTGAAATCAACAGGTTATGGAGTGGTGCACCCTACGCGCGAGGACATGAAACTTGAAGAGCCTACTATTGTAAAACAAGGCGGTAAATATGGCGTAAAACTGAAAGCAAGTGCTCCGAGTTATCATATCATGCAAGTGGATATTGATACTGAAGTGTCACCGACAGTGGGAAGCGAACAACAAGGGGAGGATTTGGTAAAATATCTTCTTGAGGAGTTTGAAAATAATCCGACCGAAATTTGGCAAACAAAGATGTTTGGAAAATCACTTGATGCACTTGTGAATGAAGGGCTTCAAAACAAACTATTGACAATGCCTGCCGCAGCACAAACAAAAATGCGTCGCACATTAAGTAGAATTGTGAATGAAGGAAAAGGTGGAGTTATCTGCATATTGCTATAAGTAAAAAACGGGCAAATATAGCCCGTTTTTTGTGTCGTGCGTAGTACTTTGCATAGTAGCGTATTTTAAAGAATTGATAAAAATAATCTAAGCTTATGTTTAATTGATAGAGTAAGTCTATGATAGTAAAAACTTACTCAAAGGGTCTTTTATTTTTGGTTGTTATATGATATAATAATTATATAAGAAGATATACGATGGAGGAGATTGGCAATGGTTAATAAAAAATCTTTTCAAAACAAATATCAATTTAATGATAGGGCACTTGTAGTGTGGTCTATGGTTTTGTCACAAGTAAATGGTGTAAAACCTATGGTTGTGGATAATCTATTTAAAGCCATTGATAGTATATCTAGTGGAGAAAACATTTCAGATGTTTATACACAATTTGAAATCAATATAAATGATGATTTAAGGTTTCAGTATGTTATTGACACGCTAAAGCCTGTCTATGAGAGCTTTTTAAGTCATAAGAGTGATAGGGCTTATTGTTTTATGTCTGCATATGACGAACAAATGGTAGAAGCATCATATGATGATGATGATTTGCGTGACAGAATAAGAAAAGAGAAGCAGTTGATAGAATTATCATATAAACGCTGTGAAGAAGAGATTGAAAATTATTTGATTAATAGTCATTTTATTATTTCTGATATGATGTCGCCAAATGATAAAACTTCATTTCATAAGGGTATCAAACAATTTGTTGAAAAATTCTTCACATCACAAACATGTGCTTTAGATTTCTATAACTTTTGTAATGACATTTATACATATAATAAGGAAATTGATAATAAAACTCCATTTGCTAAAGTAGACAAATATTGGGGTGGACCTAAGTTGTTGGAGACTTTCAATACTTTAAATGATATTGCTAATAGTCAATATGTAAATATGATACAAAGATATGGCGTGGATTTTAGTGATGTTTCTAATGAAGCTGCAGAACATTTTGCAGATTTGGTAAAAGTGTTTGCTTCATCTGAAGGTTTGCGCGAAAATTCTTTATTGATACAAGAAAAACAAGTGTCTGTTCCTTCTATTGAGGAAATGATTGATTCTTTTAAGTATAAATCTGTTTATGATGAATTGTTAGTGAATAATTCAGCGTTGAGTTTTTGTGCAAATACGCTTAATATGGCGCGTGCTTTGCAATTAAAAATTGCACAACAAAGTGCGATGGGTGAAAAGGCTAGTCCTTTAAAAGTTGTTTTAGAAAAAAATGAAAATGGTGATCTTGTACAGAAGGCGGTTTTTGAGAAAGGTGATTTGTTGCATTTGTCATCTGGTGCAAGGGAGCATATGGAAGGCATCATAAAAGACAATGCACTATTGCCATCATCATTATTGCATAAATTTGCAAACAAACGTAGTGGTGATGCTTGTTATGGCGGGACACATTTCTTGGAAATTCCGATAAATTATACGAATATTAAGGATATTGATAGAAGTAATTATCGTAATTGGTATTTTAAAGAATGTGCCACATCTGCCTACAATTTGACAGGATCTAATATAGGTTTGATTTTTGATGGTAATGGGCTTGAAAATGATGAATATTTTGATATGTTGCATGCTATGAACGGATTGCAAGTTGATGCCCGTTTGAATGAGATATTGCTTATGAGTAGGAGACATTCTGCAAATTATTATTCATATGTTAATGGGGCTGGTATTGAAAAAAATAGAGTAGAGTATGATAAATGTTATTTATCAGGTCTTACACTGGATAGGGTTAAAGCTGTTACTTTATACGGAACACATCTAAAACAAGACTTAATTGATAGAACATGTGAATTATTTGGAGATATTGTTCCGGTAGTTGTTGAGGGTGAAGTAATTAGTAGTCCTAGCAATGATAAGGTAGAGATGGTCTCTCGTGATACTATAGTAAGAGATGATTCGCTTGTAAATAATAAAGGCATTGAAAACACAGGAAGATAAAAAATCCTACAAAAGGAGAGGAATTATGGCAAAACATACTGAAGAAGAAGTAATCAAGTATATCAAAGAAAACATGATTGATGGTGATGGTATAATGGTTGTCAATAAAACTCATCCGTCATGGATATATGATTATTTGAGGCACAGATATAAGAATCCTGAAGCGAGGGTTGAGTGGGTGCGTGAAAAGACAGGTGCTTTGCTTTGGGTGTCTGGATACAATACACCAGCTGTGATAAAACAAAGACTTAGAGCCAATAATCTTATTAAAATCGAGAAGGTGGATGGAAAACTTGTCGAGAGACTTTATTCTGCCGATTTAAGTGAAAATAAAATCGAGATAAATACCACTCAAGACCATATATATGCTCAAAAAATAGAAAAACTTAGAAAGATGATAAAAGATAGTGCAAATAAAAATGGTGTTTCTGCGAAAGAGTATGTAGAAAATGAAATGGGCATTGAGTATATAAATCAAGTTATGTTTAGATCTTTTGAAGATATAAACAATTGGATTATGAGAAATATGGGCGAGAGTACAAATGCAAATATTCTTCGAAGAGTAGATGGTTACAATCTTGCTAGGGACTTTTTACGCAACAATTGGAAAATACAAAACGAAATGTATTCATCACCTCTTGTTGATTATATGGCAATCAATTTCCCTGAATTTAAGATGAATGCAATGATAGAGATGGAGAAGGGGGATAAGAAACAATATTATTTCAATATTCTTTATCAAAAATATCCTAAAAGAGTAATAACAAAACTTAAAACCAATAATAGACGTCTGTATGACGAATTAAAAGCTTATCGCAGTACACTAAAAAATGGTCCAGAGATGACAATAAAAGAGTTTATTGAAGATTATATCGGTGATGGACTATTCATATATGTAACAAAAAATGATAAGAAAATCCCATCTAAGTGGACAAATATCGATTATATTCATGAACAATTGATAGCGACTTATGGTGAGGGGGATATAGAGAATCCTATTATTATAAAACTTAAAGAAAACCGCAATTTGGAAAAAAATATTCGTAATTATTGTGCAAGAAATGAATTGGGTAGAAATGAGTTTTTAAATCCGCTTGGATATGCGGTGGACAATGAAAGACAAATTGGAAATCCGGACGACCCTAATACTCGTAGGGCAAACCCTACTCATGTGGAAAGAGGTGGGGTTAGAATTGCACGTAGTACACTTGAAAGAAACGGTGAAAAATAATGAAAATATTAGTAGTAAGTGATAGTCACGGTAGGGAAGATAGGCTAAACGAAGTTTTGAGAAGAGAGGACTTTGATTATCTTTTCTTCCTTGGTGACGGACTTAAAGATTTGGGTACCATGATAAATCACCCACATACAGTGGCTGTAAGGGGTAATTGTGACTTTTTTAGTAAACTTGACGACACAGCAAATGTAGAGGTGGCAGGAATAAAATTTTTGTTGACTCATGGCGATAGATTCCATGTAAAAAGCACGCTAAAACCCCTTATTGACGAAGCGAAGTATAGGGGAGCAGAGATTGTTTTGTATGGACATACGCATAGATACAATGACGAGACTATTGAGGATATACGTTTTATAAATTGTCCATCTCTGCACAAATCTTTTGATGGAAAAGGCAAGTATTTGACGCTTGATATATCGGACAAAAAAATTTCAATATCTTGTAATGATTTTTGAAAAAACCGTTGACAGTGGATAAATAAAATGGTATTATAGTACTGCATTTGCAAGGTGATAACTTGTGCGGGCGTAGTTCAATGGTAGAACTCCAGCCTTCCAAGCTGGTAGCGTGGGTCCGATTCCCATCGCCCGCTCCACTTTCAATGCTACATAGGAGTCCGACTTATGCGCCAGTAGCTCAGTTGGATAGAGCATCGCCCTTCTAAGGCGAGGGTCAGGGGTTCGAATCCCTTCTGGCGTACCATTAGATGTGGTGGGTATAGTTCAGCTGGTAGAACGCCAGATTGTGGCTCTGGAGGCCGTGAGTTCGAGTCTCATTACTCACCCCATTTAATTTTAATAGTTATCTTATCTATTGGGGTGTAGCCAAGCGGTAAGGCACGAGACTTTGTCTCTCGCATTCGTAGGTTCAAATCCTGCCACCCCAGCCAATAAAACCTTTGGCAAATCAAAACTAAATATATGGCCCATTAGCTCAGCCGGTAGAGCACATGACTTTTAATCATGGTGTCCCGCGTTCGATTCGCGGATGGGTCACCACCGTGCGGATGTGGCGAAATTGGCAGACGCATCAGACTTAGGATCTGACGGGAAACCATGGGGGTTCAAGTCCTCTCATCCGCACCATAAAAAAGTAAGCGAAAAGCTTACTTTTTTTGTTTTTCTTCGTCGTGTACGCAGAAGGAATACGAAACCTCAATCATCAAATCGTAAATTTTACTAGACAATTTATCTAGTGCCAAGACAAAATGTCTAGGTATTGTTATGAAAAAATAATATAAAATCGAGACTTTTTCAAAATATTTGTAGAAAATATTTTGAAATTTGAAATTGCTTTGATATATTACATATAAGATGAAAAAAAGTAGTACTAGAAAAGAAAAATTTGGATTAGGTAAATATTTTAAAAGTAATAAATTGGGAATATCATTGTATATTCTCTTTTATGTTGTTGCGTCGGCGTGTGGTATGTTTATAACCGTGCTTGCTGCGCAGGCTATTGAAAAAGTCTCGGGTGCTGTGCCTGATTATGACAAGGCTTTGATATTGGGGTTTGTGTGTCTTGGACTATTGATATTTCAAAGATTGTGTTGGTTTGGCTCGGGCATTACGTATGCAAAATCGTCGTCTAAGATTATGGCACAACTTAATCTTGACCTTGCAAAACAAGCCTTCAAATTAAATTCGAAGACTTACAATAATCACGAGACGGGTACATTTGTGCAAAGGATAGTGTCAGACCCTGAAAAGATTGTTGATAGTATGGCAAATATTGTCGAACTTTTTGCGGATACTATCACAAACATGATTATGCTTATATACATATCCACGCTTAATCTTTGGGTGTCGCTGATTTGTTTTGGTGCGATAATTTTGGGCTCGGTACTAGAGCTTAATAGAGTGAGAGTGCGTAAGAAAAATCGTTTTGATTTAAGAAGAAAAAACGACAAGATCAATTCGCTTACTACCGAGATTGTACGAAGCGAAAAAGACATAAAATCTCTTGGGCTTGAATCAAAACTTAGTGAAGTGTCTAAAGAGAATTATCTTGAGTACAAAAGGGCTCGAAACAAATTTGATATCACTGACACAACATTTTTTAATATGCGAAACTTGATTGTGGAAAGTATTGCATTAATGCTTGTTATATTTGGCATATACTTACTAAGACTGGATTTAATCACACTTGGTACCTTTATGATTGTGTATTCTAATAGGGGTTCATTGCGTGGTACAGTATGGAGTGTGGGCGCAATCCTAAACAATTTTACAGATATAAAAGTAAGTTATGACCGTATGGCAGGACTATTTGATGAGTATGAGTTTGTTACCGAAAAATTTGGTAATAAGACCTTGGAGAGTGTTAGGGGCGAAATCGAGTTTAGAAATGTTGATTATACTTTCAGGGAATACGAATTTGAAAAATTGACGTTTAAGCAAATCAAAAAACTTAAAGGAAAACCTAGGAAGAAAATACTTGTATCTGAAAATAAAATCTTCGACAATATGTCATTTAAAATAACACCAAATACCACTGTGGCATTTGTTGGTAAATCGGGAAGTGGTAAGTCCACAATACTTAATCTTATGTCCAAAATGTATGAAGCGGACGAGGGTGAGGTCTTGATAGACGGGGTAGATATAAAAGAACTAAACAAAGAGACCTTGAGGAAAACCATATCTCTTGTAAACCAATTTCCATACATTTTTGATATGACAATAAAAGAAAATTTGCTTCTTGCAAAAGAAGATGCGACAGATGAAGAAATATGGGAAGCTGTAAGAAAAGCGTCATTAAATGATTTTGTGGAATCCTTACCAAATAAAATTGATACTCGTGTAGGCGAGAGTGGTATAAAACTTTCAGGTGGACAAAAACAACGTCTTGCGATTGCTCGCGCACTTCTTCGCGAATCTAATATTATTATTTTTGACGAGAGTACGAGCTCGCTGGACAATTTTGCACAAGAGGAAGTCAAGAAGAGTATTGATGGTCTGAAAGGTAAAAGCACTATCGTAATTGTTGCGCATCGTCTTTCTACAATTAAAGACGTGGACACAATTTTCTTCTTGGAAAAAGGACAGATAGTAGATAGTGGTTCTTTTGACGAATTGTTTGAGAAAAATGCTGAATTCAAATCCATGTTTTTGGCGGAAAATATCAAATAAAAACACCTATATTTAGGTGTTTTTTTTGTACTTTGCATAGTAGTCGGCTTTTTGTTTTGGATTGATTAGATTCTATATGTATAATACAATATTATAATAATATATACTTTACAATTTTATTAAGTGGTGATACAATATTCCTCGTAATTTAGAGAGGAATCTATGGAAAATAATAATATTAGAAATATCGCAATAATAGCCCACGTTGACCATGGCAAAACTAGTCTTGTCAATGAGATGCTAAAACAAGGTGGAGTCTTTAGAGAAAATCAAGAAGTAACTGATAGGGTTATGGATAGCAATGACCTTGAGAAAGAGAGAGGAATCACTATTCTTAGTAAAAATACAGCTATCAATTTTAGTGGTGTGAAAATAAATGTTGTTGATACTCCTGGACATGCTGACTTTGGTGGTGAGGTAGAACGTGTACTTAAAATGGTAGACGGTGTTTTGCTTGTTGTTGATGCGTATGAAGGACCTATGCCTCAGACGCGTTTTGTGCTTGAAAAGGCTTTGGAACTTAATCATAAAGTTATTGTTGTTATCAATAAGATCGACAAGAAAGACGCACGTGTAAGTGAGGTTATGGATGAAGTTTTGGAGCTCTTCATGGATCTTGATGCAAATGATGAGCAATTGGAAAGTCCTTTTGTATTCTGTTCGTGCAGACTAGGTATTGCAAGTACAGAAAAAGACGAGATGGGTACTGATTTTAAACCATTGCTTAACAAAATAATTGAGTACATACCTGCTCCAAAGGGAGATAGTAATGCACCTTTTGCTATGCTTGTGAGTTCTACCGAACAAAATGAGTATCTTGGAAAATTGGCTGTTGGTAAAGTTGAGAGTGGCGAAATCAATATAAATGATAGTGTTGATGTAATCAATTACCATGACGAAAATCGCAAGTTTAATTTTAAAGTCGTAAATATGTTTCAATTTGAGGGGCTTAATAAGGTGCCTGTTACATCTGCGAAGGTAGGTGATATTGTGTGTATTGCGGGCAATAGCGAAGTGACAATTGGTGATACTATTTGCGAAAAAGACAATAATAATCCTATACCATTTGTAAAGATAAGCGAGCCAAGTGTCGAGATGACTTTTATGGTCAATAATTCGCCTTTTGCTGGTAAGGAAGGCAAATACTGTACAAGCCGTCATTTAAAAGAACGCTTGATGAAAGAAGCAATACGTGACCTTAGCCTAAAGGTTTTGCCTACTGATTCGACTGATAGTTTTCGTGTGCTTGGCCGTGGTGAAATGCACATCTCAATTTTGATTGAGAATATGCGTCGTGATGGTTACGAATTTCAAGTAAGTATGCCTAAAGTTTTGTACAAAGAAATTGACGGAGTGAAATACGAACCTATTGATCGTTTTGTTGCGGATGTGCCTGAAGATAGCGTAGGTAATGTTATGAGTGTGCTTGGTGCAAGAAAAGGCGAGCTTCTTGGCATGAGTAATCATGGCAGTCGTATTAGACTTGAATTTTTGATTCCATCCAGAGGTTTGTTTGGCTATAAAAGTCAGTTTTTGACTGATACTCGCGGTGAAGGCGTTATGAGTTCGGTTTTCCATGACTATCAAACATATAAAGGAAATATCGAACGCAGAAATTATGGCGCTCTTATCGCATTTGAGACAGGTGAAGCTGTTGTTTATGGTCTTTACAATTCGCAAGAACGTGGAAAAATGCTTATTACTCCTGGTGAGAAAGTTTATGGCGGAATGATTGTCGGTATGAATCCTAAGGGCCTTGATATTGTAGTTAATGTTTGCAAGAAAAAACAACTTACAAATATGCGTAGTAGTTCGGCGGACGAAGCGTTGCGTCTAGAGCCTGTGCGTCCATTGACCTTGGAAGAAAGCCTTGAGTTTTTGAATGATGACGAACTTTTGGAAGTTACACCAAAATCTTTGCGTATAAGAAAAATTATTCTTGACCATACACAAAGGGGTCGTCAAGATTATCGTAGAAAAAATGAGATAGATTAAAAAGCAAAATTATTTCGAAACATTACAAAGTGCTACATTTTGTAGTGTTTTTTTATTATTTGTGCGATAATAATACTAATTATTGAAGTATGGTGATTTTGTAACAACTTTTAAATCTTAGTAATTTTTGCAAAACAACATACTGCTTTTAGTGTGGGAGGCTATATGGAGACTGTTGTTGTTGAATTTGAAAAGGGTGTAAATAACGCAATTGAAATCATCGAAAATGGTGGTGTGATTGCTTGTGCTACAGATACTGTGTATGGTTTGAGTTGTGACCCATTTAGTAAGATTGGTGTGGATAAGATATATGAATTAAAAAATAGAGAAAGAAATACGCCACTCTTACTTGTTGCAAATAAAGATTTTGACATTTCAAAACTGGTCTATATTGATGAAAGGGCAAGACAATATACAGAAAAATACTGGCCGGGTGCTGTGACATTTGTATTTAAAATAAAAGACGATAGATTGAAAGAAATTTCATGCGGCAAAGATACTATTGCAATTCGAAAACCGAACAACAAAATCTTTAATTATCTTCTTGAAAAATTTCCGATACTTACTTCCACATCTGCCAATTTGTCTGGTAGTAAAGTTGCGACAAGTAGTGACGAAGTCTTAAAATATTTTAATAATAAAATACCGCTTGTTTTGGATGGTGGAGTTTTGAGTGAAGTGTCATCGACATTAGTGGATTTGTCGGGTGATGAAGTAAAAGTTTTGCGTCAGGGTAGTGTTGTAATTGATTAAATTATTGTTATGTAATAATATCTATTATGTCAATTGATTATTTTCAAGTTGTATAGATGAATGAAGTTATATTATTAATAATTATTTAAATTTTAGCGAGAATTTTGACGTTTTTGGCTGTTTTTTGTTAAAATTCATCAAAAAACATTAAAAAATGTCAAAATAGAGTAATGAAATAAAGTATTCATGCGTACCTTATTGTAAGGTGAAAAATGGATACTTTTTTTGTTGTTATATTATTTTTTTTGGCACTTGTTATGTTGGTGTGGGGAGAAAACTTGCTAGTGGATTCAGCTGTAAATTTTAGTAAACTTACTGGCATTTCTCAATTTGTAATCGGAGCTAGTGTTGTTAGTATTGTTAGTATATTACCTAGGCTTTTGACTTGTATTTTTTTCACTTTAAATGATTATTCGGATATGGCTATTGGAAGTCTTGTTGGTGGTCTTCTTTTTAATTCTTTGTTTGTAATAGGGCTGTTATTTGTTGTAAAACCATTCAGATTTAATATAAAAAGTCTTAAATCTGAGTTATATTTTTATTTTGCATCTCTAATATTTTTGGTTGTCTCTATTTTGTCTGGTATTCTTAATTGGTTTGAAGGCTGTGTGTTGTTTTTGATATTTGTGTTGTTTTATATCCAAAACATATCCAGGGCTAAATGTAAAAAAGAATTAAATTTATCACTGAATAGTAAAATGTTAAATAAAAAAGTACTTATATTTGACATATTATTACTACTTATTATTGGTATTTTGTTGTTGTTTTTCGGAGCTAAAATACTTGTTGTAAACTCAATAAAATTAGCAAGTGTTTTCGGACAAAGTGTTGTTTCTTATTTGTTTGTTGGGATAGGTACTTGCATATCTGAAATTGTGGCAGTTGTGATTGCTGTTAGGAAAAATTACACGCAAATTGCAGTTGGTAATATAATAGGTTCTGGTATTTTAAATGTTACCTTTTTGATGCCGATTCTTTGTCTTGTGAATAGTGGTCGATTGCATGTGATAAAAGATATAATTTACGTGTGTGTTCCTTTATTGTTGTTGGGCAGTCTTATCTTTATTGTGCCTTGTCTGAGACGGAATAAAAGCAATCGCGTTCAAGGTGTGTTGATGCTTTCTTTATATGCTATATTTATTGTTTCTGTATTATTTTACTTTTAAAAAAAGAGACTACTTTCGTAGTCCTTTTGGATAATAATTTTTGACGATATTGTTTACTATTTTTCCCCAACCAATTGGTATGTTTTTGTAACAAATTAATGCCCAACCATTGTTGTTTTCTGTGTCAAATGTTTCTCCTCTTAAATATTTTGTGAGTGTCACCTCGTTGATATTTATTTGATTATCAAACTTATTTTTTATTGCTAACGCGAGCGAGTGTGATGGGGTGAATCTATCTTGATTTAATTCGCCTAGATGCAGTCCATATCTCAAAACTTTCATATTTTTAATATTTGCTGAAAATTCTGGTAATTGGTAGATATTGTCACCAAACGCATATAATCTGTCATTTTCTAATGGTATATTGTTGTCTTTTGCCCACTTTGTGACCGAAAGGGCTTGTTTTTTACTGATGTTATTTTTTATGTTTTTGTATTCGATACTATCGGAATTGCTCTTTTTCATGATGGCGATGAAGTGTCCTTCACCTTCCAGTTTATGAGGGAACAAACGTATACATTTCGATAGTTTATATTTTTCAAAATCCTCTTTGGTTATGTTGTCTCCACATATTCCTTCTGTGAAATCCTTGTAAATATTTTCAGGAGATACTAGTGAAAATTCGTTGTGGTTTTTCAAAAATTCAAGTACGACTCCTTCGTTTTCTATCGTATTAAATGTGCATGTAGAGAAGGCGAGTATACCACCATTTTTAAGACACGTGCTCGCATTTTCAAGAATGTTTAATTGACGTTTTGCACATGAATAAATATCACTCTTTTCCCATTCATTTATTGCATCGATGTTTTTTCTAAACATACCTTCGCCTGAACATGGAGCATCCACCAAAACTTTATCAAAAAACTCAGGATACATTTCGCAAAGTTTTTCTGGTGTTTCGTTTAGCACGAGCGTATTTGTTATGCCCATTCGCTCAATGTTGTATGACAATATTTTTGCTCTACTGGGTACTATTTCATTTGAGACAAGTAGTCCTGTGTTTTGCATTTTTTCTGCAATTTGGGTACTCTTTCCTCCGGGCGCTGCACAAAGGTCTAGCACTTTTTCGTGTGGGTTAAGTGAGAGAAGTTCTACTACAGACATTGCGCTTGCGTCTTGAATGTAATATAGTCCACTATCATGAAAAATATTTTTTCCGGCGTTTTCATTTTCGAAGTAATAACCATTCTCGCACCAAGGGACTTTTCTTAAATTGTAATTTTCGTATGAAAAATCAACCCATTTTTTAAGTGGGTTTATTCTAAGCGATGTGTTTGGCTTTTCATTAAAACTTTCTATGTATGCGTCATATTCTTTTTCACCAAGAAGTTCTCGCATGTTTTTTTCAAAATTTTCAGGTAATTTCATATTGTCATTATAACACAGATTTTCGCAATTACATTATTTTTTTGATTTGTTTTGAATTTTATTATAAATAAAAATAAAAAAATCACTCGTGATAGAGTGATTTGCTTGGTAGGAATGAGTGACGCGACGCGTATAGAAAATGTGCCAGTGGTCACATTTCTAGCCTAAGTGAGGAGAAGCGACTGGCGAGGTCCTCATATGTTTGAGTACACAAAGTTGAGTGTAAAAAAAGAGTATACATGCGTATACTCTTTATGCTTGGTAGGAATGAGTGGACTCGAACCACCGACCCCCACCTTATCAGGGTGGTGCTCTAACCGGCTGAGCTACATTCCTATATGGTGGAGATAATCGGATTTGAACCGATGACCCCCTGCTTGCAAGGCAGGTGCTCTAGCCAGCTGAGCTATACCCCCATGTCTAATCAAGCAATGATATAATACCATTATCGAAAATACTTGTCAATATTTTTTTGTCATTTTTTGAAAATTGTCAAAACAAAAAAGCGGTCTTAATTTTGAGAATTTATGTATGCGCATAATAAATAATTACACGATTATCGTGTAAGGGTGGATATGTATAATATTATCAATGTAATAACAACATAAATTGGCATATTTTTACCTCGGTTATATTATAACACAGTAGGATTGATTTGTACATACCTAAATAAAAATACTCTTAATTTATTTATTACAGCCTTTTTTTATGTTATACTTACAATAAGGTTTATGTTTAAAATACTTACTAAAGATAAAGTTAAATATAAATCTCGAGGTGTAAAATGAAAATTATTGAGGTTTTGACAAAAAGAAAGGATACTCTGTTTGGTTGTGTTTGTTGTTTTCAAATGATTAATTGTGAGATGGGTCGTTTTGTTTTACAAAAATCTTAATTTTTATTATTATAATATAGTTATGGAATTAAGATATCTTAGAATTTACAGAATGATAGGAAATTTTGCCACCAGTCTTGTGGGGGCTTTTATTCCTTTGATTATATTTCAATATACCGGCAACTTGGTTTATTCTTTTTTGTATATAGTATTGCAAAGAATAATGACTGTTGTTTTTATAAAACTTTTCAGAAAATTTATATACTCAAAACCTCAAATGATGCTAATAATAAGAATTTTGCCTATATTAGTATTTGAGATTATGACTATTTTCATTGATAAAAGTCCGATTCTTGTGAGCGCGGTGATAGGTATGGCGTATGCATTTGATGTGTGCTGTAGACAATTGCCGTGTGAGGTTATATTTAGTTATAACAATCTTGACGACTCTGCAAAATCTATGAGCATAAGTCTTACTTTCGAGCAAATAGGCGACGTGTCGGCAATGATACTTGGGGCATTGTTTTTGGATGAATTGCCGATTATTTATTTGATTATTATATCTTTGAGTCTTTATGTAATATCGATAATCCCGCTAACAATTTTCTATGTCAAAAATAAAAACAATAAGACCTTTAATAAAGAGTATGTATCAAATGCTTTGGAAAGTGCTCGAGCACATAAGAAAAATAGCATTGAAAAATTATCCAATTCTGTAGTGAAGAAGTATGGATTTCAGCATATGTTTTATCAAGGAGCGGATACTTTTTATTTGATATTGCCTCTTGTTATTTATTTGAATTATGGTAAATTTATTTATGCTTCAATTATGACAGCAGTGTATGATATTGTACTGCTTATTGTGAGTCCAATAATAGGCTGGCTTGATGAGAAATATGATCTGTCAGTAGTAAATAGTATTGCGTGTGCAGTTAGCGGCATAACAATGATTGCGTTTTGCTTTATTGTATCAAACACAAATCTCTTTATACTTCAATGTGTGCTTACTGCTGTTATTTCTACGACTTCAGGTTTTCCATTTATTATTACGGAAAGTCGGATGCTGCTCAAAACTCGAGTTCTTGGAAATTCCAATAAAGGCCTTGAATCGATCTTTTGTTGGGGTGCGGGGGCGGATGCGATTTACCAAAGCCTTGGATTTATTTTCCCTCCATTCGTACCAATGATAGCAGGTGGAGTAGGCCTTGCATTGTTTTCAATTGTAAATCCTTATATTGAGGAAAAGACACGTAAGGATATGGTGGATTTTATTCAGCAAAACAATAATTATGACGAATTGAATTAGCAAAAATGTTATTATTAAATAACTAAAAAGTAAGACGTTTTCATGTGTGTAATACATGTAAAAAAGTTATTATTGAATAATTAAAAATAATCAAATTATTTATTTGAAAAAATAGACGATTTGATTGATTTTGCAGTGCTATGCAAAGTATTATGCGGAAAATAAAAAAGCACCTATATTTAGGTGCTTTTATCTATTTTGATGGGGTGCTGTTTAGTCGAGTATTAGAATTTATTTTTGCGTTGACTTTATTGTAGATTTTTGAATTGTTTTCAGGGTAATATCTACCTTGTGAAAAAGTCTCAAGAAACACCTTGTGGAAATACGACGTTTTAGGATTTGTGTCGTCTTTTAGTTTGTTGTATGTTTCTAAGTACTTGTCCTTAAATGTTGCGATGCTTTTTATCATGTTGCAATCGTGTTGGTCGAAAATTTCATTGAAATTCTTTTTATTGTATGACATCAATCCTTTTAATGCTGACAAGTTGCTTTTTATAAATCTAGGTGCTTTATATAAATTTTCGTAGGATAGGAGTTGTTGGTTTAGTTTCTCCATTTCTTTTTCGTCTTTGACTAATTTGTATTGCAATTCAAACAAGGTTTCAATAGGTGAAACATTAAATTCTTCGCGGAAATTATTTGCAGATGCTATTGAACTCTTGAATGACACATAGTGAAATTCGTTTATGTATTTCTCGATATTTTGCAAGTTGTATACGTGGAAAATTTCTGAGTTTCCGCCACTTCCTATGTAATTTGCAATTATCCTTCTGGAGTTTTTTTGTACAGGTCCACCTTCCGTTGAATTTTGATAACGCATAAATGTTGCCATAGCGTAGATAGGATTGTAGTGAAGATAATTTTCAAAATCTCTTCTAAAGGGGGTTATGTCTTTTTTTGCTAGTGTTTTGCTAAGTTGTTTTGCTAATTTAGTTGCTGTTTTATAATCACCTTGCAAAAATTTTTCAAAAGCAGTGTCGATATATTCTTTTACACTTGCATTTTTATTTAGCCCCAATTCTTCTGCGAATGGCAAAAAACTCTTTTTAACAAGTTCTTTTTCTGTTTTTGTTTGAGGATAAAGGGTGTACAAAAATTCCATAACTTTCTCCTTTCTTTATGGTTTAATTTTATCATAGTAGACATCTCCAGTCAATACTCAATTTTTTCATACAGCACAGTAATGCAAGTAAAAGTGAGATTTTTTGGATTTAAAAATGATTAGAATTTGTACAATTGGATTGCCATACCCTTTAAATTGTGATATTATTTTGAAATGATAATAATTTATTACTAGGAGATAAAATGGACTTAACAAATATTGTACCTGAAAATTTTATAGAAGAGGCGATACTAGCTGACTTAAAGAGTGGCAAATCAAAAGAAGTGATTACACGTTGTCCTCCAGAGCCAAGTGGATATTGGCATATAGGTCACTGCAAGGCTTGGATGATTGACTTTGAGACTGCTATTAAATTTGGTGGTTATACCAATCTTCGTATGGATGACACTAATCCTACAAAGGAAGATGGGGACTTTGCAGATAGTTATGTGGCTGACCTTAAATGGCTAGGATACACTCCAAAACGTGTTATTTATGCTAGTGAAGAGTATTTTGAAAAGATATACGAAATAGCAGAGAAAATGATAATAAATGGCGACGCGTATGTATGCGAACTTTCTGCAGATGAAGTGTCCAATATGCGTGGTACACTTACTGAGCCGGGTCAAAATAGTCCATATAGAGACCGTCCTATTGAAGAAAGTCTACAAATGTTTAGAGACATGAGGGCGGGCAAATACAAAGATGGCGAAGTGACATTAAGAGCCAAAATTGATATGGCGCATCCGAATATGAATATGCGAGACCCTGTTATGTATAGGGTGCTTCATGCTCATCACTACAAAACGGGAGACAAATGGTGTATTTATCCAATGTACGATTTCGCACATCCGCTAGAGGACGCACTGGAGGGCACAACATATAGCCTTTGTGATATCAATTTTGAAGACCATAGACCAGTATACAATTGGTTTATTGAGAAAGGTTGGGGAAAACCTTATGCGCCAAGACAAATTGAATTTGGAAAACTGCTTTTGGAAAATGTTTTACTTGGAAAACGTTATCTTAAAAAACTTGTAAACGAAGGCAGGGTGCTTGGTTGGGACGACCCAAGATATCTGACTATAGTGGGTATGAAACGTCGTGGTTATACTGCTAATGGTGTTAAAGAATTTATCAAATCAGTGGGCGTGAGCAAAGCTGAGAGTGTGCTTCCTTTCAGTGCGCTTGAGTATTATTTGCGCAACGACCTTAATAATATCGCTACTCGTGTTATGGGTGTTCTTGAGCCTTTAAAAGTTGTTATTACCAATTATGAAGGCAGTGAAGAGGTGGAGCTGGAAAACAATCCAAATGATGAAAATGCTGGCAAACACAAAATGACATTTGGTAAAGAAATCTATATTGATAGTGATGACTTTAGTCTTAATCCACCGCCTAAATACAATCGACTTGTAGAGGGTGGAGTTGTGCGTCTAAAAGGTGCATATATTGTAAGATGTAATAAAGTAGTCAAAAATGAAGATGGCAGTATTGATCATCTAGAATGTGAGTACTATCCTAATAGCCGTAGTGGAAGTGATACTAGTGGTATCAAATGCAAGGGAACAATCCATTGGGTTGGTTGTGACAATGCGGTAGAGGTTGTTATCCGTAATTTCCGTCCACTAGTAAAAGAAGAATACAAAAATCCTGCTAAAGCTCTTGCTGAAGGAGTTGATATTGAAGAAATGTTGACACCTGATTCACTTGTGGAAACAAAAGCTTTGGTGGAAAAATATATCCTAAATGCAAAAGTGGGAGACAAATTCCAATTTGTTAGAAAGGGTTATTATTGTCTTGATAAAGATACTGTTGATGGCAGACTTGTATTCAATAACACAATTCCACTTAAAGATGGATATAGACCAAATTAGCTTTTTTTGAATATATATTTGAATAAATAAAAATTAAGGAAAAAATATGAAGTTATTTAATTCTCTGAGCAGAACGGTAGAGGAATTTGTTCCTAGAGACAAAAATGATGTTAAGGTATATACATGTGGTCCTACAGTATATCATTTTGCACATATCGGAAACTTGCGTTCGTATATAGTAGAGGATATTTTGGTAAAAAGCCTTAGATATCTTGGTTATAATGTGACACGCGCAATGAACATAACTGACGTTGGACACTTATCTAGTGACGGGGATACAGGTGAAGACAAAATGCTTATTGGTGCAAAGCGAGAACGCAAAACAGTCCTTGATATAGCCAAATTTTATACAGAGGCTTTTAAAAAAGACTGCGAAAAACTAAACCTTGACTGGCCTGATATTGTTGTGCCTGCAACTGATTGTATTGACACATATTTTGAAATTATCTCTACATTACTTGAAAAGGGTTTTGCGTACAAATCGGGCGGTAATATTTATTTTGATGTTTCAAAACTTGACGATTATTATGTGCTTACAAATCAAAAAAGCGACGAAATGGTGATTGGTGCGCGTGATGATGTCGAACATGATGAGGGAAAACGCAATCCACAAGACTTTGTACTGTGGTTTACTAAATCCAAGTTTGACAATCAAGAACTTAAATGGGATAGTCCATGGGGTGTGGGATATCCTGGTTGGCATATTGAGTGCTCAGGTATTTCATACAAACACTTGGGAGAATACCTTGATATTCACTGCGGTGGTGTAGACAACAAATTTCCTCATCACACAAATGAAATTGCGCAAAGTGAAAGTTTTTTTGGACATAAGTGGTGTAATTATTGGCTACATGTAGAACATTTGAATACAGCTGAAGGAAAAATGAGTAAGAGTAAAGGGGAGTTTTTGACGGTCGATTTACTTGACTCTAAAGGGTACAAACCTGAGGTGTACAAACTTTTCTGTCTTCAAGCTCATTATAGACGCGCGCTTACATTTAGCTGGGAGGGTATGGACTCTGCAAGGGGTGCTTATGAAAAACTTGTAAAGAGGGTTCGGCAATTACAAAAAGATGACGGCGTTCTACAAACAGATAGAATCAATGAATTCAATAATGAATTTAAAAAGGCGCTTTCAAATGATTTGAATACGTCGAGTGCGGTTACTGTGCTATTTGATGTTTTGAAAAGCGATATGAATGATAATTCGAAAATACATCTTGTGCGTAGTTTTGACAAAGTATTTGGTCTTGCTTTAGATAAGGTATTGGACGAAGAAAAATCAAATAATGAAAAGACATTGGACGATGATTTGAAAAAATATATTGAGGAGCAGATTGCTCTTCGACTTGAGGCAAAGAAGAATAAAAATTATGCACTAGCGGACGAGATTAGAAATAATCTTGCATCTAAGAATATTGTCTTGATAGACACACCTCAAGGCACAAATTATGAAATAAAATAAGACACAAGTTTTTGTGTCTTTTTTGTTTTTGGTGGAAAATCTATATTTTTGGTCTGTTTTTTCCTTATAAAGTTAATTTTTATATAAAATAATTATATTTTTTTATTAAAAATCAAATAATTTTGTGACTTAATGTGTTATAATAAGTGCAGCGTATTACAAAATCTTACATTTTTCGCAAATTCAACAACGCTGTTTTACATAGAAATATGTGATTTTGTAGAAAATAAATAAAAAACGAAGGACGAGGACGTGCAAACAATATTATATTCTGTTTCAGCATTTTTATTTTTAGTTTTATTTACTGTTTATATTCTAGGGAAAAAGAAGGCGATAAAACTTAACACTGATTTATATGTAAAAATATTATCATGTGTTTTGATTGGTATTTTTATTCTTCGCTATATGTGGGATGAAAATGCTATTCAGATTACTTACAAACTACAAAATGAAGTGTTTGATTCTAAGGCTTTAAATGCTTTCGTAATAATACTAAATTGGGTTATGTATAGCGTGATTTTGTTTGTGTGCATGTATCCATTCTTCAATAAAAAAATGAAAGGTCTTGACATTGTAATCAAATATTATGTTTTGCCTTTTAGTATTGTGGGTTATGCATGTTTCTTCTTGCTTGGTCAAGCTGTCTCAGGTCCACTTGCTTTTGCAAAATTTGATGCAAGAGCACTACTAATGTCTTTTGAGTTTGCTTTATTGATTGCGACTTCGCTTATAGTATTTTTTGAAAATGGTAAATTCAAAACTTCAAAGTCAAGTCTTAAAATGTTGTGGCTTATACCACTTGCGATAGTATCAACATTACCTGAGTACATTATTCAAGCCTTGTTTGGATACAAAAACTCGACTATAGAAGTCAATGATTTGACTATTCCACACCGTATGGCTTTGTATCTATCCATAATAATACCGTTTGTAATATATTTCTTGCTTAGAAAGAGAAAACAAGAAACAATCAAATTTTCGCTTTTGCTTATAAGTCTTGGCACATTACTTACATTCTCGTGCAACAATAGATTTCCATCATTCTTAAATGTAACAGGCTGGCCAATACACTTGTGTAATACCGCAATGTATATCATACCATTGTGTTTGATATTCAAGTGGGACAAATTATTTTACTTCACTTACTTCATAAATGTGCTTGGCGCATTCTTGGCGATGGCAATGCCAAATATGGGTGAAAGCACAAATCTTTATAGTACGCGTTGTTTGGAATTCTTTATAAACCACTATATTGCGTTCTTTATGCCGATACTTATAGTTGCATTAAATGTTTATAGAAGACCAAGGCTTAAAGAATTTAAGTATTCTATGGTCGGATTTGGTATTTACTTTGCAATTGTACTTATTTGCAATGCGTGGTTTAGCAATTACGGAGATGTTGACTATTTCTTCATCAATTCCGACTTTATCGCAGACAAACTAGGCACGTGGGCAGAAAACTTACGTCTTGTCGTATGGGAATTTAATATCAACAACCTAAAATTTGTATTTTATCCAGTATATCAAGCATTGTTCTTTGTGTGTTATGTTATATTGGGACTGGGCGTATGGTTTTTATACGAAGCAGGATATTCCTTTGCCCAAACAATAATTGATATATCAAAAAGAAAAGAAAAAATAAAACTAGACCAAATAGCACTTGAAATAGCGCTAAATGGAAGGGAGAAAACAGAACCTATGACTATAGAAAATGAAAACAAGATAGTACTTAAAAATTTCTCGAAAAGATACGGCAAAAGTTCGGTATATGCGGTAAAAGACGCAAATCTAGAAATTGTCGGTGGTGAAATATTTGGTTTCCTTGGACACAATGGAGCAGGTAAGAGTACAATCATAAAAAGTATAGTAGGTATACAGCCAATAACAAGCGGAAGCATCGAAGTATGTGGTTATGACGTAGACAAGCAATCTGTTATGGCGAAAAAACAAATAGGTTATGTGCCTGACCACTATGCTTTGTATGAAAAACTGACTGGTAGAGAGTATATCAATTATATTGCTGACCTTTACAGCGTATCAAAAGAAGAAAGAGATGAAAGAATCGAGAAATATGTAAAACTTTTCGAATTAGAGCACGCATTTGATAATCAAATTAAGACATACAGTCATGGTATGAAACAAAAAATCGCGATTATGAGCGCACTTGTACACAATCCAAAAGTATGGATTTTGGACGAGCCATTGACAGGTCTTGATCCCAATAGTATATACCAAGTAAAAGAGTGTATGAGAGAACACGTAAAAGCAGGCAATATCGTATTCTTTAGTAGTCACTTGATTGACATAGTAGAGCAAATTTGTGACCGCATTGCAATAATCAAGAAAGGTAAGATATTGGTTTCAAAAACAGTAGATGAGATTGAGAAAGAGACATCACTTGAAAAATTCTATCTAGATATTACAAGTACAGAAGTCGAAGCGACAAAAGCTGAAGACGAAGTGGTAAAAGAAGAAAAAACAGTAAAAAAAGAAAAAACAAGAAAGAAAAAAGCATAACAATAAGGAAGAAAAATGAGTAATTTAAAAACACTAATCTTAATGCAACTCAAAGACAAGATGGACTTTTCTTATCTTAAAAGTCTTAAGAAATCCATATTTAAAGTTGTACTTTCAATTTTAAAATTCGCCTTAATTACGGGCGTGATTTATGTTGCATTTTCCGTACTGGATATGTTTCAGATAGTATCTGACTTTCCAGGAATACCTCAAAATTTCTTTAATGTAATCTTTACTGCTGTTTATTTAATATCTATTGTTGTGTCAGTAATGGGCCTTGTCAAGAGTTTATACTTCTCAAAAGACAATCAATTGACACTGACATTTCCTACAGGTCGCACAACATTATTTGTATCAAAACTTCTAGTATTTTATATCTACGAGTTTTTCCGTAATATATATTTCCTTATGCCTTGGTTTGTTGCATACGGAATTATAAATGCTTTTCCGATTTATTTCTATCTGTGGTTGGTAATAGGTATACTAATACTTACAGCCTTATCAGTAGTAATAGCATCTTTGCTATCTATTCCTACAATGTACATTTATATATTTATAAAACAATATAGATGGCTTGAGTATGTATGTGTTGCGGCATTTATAGGACTTGCAGTATTTGGCATAATAACAATTATAAATGCAATTCCTGAAAACTTTGACCTTGTAGGCCAGTGGGTATCTACTTTCTGGACAATACAAAAGTTTATAACAAAGTTTAATAGGATATTCTTACCATTTACTTGGGTGCTTACAGCAATAGTCGGTACACAATATGGTTATGACTACAATTTCTTTAATAAGGGCCAACAATTTTTGTGTTTGCTTGGTGTAATCGGCACAATTTTGGTGGTTTTGGGTATCACACTACTTATTGTACGCCCATTGTTCTTTAAAATGGCAAGTACACCATTTGAGTATAAAAAATCTCTTGTATCAAAGAGATACAAAAACAAACCAATGAGAGGATTTGCTTCATTCTTGAAAAAAGAATTGGTACTTACTTATAGGACCTCCAACAAATTCTATGGTTTGGTGTACATAGTGCTTGGACTTCCGATTTCAATATTTTTGCTGAATAAAATATTTGCATCAATGGACACTCGTCTTACTGGATATTTGCTTAGTATTGTATTCAATATCCTTTTGATTCTTGTAATCGCGCTTTCAAGCAATGTGCCAATTGCCCATGTATATAGCGAAGAGGGTGCATCAAGTTATTTATTAAAAACAAATCCAAAGCCATATCTTTACTCAGCATTTGCAAAAATACTTATAAATATGGTATTGGTAAGTATTTCAATACTAGCGTCAGTGATTATTTTTACACAATCTACTACATATACTGTTGGCACAAAAATACTGATATTCCTTTTCTTAGAATGTACATATCTATCACATTTATTTATGTCGGCGGATTTGGATATTATGAATCCACAGACTGCTCACTACCAAACAACAGGCTCTCACTTATTCAATCCTAATGAAATCAAATCCACAATTTATGGTTTTTTGATGTCCGCAATTATGACTGTGCTTACATATTTCTTAATCATGGAAAACACAAACAATGTATGGACAAAACTATTCTTTGTAGCACTTGCATTCTTGGTGTTGAGGGTATGGTTGTTTGTCAATAAAGTAAAAGTATATTTCAAGGAGAGACAATAATGCAGAAAGTAAATACAATTTTAATAATCATTATCTATCTTGCGTCTATCTTGTTTATCTCCATATTTGGAATGAAAGTAAAAATGTTTGTAAATACGATACCGGTAGAAAGTGTAGAATGTCTAAATGAGACAGACGAATATGCTACAGTTTCACGATTAGGTGATAAAAAATTTATTGTTGTTCCTTTCAATGAGGAAGGAGAGACGACACTATATCTAAATTGTCGCGTCCTACCTGATGATGCTTCAAATAAAAAACTAAGATATAGTTATGGAGAAAAGTTTAATAGTGCTGTTACTACTGTTCTTGACAATCAAGGTTATGCTAGAGGTGTATTCAAATTCCACAAAAGAGTAGTATTTGATTTGACAATATATGCTACAGATGGAAGTGAAGCACACACAACAGTCAAAATTAAAATAATTTAATATGGTATAACGCGACATTGTCGCTTTATATAAATTTAACAAAGGGGAGAAAAATGAAAAAAGTATCAAAGATTTTATTGTCGGTACTATTCTGCATTACTGCTGTATTTGCCGTTTCTGCATGCGGTAAAGCAAAAATAGTTTCGGCAACAGTCAAAACAGGTACTCTTGCTACAACAGTAGTTAGGGGCGATGAAGACTTCACTACAGCAAATACAGTAGTTGTGCTTGTTTATGACAATAAAGACAAAAAAGAAATTCCTGCTACAGAATTGAAATTTAGCGAAATAGATATTACTACTGCGGGAAACAAAACTCTTACAATTACATATGAAGAGGAAGATTATAGCTTTGATGTAACAATTAAAGTTGTTGCGTCTGAAGCAGATGTCAATTCTATCGAACAACTTGAGAGTGTACTTTTAAATGAGTATGATTCAAAACGTAACGCTACTGATGAGCAAGTATCTTTCAAAGACAAAAATGAGCCACTTTATGTAGGAGATGACAATAGATTCCATTTCCGTATAGTAGCAAGTGGTGTAGATGGTGCAGGAAATCAAGTAGAACTTACTGAAGACTCAAAAGTAAGAACAAACATTAAAGTAGAAAAAATTGTTGGCGAGGGAAATGACGCTACATATACACTACTTGAAGGTACTGCTCTTACAGATATGGTAGCAGTTGATACCGAAAATACCACTCTAGATTTTACTGAAGCAGCTATTGGAAAGAGATTTAGAGTTACTGTATCTGCTGTAAATTCTGATCCTATTTATGAAGAGTTTACAACTTTCACTGCTGAAAATATTGAAGTAGTAGATGGATACAATGTATATGAAGAATACGAACTTTCTCTATTCGACAATTACGCAGGAGGCGATACTAAGCGCCCTGATTGGACTACATTTAAAGCTACTCACAATCTTACTGGCATCAATGTAAACGGTTTGATTTTGCAAAGAGATATGACACTTAAGGCAGAGCACGTAGCTCCAAATTCATTATGGTCTACATCATCTCCAAACTATTCTACTGTAAGAAGTAAAGTGCCTAGTGAAATTAATTTCATTGGTACTCCAATAGATCATCCAGATACTGCTTTATTTAATCGTGAAGTACCAAATGGTGAAAAATTTAATTTCATCGGAAATTATTTCCAATTAAATTTATCTCAATTCCCTAAAATGGTAATTGAGTATGATAATGCTACCGCTGATGGAGTAGGAAAAGGATATGTAAGTGCAATAGAAGATCAAGAATCTTATATGACTGCTCACTTATCTATATTCCGTACCGAAACCTCCAATCCTGCATCAATCACTACAGATACACATATCAATTATAAAAACTTTAATTTCTATGGAAATGGCGCATTGAATAGCAAACCTGAAAATTCGGGAGCTATTATCCTTATGAAGAGTAAAGAAATCAATTGTAATGCTTATAATACAATTATGAACAACTTCTACATTGGTTATTTCTTCGATTATGGTAATGATATTAAGACAATTGGTACTCCTAGTTATAATCCAAATATCGGTCAATATCGTGTTGATAGCTGTACTGGATATGGCTCATATCAATGTCTATTCTATTTCTATGGTGCAGAACATGTAATCATTAGAAATAGCGAATTTAAGACAGCAGGTGGTCCTGCAATCATCGCTGACCATGTATTGGGTGACAATGATGATTACCTAACAGGTCATACTACTACAATTGATGTAATCAATTCTCATATTGAATCAAAAGTAAATTCGCAATCACCTTGGTTTAGTAATTATGGCATGAGCCCTTATGTGGCTCAAATGGAAGATATTGAGGGTGTATTTAATGGCACTAATGGACTTCCTGCTACTGGAAAATCAATAATCCCTGAATATACTAAAGACAACCATGGCAATGATGTCGCATTGTTGGATATGGTTGCACTATTCAAGGCAGATGGTGTTTCTCTAGACAAGCGTATCCAAGGATACATTCGTTTCTTTGAGACAGAAGAAGATTATGAAAAACATTATGGTCTAAATGGCAAGACTCAAGAAAATATGACTTATGGCCTTGATATGTATGATTCTACTAATCACTGGAATGGTCAAAATATGGCTGCTCTATGTCTTAGCAATAGTGCTCACTTCATGCAAAGCAGTGGATCTGGTCACTTTGTAAATAGCAATCTAGGTGAAGATGAAGGTAATAACCAAATATCAAATGCAGTAGGCGGAACTACAAGATGCGATGCTCTTTATAGTGCTATCTTGAATTTTGTAAAAGATATTCCTGGTGCTACTCAACTTATGACTATTCCTGATTACGAAAATAAGAATTTGGCTGACAAGAAGGCAGCAATAAAAGAAAAAGTTGTTACAATTGCCTCTCTACCAGGTAATGGTAGTATGTATCTAAATGCACTATATACTACAGGACTTTCATATGGGCTATTCCAAGAAATTTCAGGTACTACTGATGCTGAAATTTTGGCTGGTGTATGTGCTCAAATTGATGCTTGGGTAGATGCTCCTGCGTGGACAGGTGAGTACTGCAATACTTATACTGCAATGGGTATAGGTTTAGTATTCAGAACTTATCCTGCTGCTGCCCAAAACTAGTATTTCATACTAAAAATTAAACATTTGATACTTAAAATTTAATATAAAAAAGATTATGCGTTTTGCATAATCTTTTTTGCGTCCTTTTTTTAATTGTATAATATTTCTTTGTAGTGTTTATTTTGTTCTACTATCTATAGTTTCATTTATGTCAGTATTTTGGTCGTATATACTCAGATATTTTGAAACTTATAGAAAACATTTCAGAAAACATTGTGAAATAAAAAAGAAGCCAATAAATGACTTCTAAAGATGGTGCCGATGGCCGGAGTCGAACCGGCACGGAGTTGCCCCCGGCAGATTTTGAGTCTGCTGCGTCTGCCTATTCCACCACATCGGCATATATAATAATTTAGCGAAATTTCTTTCGACTGATGTTATATTATCACAATATAACTAATTTATCAAGCGTTTTTTAAAAAATGAAATAATGTTTTGTAAATAAGTCAAAATGGTATATACTAAATAAAGTAAAATAGGTGATTTATGGATAAATTTTTAATCATTGACGGCAATAATTTACTTTTTAGAGCGTACTACGCATTGCCACCATTGACCAATTTTCAAGGTGAGGTAAGCAATGGGGTTTTTGGCTTTTGCAATATGTTGGTAAAAGCGATTAAGGAAATTGAGCCAAAATACATTGCAGTTGCGTTTGATTCGGGCAAGAAGACCTATCGTCATGAAATGTACAAGGAATATAAGGCAAATCGTAAGGAAGCGCCAAAGGATTTGATTTCTCAATTTCCCATTCTTAAAAATATGCTTGATGCTATGAATATTAGGCATATTGAGAGAAGTGACTTGGAGGCTGACGACATAATTGGTTGTCTTTCGCGCCAACATACAAATACAGAAAATATTGTTTTTAGCGCAGATAAGGATTTGCTTCAATTGATAAATGCTAATACTGTCGTGCTCCAACCACAGAAGGCAAATGTCGATGCTATTGTATTGGACGAGAAGGCTTTGTATGAAAAGTATGGCTTGACTCCAAGTCAGATTATAGATTTTAAAGCGCTTAGAGGAGATGCTAGTGACAATATCCCTGGTGTGCAAGGTGTGGGGGACAAAACCGCGACCCAACTTATTGAAAAGTATGGTGATCTAGATGGAGTTTATGCACATGCTGACGAAATCAAAGGCAAAATGGGTGAAAGGATACGCGAGTGTAAAGATATTGCGTACATGTCAAAACATCTTGCTACAATAATAACAGATAAGAAGATTGATAATGATATCAATAATTTTACATACCAATTTCCTTTTAATGAGGAAGTGCACGAACTATTTAAAAGATACCAATTTAATTCGCTTCTAAAAAAGCCAGAACTTTTTCGTGAAGTAAGTGCTATGCAATGTGCTATGCAATTTGAAGAAAACCACGAGGTAAAGAGGGTTTCTTCCTTGGCTGAATTCGAGAAACTTGTAAGTAAATTTGATGAAAAAACTTTGTATATTGATATTGCGGAGACTCAAGTAAACTGGTTGGAAGATGACGTTGAGTATGTTTTTGAAGCAAATGACGTTGTGCCAATGGACGAGATTTTAAAGGTTTTAAAAACTCTATTGCTGAGTAATACCGAGAAAGTTGTTTTTGATAGTAAAAACTTAAAACATTTTTTAAATAAATTTGGTTGTGGTATTGAAAATATTGTTTTTGATATAACAATAGCAAGATATGTGACTAATACCTCCAATAAATATAATAAGACCTTATTTGAAGTCTTGGATGAATTGGGACTAAATAAAAGTGCTCCAGTGAGTTCGATGAAAAATCTAAGTGTTGAGCTACAAAAAAAGATAAATGAAAATTCATTGGAAAAAGTTTTTTATGATATCGAAATGCCTCTTGCAGATGTTTTGTTTCAAATGGAAAAAGAGGGTTTTAAGATAGACCTTGCGGAATTACATTCGCTTGATACAAAATATGCATCTGAGCTTGACCAAATAACCGCTGAGATTTACAAGCATGCTGGATGTGAGTTTAATATCAATAGTCCAAAGCAATTGGCAAAAGTTTTGTTTGAGGATTTAAAACTAACATCTTGGAATAATAAAAAGCAAAAAACAGAGGTCAAATATCTTAATGAGATGCGAGACCAACACCCAATTATTGATTTGGTTTTGAAATATCGCGAATTATTTAAATTGCACAAAACCTATATTATTGCATATAAAAATCTTATAAATAAAGACACTCAAAAAATTTATACTATTTTTAATCAAACTTTGACCAGTACTGGTAGGCTTAGTAGTAGTGAGCCAAACCTTCAAAATATCCCTGTAAGGAAAGAAGAGGGCAAAAATCTTAGAAAACTATTTATATCTTCTTTTGTAGATGGGCTTATTGTAAGTGCTGACTATAGTCAAATCGAACTTCGTTTGCTTGCGGCGTTTAGTGGTGATGAGCAATTGATTAAGGCTTTTAATAATGGCGAAGATATCCATCGTCTTACAGCAAGTCAAATATTTGGTGTTCCGCCTTGTGATGTTACAGATGACCTAAGAAGACAAGCAAAAGCTATCAATTTTGGAATAATTTATGGTATAAGTGATTATGGATTAAGTCAAAACATCAATTCGACAGTAGTCCTTGCTTCTGAGTATATCAAACGTTATTTCGCGCGTTATCCACGTATCCATAGTTATATACAGTCCAATGTGGAATATTGCCGAGAGCATGGTTTTGTAAAGACATATTTTGGGCGTATCCGTGTAATACCCGAAATAAATAGTGCAAATCGCATACTTCGTCAATTTGGCGAGAGGGCTGCGATGAACATGCCACTACAAGGAAGTGCAAGTGATATTATAAAACTTGCAATGGTAAAGGTGTACGAATCTATTAAAAAACAAGGTCTAAAAGCTCGTCTTATTCTTCAGGTTCATGACGAACTTATTCTTGACATACCTCGCACAGAGTTAGATGCTGTCGAGCAAATACTTAAAGAATGCATGGAAAATGTAGTAAATCTTGCAGTAAAACTTGAAATAAACACTTCAAGTGGTGCCAATTGGTACGAGGCGAAGTAACAATTTTATTGTTTGTTCCATAAAATGAAATGAGAATTGTTTTCCCATTTCATTTTTTTAAGGAGATAGATAATGAGTTGTTGTAATTGTAATAATGATTTTAATGCTTGTTGTGGAAACACAATCCAAACAATAACCGGCCCTCGTGGTCCTCGTGGTTTTACTGGTCCAACCGGTCCAACCGGCCCTGCGGGTACTGGTGCAGGTCCTACCGGTCCTACTGGTCCAACTGGTCCCACCGGTCCAACTGGCCCAACTGGCCCAACCGGCCCAACCGGTCTACAAGGCATACAGGGAATACAAGGTGAGATAGGACCTACAGGCCCTCAAGGAGTACAAGGTGAGATAGGACCTACTGGTCCTCAAGGAATACAAGGTGAGATAGGTCCAATAGGTCCTACAGGCGAAGCCGGTATTGATGGGGCGACTGGACCTACAGGTCCTACTGGTGCAGATGGATTGACTCCGACAATTACTATAGGAACAATAACAACAGGTGCGCCAGGTAGTGAAGCAGCTGCAAGCATTACTGGTACAGCCCCAGATTTTATATTAAATCTGACAATTCCTCAAGGACCTACTGGCCCTACAGCGTAGGATTGATTTTATAGAAAATATATAAAGTAAAGAGACCTAAAAGGTCTCTTTTTTATTATTGCAAAGGGTAATTCAAAAGTTTCGATTTGTACAATTGTTTTCGGTAAAAAAGAGGTATTGCATTATATATATGGTTATGTTATAATAAATATATAAAGTGTAGTGAGGTGAGATTATGGATAAAGATTCTATGTTTTTTGCCAAGAGGGAAGAATTGGAAAATGCTGGCTTGTGGTCAAGGCATCTTAATATAGACCACCTTAATATAAGCGAAGAAGATTTTATAAATCAATTATTAAATAGGTCGATAATAATAGATGATTTGGCTTTTTGGAATGCTTTTTCAAGGTATTCAAGAATGCCTATTGAAAATAATTCCAGAATTGAAGATATGCCATATTCTGTTTTGCAAAAATTTGAACCAAATAAGAACAATCTTCATTTATTGAAGGAATATTTGGTAAATAAATATATCACAATATATACTTATGGTAAAACTGTCTTTGCTGATAATGTTCCATTTACAAATAGTGTTGGGATAATGGATTTTTATGATTCTGCAAAAAAGATGAAATTTGGTGATAAATTTGATGAATTTTTTAAAATTGTTTTAAAATCAGAGATAAACAAAAATAGAAAGAAAGTGCACTTTGTGACATTGTCTTTGATAGAAGAGTTAAACAATAAAAATCTTATTTCTGCAAAAGGTGATTTGGAAGTAAGTGACAAATGGGTAAAATATTATCAAAGCAAGAATATTGATATTCAAAATGCAATAAAGAATCCCGATATTGACTTATTGAATACTGTGGGGCAAGATCTTGATGAAGTATTGTTTGGCTGGAAGGTAAATGATAGTAAACTTTTTGCCTTGGATAGATATTATGACAGAGTTGTTAGTCCACATAGTAGATGGTCTATAAATGTGAAATATGATAATGAAGCATTGATTAAGAAATATTTTGATGAGATTGATACTTCTGTTTTAGTACATCAAGGATTTGGAAGGCTTTACTTTATGGAGCGAGATGAAGACAATGTACCATATGAGGGTTCTGAATTTGATAAATTCAACAATTTTGCTTCAAAAATGAGTGTTTTGAAAAATGTTGTAGTGGAATATGATGAAAATATTGAAAAGATAGTAGAAGATGCATTTCCATCTGGCGAAAACAATTCACATCTAAAGCCAGAAGCTGCTGAAGAGATAAAGAAAGCTTATGTTTGTTTTAAAAATAAATTGGGCGTAGAAAGTGCTAAATTAAATGCAGAAATATGTGAAATAAAAAATATATTGAATGATCCAAATGTAGAGATTGGTTCGTCAAAATTGGAATTCTGGGAAAAAGTTGATAAAGAAGAGCTTATGTATCTTATCGATGATTTTGCTTCTATGATTTCGGAAGAAGGTATTAAGAATCTACAAGAAAGAGCGCAAAAGTATTCGTTGCACAAGCACGTCTATGAGGCTTATATTCACAAATGTATTGATAAAAACAACCAAAACATTAAGAATAAGAGAGCTGAAATGGAAAACCTAAATAACGACTATAATTCTTTGAATGAACTTAAGACACATGTATCTGGAAAATTGGATGTTATGCAAAAAAACAAAGATACCAATAATAAGACAAATCTATTAGTTAGTAATCTGAATTATGTGTATAAAAACCACTCAAAAGAAACAACTACAAAATAGTTGTTTCTTTTTGTATTTACTTGCGCATTTAATGTGTATATGGTTGTGTGTTGTGAGAATGCATAAGGATAGAAGATTTCAATATATTAAAACAAAAATACTAGGCAATATGCCTAGTATGGATTTTGGTGCTCCTTCAGGGACTCGAACCCTGGACCCACTGATTAAGAGTCAGTTGCTCTACCAACTGAGCTAAAGAAGCATATGAAATTATAAATACAAAACTTGGACTAGTAATATGTTTTGATGAGAATTGATCTTAAAACAATGATAGTATATAACTTTTTTAATGCTTTGTCAATTACTAGTTTTGTTATTTTTCAATAATATAGTTATTATTCTAATTGGGTGAGATAGTAAATTGAGTATGAATTTTTAAGAGTTTGTGGTATAATAAAAGAAGTATATAGGGGGTGCTTATGAGAAAGTTTGAAGTGGTAAAAGATTTTGCGATAAAGTATGGAGTAAAGGATGTTCAATTGCCTACAAGAGGTACTAAATATGCTGCGGCTTATGACTTTTATTCACCAATTGATGTTGTGATTGAGCCTCATTCAAAACAAATGATTTTTTCCAATATAAAAGCTGATATGGAGGAAGACGAATTTTTGATGCTTGCTCCACGTAGCAGTATGGGAAAGGTGGATATTTCGATTGCATGTACTGTTGGCATAATAGATAAGGATTATTATGGTAATCCTAATAATGACGGTAATATTGGATTGTTTTTAAAAAACAATGGTGATGAGCCATTTGTTATTAAAAAAGGTGACCGCCTTGTGCAAGGTGTATTTATGAAAATATTATTGGTGGAAAATGATATTGTTGTAAATCAAGAAAGAAAGGGTGGCTTTGGTAGCACAGATAAGAAATAATACAATAATTTTATAACAATAAAACTGATAAGACCATTAAAAACAGTGGTCTTATTTTTATAAATAAACGTGCATAAGCATACATATTGTAACATAAATATACAGGCTATCATATATATCAAATATGGATTGTTTTAGTGAATATATGATAAATAAACCCAATCTTTTACATAATGTAAAATACATAAAAAACAAAATTGGCGAAAATGTAAAATTGTGTGCAGTGGTAAAGTGTGATGCTTATGGATTGGGTATAGAAAATGTACTGCCTATTATAGATAATGAAGTGGATTTTTATGCTGTTGCAAATTGTAAAGAGGGTGTGAATTTAAGACTTTTCACTTCAAAACCTATTCTGATTCTTGGTCAAGTAGAAACCCCGAATATATTATTATGTATTAAAAATAATTTATCAATCACGGTAGATAGTATTGAGATTCTGTATAAAATTCTGTGTTTGGATTTTGGGGGGAATTTAAAAGTCCATGTAAAAATAAATACAGGGATGAATAGATACGGGATAAATAATATTGAAGAATTGAGTAG
>JAZONM010000001.1:0-11831 GCA_045654505.1 Clostridia bacterium | reverse complement strand
TCGATCGTTGTTTGCCGAACGGTTGATCACTGAAGAGATTGATGTCATACCTTCCATAATATCGGAAGACATAAATTTTTCATTTTCACAACAAATTTTCGACTTTTTAAATTGGAAAAATTAAATCTTATAATTGAAATATTCTGAAAAGAAATCGGAAGCAGTCTTTACTCAATACTGAAAAAATCACAAAAAAAGATGACATAAGTGTCATCTTAGATATTTTTAATAATTATTCTACATCTACCTCGATACCTTGACTGCGAAGCAAATCATAGTAATTGTCAAATACGCTATCAATTACTTTTTGGTCTTCTTCCAAAATCAAGCAATCTTCATCATCAATTTCCTCAATCGCAAAAACCAATGCTTCGTCTTCACCAATACCTTCCCATTTTTTAAGTTCTACTGGTTTTAACAAAACATATGTCTTTTCTTCCATAGGAATAACTGCAATTTGCTCAAATTCGGTCTCATTATTGTTTTCGTCGAAAAGTACGATATTCTCGTCGTTTTTCTCGTCCAAAATCATATCAATAGGTGATTTTTCTTGTTTTTTCATAATTATTCTCCCTTGTGAGTATCAAGATACTCTTGCAAAATTATTGTGGCCGCCAATTTGTCGATGACTTGTTTTCTTTTGTCACGCCTTACATTAGCAGATAATAAAATATTTTCAGCACTGACAGATGTCAATCTTTCGTCCATAAAGTCAATTTTTACAGGGACTTTTTCGATTAAAAGTTTTGCAAATTCACGTGTTTTCACAACCCTCTCACCTTCGCTTCCATCCATGTTTAAAGGCAAACCAAAAACCACTATTTTTACATCTTTATCTTTTATAAGTTTTACAAGATAATCAATGTCAGTACTTAAGTTTTTTCTGGTATAAGTCTCATAAGGACTGGCTATAAGTCGAGTAAGGTCGCTAAAAGCTATGCCTATTCGCACATCACCGTAGTCGATTCCCATTACTTTATATAGTGCTTTATCCATGTATTTATGATATCACAATCTTTATGAAATAACAATGGATTTACTTCATTTTTTGTATTTGTTTTTTTACAGCCTTTTTGCCCTTTTCTACCATTTCCATGGCTTTCTCATTATTGGATACGATTACTGCACCCACCATAAGTCCCAAAGCAAAACATATCAATGCACAGTCTTTCATAATTTCCTCCTTTGTGTTTACACTATCTTGTGCAAAACAAAAGATTTTATGTAAAAAAAAAGCCCAAATTACTCTGGGCTTATTTTTATAATTTGTTGATACGTTTTGTAAGGGAAAGGAAGTTTTTATCCAATTTTTTAACATTTGTCTTTTTCTCTTTAGCTTGTTTTTTCAAATCTTTGTCAATCCCCTTAAGAGACTTATTGTCAAATTCAAAAATTTCTTCTTTAATAACCTCTTTTTTTACTTCTTTCTTAGCTTCTTTTTGTGATTTTTCCTTAAGTGCTTGTTTTTTAACTTTTGGCTCTTCCACTACTACTTTTTCTGTCTTTTCACTTTTAGCAGTTTTTAATGCATTAAGCGCAGTTTTTAAATCAATTGCTGGTGTTTTATTTTCAGCAATTACGTTTTTTGCTTTTATAGGTGTATACTCTTCTGCTTTTTTTGTTGTTTTCTTTTCTTTTACTGGAAGAGATTTTGCTTTCTTCTCTTCTACTTTTTCTTCTTTAACAACATTTTTCTCTTCTTTCTTTGAAACTACCTTTTTATCAGCTTTTGCTTGTTTTTTTCGATATTTAAGTATTGCGTCTTCGATTGCTTCTTTTGCAAGAACCGAACAGTGTATTTTGTGTACAGGAAGTTCGCCCACTTCTTTAATAATCATGTCATTGTCAAAATTAAGTGCTTGTTCTACTGTCCAACCTTTGATTATTTCTGTTGCGATACTTGAAGATACGATTGCAGCAGCACAACCAAATGTTTCAAATCCAGCGTCTTCAATAATATCGTTTTCATTTATCTTTAGGTAGATTTTCATAATATCGCCACACGCAACATTACCCACTTGTCCGATTGCATTAGCACCCTTAAGCTTTCCTACGTTTTTAGGGTTTTGAAAAATCTCCATTACTTTCTCATTATATACCATATTATTCACCTTTAACCTTTTTCTTCTTCAATGGGCTCATACTACGAAGTTTATTAACAACTTCAGCAAGTTTTTCAATTACATAATCCACATCTTCTTTAGTAACATCTGTACCAAATGAAAAACGTATTGCGCCATTAGTATCCTCATGGCTAAGTCCCATAGCTTTCAAAACATAGCTTTTCTCAAGCGAACCAGATGCACATGCAGAGCCAGTAGATACCGCGATACCCTCTAGATCAAGCAACATCAAAATACTTTCACCCTCAATAAAACGGAAAGAAATATTTACAATGCCAGGAGCTTTTTGATTAAGTTTTCCATTAAATTTGATATCTGGGATTGTATAACTTACTTTTTTCATAAAGTAATCAGTAATACTTGTAAGTTGTTTATTAGCTACTTTCATGTCACGAAGAGTGATTTCCATAGCCTTACCAAAACCAATAATTGCAGGAACATTTGTAGTTCCGCCACGTTTGTTAAGTTCTTGCTCGCCACCCATCATAAATTTCTTAATTGGAGTGCCAGTACGTACATAAAGAGCACCTACTCCTTTTGGACCGTGAATTTTGTGGGACGACATTGAAAGCAAATCTATATGCATATCCTCTACATCAAGCGGCAAAACACTCATTGCTTGCACAGCATCAGTATGAAAGTATGCTTTATAATCCTTTAAAATTTCGCCAATAGCTTTAATATTTTGAATTGTACCTACTTCATTATTTACAGCCATAACAGAAACCAAAGTAGTATCAGGTCTAAGTGCATGCAAAAGTTCTTCCACAGACACAAGACCTTCGCTATCTACTGGAAGATATGTCACCTCAAAACCCTCTCTTTCAAGTTCTGCACATGACTCTAGTACAGCATGGTGCTCGATTGAAGAAACAATAATATGTTTTCCTTTTCTAATATTAGCGTGCGCAACACCTTTTATAGCCCAGTTGTCTGCCTCTGTTCCGCCAGATGTGAAGAAAACCTCAGTGCTTTTGGCATTGATACTTTTTGCAATAATATCTCTAGCATGATCTACACCTTTACTAGCATTGCGACCAAAAGAATGCAATGAATTGGCATTACCAAAATTTTCATTGAAATATGGCATCATTTCTCTAATAACTTCGCCAAAAACCATAGTTGTTGCGGCATTATCAAGATAAACTCTTTTATTCATAATTTTCTCCTTTATTATTGATCATATCGTCAAGAGTGATTGAATCTAATACATTATTTAGATTGTCATATATTACTTTAAAAATATTTTTATTTGGACAAGCTGTATTGGAGCATTTCCCTGATTTTGCGCAGTCACTAAAAACCAAGTCTTTTTCCAAAACTCTAAGCACTTGCCCTATCGTAATTTCCTTTGGGTCTTTTGCGATGACATAACCACCTGTTGTGCCACGAGACGTCTTTACAAAACCTCCTCGTCTCAACATGCCCAAAACCTTCTCCAAATACGGCTGTGTGACCAGCGTAACATTTGAAAGTTCTTTGAGTGTCATTGTTTCATTAGTCAAAGCCAAATGATACAAAGCATTAAGACCATATCTGCTCTTTGTCGATAATTTCATAATCCCTACCTTTTTAGTCTGAATTTATTTTATATTATAATAAAACCATTGTCAATAACAAATTTATATATTTTTTCTTCTTTTCAAATATTTATATTTACATAACCACTATTTTATATGTATTGCACTATTATCACAAAACAAATTACTAAAATAAAAAAGACCTATATGAAGGTCTTTTTATCACATGTATTGGTCAAAAAGTTGCTTTGATTGAGCTAGATTTCTAAATCCAACTACCTTGTCTATTTCTGCACCGTCTTTGAAGAATATCATTGTAGGCACACTCATAATTCCAAATTCTTTGCAAAGTTCTTCATTGCTATCAACATCTACTTCCGCAATTTTAATTTTGTCATATTTAGATTCAGTGATTTCGCTAAAAATTGCACTTTGCATTCTGCATGGACCACACCATGTGCCATAAAATTTCAAAACTACCAAATCGTCAGATTTAAGCACTTCTTGTTCGAAATTTTGTTTGTTTATGTCTACATACAACATTTGTATCTCTCCTCATATAAATTATTTGCATTTGTGATCTATTTTATGTACTTCGGGTCAAGTATCAATTTATAATTTTATTTTGTATTAGAAATAAGATTATTAACAACAACACCTGCAATATAACAACCACACATAGCCGGATAATATGAAATACTACCTACTACACGACCATTGTTTGAGCTGTCCTGAGAGGTAAAAACTACCTCGTGCGATTCGATACCTTCTTCTTTAAGTTTCTTTCGCATAATCTTCGAAAGCCCATCATTATGCGTTTTGAAAATGTCAGTATACTCAAATTTAGGTACCGAATATCTATTGCCAGCGCCCATTGCACTTACACATCTTACTCCAGACGTTTTGCATTCTTTGATAAGTGAAATCTTATCTGTCACGATATCAATAGCATCAATTACATAATCATATTTACTTAGATCAAAATCTTTTATATTGTCAGCTGTTACCTTATTATTGATAGCAGTGATGATAAGACTTGGATTGATATCCTTCAATCTCTCTTGCATAACCTCTACTTTTGGTCTACCTACAGTGCTATGCAAAGCGATGATTTGGCGGTTTATATTAGATCTATCCACAACATCAAAGTCGACAATCGCAATCTCACCAATACCCGCACGCACCAACATCTCAACAGTGTATCCTCCCACACCACCAATTCCAAAAACAATCACTTTTGACGAGTTTAGTTTCTTCAAATTATCTTCGCCAATAAGTAAATTTGTTCTGTCTAAAAATTCCATGTTTTTATGCCTCCAAGTATTCAAAAATTTCTTTTTGTCGTACTTGTTTTTGCTCGCCTGTCATCATGTTTTTTACAGTAAATACTTTATTATTTATTTCGTCATCACCAATTGTAATAACATATTTTACATTCAATTTGTCGGCATATTTAAATTGTGCTTTCAGTGAACGCAACATTAAATCCATTTCCACACAATATCCTTTATCTCTAAGCGCTTTTGCAAGAGATAAAACAAATTCATCATTATTAGTGGCGCTTGCAAGATAAATATCCACTTTGTTTGGATTCTCTATTGTTATACCTTTCTTCTCTAAATAAAGCAGCAATCTCTCAATACCGATACCAAAACCTATTACTGGTGTAGGTTTTCCGCCAAGTTCCTCTACTAAATTATTGTATCGTCCGCCGCCGCCAAGTGCATTTTGACCAAGTTTTTTATCCTCATCCAAAAACTCGAAAACAATATTTGTGTAATAATCAATACCTCTCACCAATTTTGGATCAACGACATAATTGATTTCTTGCACTGAAAGTAATTTTTGCAAGTGGTCAAAATGCTCGGTACAGTTATCACATAGACTGTCATGAATTGAAGGAATGTTTTTCAAAATACATTGACATTCTTCGCTTTTACAGTCAAGCATTCTAAGAGGGTTTTGCTTATATCTGCGATTACAATCTTCACACATATGTGTAAGATAAGGCTTTACAAAGGCTTTTATTATATCAACATATTTTTTTCTACACTCACTACATCCAAGATTATTGATCCTTACTGTAGGATTGATACCAAAAGCTTTGTAAAACTCAGTCGCAATCATTATTGTCTCTACTTCAGAGAGTACAGTATTTGAGCCATAGATTTCTATTCCAAATTGGTGGTGTTGGCGTAGACGTCCCGCTTGTGGACGCTCATATCTAAAGCAAGGTGTTATATAAAACATCTTAAGCGGCATTACTTCATTATGAAGTCCATTTTCTATAAAACTACGTGCAACACCCGCAGTACCCTCAGGTTTTAATGTGATTGAGCGTTCGCCTTTGTCTAGGAAAGTGTACATTTCTTTATTTACAATATCGCTACTCTCTCCCACGCCTCTTACAAAAAGTTCTGTGTGCTCAAACATAGGTGTGCGAATCTCTTTAAGATTGTATTTTTTAGCAATATCATATACTACTTCTTGTACTCTTTGCCATTTAAAACTTTCACTAGGAAGTACGTCTTTAGTACCTTTTGGAATATTTATCATAATAACCTCATTAAATTACATATTTACTCAAATCATATTTCTTTGTTGTGTCTTGAAGTGCATTCTCAACATATTTTTCGTCAATCAAGACGTCCATTACAGGATGTTCGCCATTAGCATTGTAAGAAATGTCTTCTAGCACAAACTCTAATATATTGTGCAATCTTCTTGCACCCAAGTTTTCACTTGTTTCATTTTCTCTCTCTGCAATTTCGCTTATCTTTTTCAAAGCGTCAGGAGTGAACTTTAATTTTATATTATCTACACTCAACAATTGCTCATATTGAATTGTAAGAGCATTTTTAGGTTGGGTCAAAATTTTATAAAAATCGTCTTTATTAAGATTTTGCAATTCAACTCTAATTGGGAAACGTCCTTGGAATTCTGGAATCAAATCTTCGACCTTACTCACGTGGAATGCACCTGCAGCGATAAATAGAATATAATCTGTCTTAATCACGCCGTATTTTGTATTTACAGTGCTTCCTTCCACAAGAGGCAATATATCTCTCTGAACACCTTCACGACTAACATCTGGACCTTTACTAGGACCTTTGCCAGCAATCTTATCTATTTCGTCAATGAAGATAATACCTTCTTGCTCTGCACGACGAATAGCCTCAGAATTTACACTATCATTGTCGATAAGTTTGTCACTTTCTTCAGCCATCAAAATCTCCATGGCTTTTGCTACTGTAACTTTTTTCTTTCTGCGTTGTTGTGGGAAAATACTACCTAGGACATTACCAAAATCAATATCTGGTCCCATTCCACCTGGCATGATACCAATAGGTTTCATTTGCTCAGCTATATTAAGTTCGATAATTTCATTATCACATTTGCCAGACTCAACATCTTCTCTTATTTCATTTCTAAGTACATCATCTGGAGTCTCTGGTTTTGCTTGGCGTCTTACAGGAAGCATTGCATCAACAATTTTATTAACAACAATTACACGTGCTTTTTCGCCTACTTGTTGCATTTTCTCTTCCTTAACAAGACGAATAGATACCTCTACAAGGTCACGTATCATACTCTCGCAATCACGTCCTACATAACCCACTTCGGTAAATTTAGTAGCCTCAACTTTAATAAATGGTGCTTTTACAAGCTTTGCAAGTCGACGAGCTATCTCTGTTTTACCTACACCTGTAGGTCCTTGCATAATAATATTTTTAGGAGTTATTTCATCTCGCATTTCTTTAGGCAATTGGCTTCTTCTGTATCTATTTCTAAGTGCGATAGAAACAGCTTTTTTTGCTTTCTCTTGACCGATAATATATTTATCAAGCTCGGTCACAATTTGTTTTGGTGATAGATTCATGACTAAACCTCCTCGCAAGTGATGTGATTATTAGTGTATACACAAATGTCACCTGCAATTTCGATACATTTTATAGCTATCTCTCTAGCTGATAAATTGGTGTTTTGCAAAAGTGCACGACCAGCAGCAAGCGCATAACTACCACCACTTCCGATTGCACACACATTGTTTTCTGGCTCAAAAACCTCACCATTACCAGATACCATAAGAAGTTTGTTTTCGTCCGCAACAATCATAAGACTATCCAATTTTCTAGCATATTTGTCATCTCTAAATCCAATAGCAATCTCCACTGCACTACGCATCAAATTTCCACTAAATTTTTGAAGTAATTCTTCAAAACGTGCAGAAAGTGCAAAAGCGTCAGCTACAGATCCCGCAAAACCCATAACAACTTTATCATTGTATATGCGTCTTACTTTTACGGCATTTCCTTTCATAATAACATGCTCGCCAAGTGTAACTTGTCCGTCACCCGCAATGGCGGTTTTTCCATCTTTCTTGATTGCTACAATAGTAGTCCCTCTAAATTCCATTATCTACTCCTTAAAGTCTATCAATTTTTGTTTATTATATCATAACTATAATTTTTATTACAATAAATAAATTATATATTATTTATTTTAATGTCGTTTTTAAGGCATTCTATCGAATGCTCGTACATAGCCAAATTCTTTTGTTTTTTATCCCTTATATGATTAAATTCACCAAAGTTTATAATCCCCATATTGCTACTCATTGGTTGGAAATTCTTTTCGCTAGCAGTAGAGATATAATTGGAAAGTGCTCCTATCATCGTGTGGGTATCAAATCTCACCTCTTCAAGTCCCATCAAAGCTCGATACATATTGATACCACATACTAGCCCACTGCTTATACTTTCGATATATCCTTCCACTCCACTCAATTGACCTGCAATGAAAATATTTTTATATTTTTTTAAACGATAATTGTCAATAAGTCGTGGAGCATTGATATAAGTGTTTCGGTGCATAGTTCCGTATCTCAAAAACTCTGCATTTTTAAGCCCTGGTATTACTGAAAAAATGCGTTTTTGCTCGGGATAAGTAAGGTTGGTTTGGAATCCGACCATATTGTAAAAATCGTTGTTTTTGGTCTCGCGTCTAAGTTGAATTACAGCATAAGGTCGGCGATTAGTGTGAGGGTCTTCAATGCCTACAGGCTTTAGTGGTCCAAAACGCATTGTATCCACTCCTCGTTTTGCCAAAACTTCAATCGGCATACAACCCTCAAAAACTTTGTGGTTTTCAAAATCTTTAAGCTTTACAATCTCACCCTCTACAAGCATCTTTTGAAATGCAAGATATTCGTCTTTGTCCATAGGACAGTTTATATAATCCGATGTTCCTTTACCATATCTGTCTCCTTCAAAGGCGATATCAAAATCAATACTGTCATACGCGACAATTGGCGCAATAGCATCAAAGAAATACAAATAGTCTTCCCCAAACAAAACCTTAAGTTCTGCGCTCAAGGCATCACTCGTAAGAGGACCTGTGGCGATAATCGTAGGGATAGAAGTATCAATTTTTACAACTTCCTCATTGATTATTGTAAGATTAGTAAATTCTTTAAGACGTTTTGTAATAAGATCGCTAAAATCTTCTCTATTTACAGCCAAAGCATTGCCTGCTGGCACTCTTGTCTCATCAGCACATGCAATTAGCAGTGAATCAAGCATTCTTAATTCAGCCTTAAGTATACCACCAGCTGTCGCTTTGTCGTCACTTTTAAGGCTATTGCTACATACCAATTCACCAAGATTGTGATATTTGTGTGCAGGAGAGTACTTATTAGGCTTCATTTCATATAAATTAACCTTAATACCACGTTTTAGAAGTTGGTACGCAGCTTCACAGCCTGCTAATCCTCCCCCAATCACATTTACAATTTTTTGCATTTATTACTCGCTTTTATTTTCAGTTTGTGTTTCGTTGTTTTGCAAAATTTCTTCTGTTTTTTCTTGTTTTTTGACTATTTCAAAGAAATCACATTTTTCATTACTGCATTTTTTACGTAATTGTCCATTTAGTTTTTTGCCAGTCAAATACTCGCCACATTTTGGACATTTTTCTTCCAATGGTGCTTCCCAAGACACAAAGTCACAATCAGGATATCCACCACATCCAAAGAATGTATTGCCCTTCTTACTCTTTTTCTCATATACAGGCTTACCGCATTTTGGACAAACACCTGCTTGTTTTTGCATTGACATAATGTTTTTACATTTTGGATAATTGCTACATGCTAAAAATTCACCAAATTTACCTGTGCGGATTACCATCTCACTTCCACATTTATCACACTTGATATCAGTAGGTTTTGGCGGCATTTTGAATTTTGCACCATCATGATCAGCACTATTTAGTTGTTTTACAAAGTCGCCATAAAATTCACCTACAAACTCTTGCCAAGCAATACCCTTTTCAGCTACATCATCAAGTTTTGTTTCCATATCAGCCGTAAACTTAGCATCAACTATTGTATCAAAGTATTTTTCCATTAACTCGTTTACTTTCTCACCAAGTTCAGTAGGTTTTAGCGCTTTACCTTCTTTTTCAATGTACTTGCGCGAACTTATTGTGGATACAGTCGGTGTATATGTTGCTGGACGGCCAATACCCTTGTCTTCCATTTCCTTTACCAATGTCGCTTCAGTATATCTAGGAAGAGGTTTTGTAAATTTTTGTGAAGGAACAAGTTCGGATACTTTCAATACATCACCTGTATTAAGTGGTGGCAATTTTGAGTTTGAACCTTCTTCTTCCTCGTTTTCCTCTTTCTCTTTTTTCTTCTTTGTAGACTCATAAAGCTTTGTAAAACCATCAAAACGTATTGTTTTTCCAGTAGCTTTAAATTCGTACTCACCATTGTTTATTTGAGCAACAACTTGGTCGTACTCCGCATCTGCCATCTGACAAGCAAGGAATTTGTTGTAAATCATATTGTAAAGTTTGTAATTGTCTGATGACAAATAAGGTTTTAGACTCTCAGGAGTGCGCTCAAGATGAATAGGCCTAATGGCTTCGTGCGCGTCTTGAGCTGATGCCTTTGTCTTATATACATTTGGAGTCGAAGGTAGATATTTGTCACCAAATTTCTCAGATATAAAATCTCTTGCCATTGCAATTGCCTCTGGGCTTAGACGCACCGAGTCACTACGGATATATGTGACTAAAGCGACCTTACCTTCACCCTTAATCTCTACACCCTCGTAAAGTTCTTGTGCGCAGGCAGTTGTTTTCTTAAGACTCATACCTAGTTTGTTTAGTGCATCTTGTTGCATTGTAGAGGTGGTATATGGTGGTGTAGGATGAGATTTTGTAAGGGATTTTTTCACGTCTCCCACTACAAAATCACCATCTTTCAAACTCCCAAGTACCTCATCCATTTGTTCTTTTGATGAAATACTTACCTTCTTACCATTTTTCTTTATAAGTGAAGCCTTGAATGAATCTTTCTCAGTGAAATTATATAGTTTTGCAAGAAGTGTCCAGTATTCTTCGCTTTTAAAATTTTGAATCTCACGCTCTCTATCAATAATAAGTTTTAGAGTGGCACTTTGTACACGACCAGCTGATAGCTTTGGCTGAATCTTTCTGCATAGAATTGGTGAAATCTTATAACCAACAAGTCTATCAAGTACACGACGTGCTTGTTGGGCATCAACAAGATTGATATCAATACCTCTTGGATTTGCAAGACCTTTAGATACCGCATTTTTACTTATCTCATTAAATACGATTCGTATAGGCTCTTTTTGATCCAAATTAAGTATATTACATAAGTGCCAACTAATAGCTTCTCCCTCTCTATCTGGGTCGGTTGCGATTAATACTTTTTCTTTATCTTTTGCTGCATCCTTTATTTCTTTTATTATTTTTGCTTTACCCTTCATTTTAATGTATTCTGGTTTAAAATTGTTATCTACATCTACTGCAAATCTACTTGCTGGTAAATCAATGATATGACCTGCTGATGCCAGCACGTCATAATCCTTTCCCAAATATTTTTTTATTGTTTTAGCTTTAGATGGTGACTCAACTATAACTAATCGTTTTCCCACTTAGCTTCATACCTCCCGTGTAACTTATTTACTATTTCCTTTGCTTTAATTATATTATCTTCTTCGTTATTTATTCTTAATGTTTTGTCTATAGCTTCAGCTAAAAGTTTCATATCTTCTTCTTTTAAACCTTTAGTTGTAACTGCAGCTGTTCCTATTCTTATTCCACTAGTAACCATTGGTTTTTCTGGATCGTTTGGAACTGCATTTTTATTTACTGT